>CAYXKD010000025.1:0-24214 GCA_964464625.1 uncultured Syntrophomonadaceae bacterium
TGAAGGCGGTGCCGGTGTAAAAAGACTTCAAGCCGGCTGCCGTCTTCTTTGTTTTGAAATGCGATAATGGGGGGTCGATGATGTTTTCAGGACATATTTGTGCTGTATGTCTGTCCGAGATGCGCGGTGTTCCCAAACACGATGTGGGTGGGGGTTACCTGAAAGAAGATTTTGGACTGGTAGGTGATGCTCATGCCGGCAGGGGTGATAAGCAGGTGAGCATTTTACTGGATCAATTTGTAGAACCGCTGATAGAAAAGCTGGGTGAAAAACCGGCGCCGGGCAGCTTTGCGGAGAACCTGCTGGTCAGCGGATTGCCGGAAAATGTTCTGAGCGTGGGGACACTGGTCAGGGCAGGTGAAGCCATAATCGAAATAACCTCCATCGGAAAAGACGCTGCTGAGCAGCACACTTACTCGTATCGTGGTTACAGCCTGCTGGCGGAGCGGGGACTGTTTGGGCGGGTGGTTAAAGGCGGCCGGGTAAAAGTGGATGATCCCCTGGATGTGCTTGAAGATGGCCTGTCAGTCTGATCCGATCATCTTGATTTTCAAAAAAGAAAAAGGATTTTTATAACCCGTGTTGAAATAAGATCATTCTCTAGCTATTGATTGTTTTGCATTAATGGGTTTAAAAATTTATGTTTTCAATTTTTGTCATATCACTATCTGAGTATTTCCTTAAATCCCAAATCGGGCATGTACAAATCATTCTTTACATAACAATACAAATTAGACAGCATATTGTGAAGAACATATCCAGAGAGGACATATCAAAATGGCGCATAAGATGAAGTATGATCTGCTGGTAAAAGACGGCTATGTGGTAGACCCTGTCAATAAGGTTAACGGGGTAGCTGATGTAGCGGTCATAGAAGGCAAGATTGCTGCTGTGGAGCCGGATCTGGATTGGGCTGTGGCAAAAAAGGTGGTTTCTGCTGAAGGATTGCTGGTCATTCCAGGCGTGGTGGACTCTCACGTTCATGCGGCCAGACCACAAGCCCGGGGTGCGGGATATCGGATGCTGGTCAAAGCGGGTGTAACCACTGCTGTTGACTTTGAAGGCCCGGTGGAGTCTGTTACTGATGAGATTAGCGACTACGGCTGCGGCTTGAATGTGGCCATCCTGGAGGGAATCCGCCCCGGCTTCGGCATAAGCAGAAAAGACGCACCGCACGATGAAGTTGCCCAAAAGGTGGGTTCTGCTCTTGATAAAGGGGCTATTGGGGTCAAACTACTGGGCGGCCATTATCCGCTGACTCCTGATACCACCGCTGATGTTATCGATACCGCGGCCCGGGAAGGGGCATATGTGGCTTTTCATGCCGGAAGTACGGATACGGGAAGTAATATTTTGGGCCTGGAGGAGGCTATTCAGCTGTCAGCCGGCAATCCTCTTCATCTTGCGCATATCAATGCGTACTGCCGGGGTCTTGTTGAAGATCCGCTTAGGGAGCTGTCCCGTGCTATGAAAGCGCTAAAGAATGCCGGCAATATCGTCTCTGAATCGCACCTGGCTCCCCTGAACGGATGCAGCGGTCACATAGGTGAGGATTTATTACCGGAGAGCAATGTTACCAGGAATTGTTTGCGCAAATTTGGTTACCCCGTGAGCCGTGAAGGGCTTGAAAAGGCTATTTTAGAGGGCAAGGCTGCTGTTTACGCCCCTGTGGGCGGTGAAATGTGTTATCTCTGGCGGGAAAAGGCCCGGGAGAGGTGGCTTGAAGCCGAAACACGTGTTGGGGTAGCCTTTGCCGTTAATTTAAGATCAAGCGCCCTGGTTTGTGCTACTGAAAAGAAAGATAGCAATACTTTCGTGGTAGATGCTATCAGCAGCGACGGCGGTGCTATTCCCCGTAACTTTATCCTGCTACAGGGAATGCTGCTTGTCCATTTCGGGGCTCTGACCCTGGAGGAGCTGGTGCTGAAAGCCTGCTATAACCCGGCGAGAATGTTTGGTTTTAATACAAAAGGGCATCTGGGCAGAGGAGCAGATGCAGATCTGGCAATATTGCACCCGCGAAAAGGAGATGTCCAGATTACAATTATTAGTGGCAGTGTAGTCATGGCGGGCGGGATACCGCTCAAGATTCCTGGTTGTATACTTACAACTGCTAGAGGCAAAGAAGCCCTGGAGAGGCAGGGTCACCTCTACAGTGTTGTTGACCTTGCGGATAGCACATATTTTAAAAATATCCGCCAGAACCACACAAAGCGTAGCTCATTGTAAAGGGAGGTGATAAGGGGTCGCCAAAAGGGTCTTTTTAGAGGGGAACAGAAAGGTGATAAAACTTTCCCGAGGAGGGCTATTAATGTTTAAAAGAGTTTGGTTGGCAGCTTTAGCGATACTGCTCATAGCAGCCATGGCAGTAGTGGGTTGTGGCCCTAAGGACGAGATAGATGTAACTGATCCTGGTGTTGAGCCTAGTACAGACCCTGTTTTCGGGGGGACCTTGAAAGTTGTAATTGATGCCGAACCTCCTACTATAGATATGCATGCCTCCACCACTACTCTTGTTTACAATGTGGGCTGGCATATATTTGAACAGCTTTACACTTTGGATGAAGAATTTGACATTATCCCCATGTTGGCGGCAGGAATGCCGGAAATCAGCGAAGATAAGCTTACCTATACCATTAAGTTGAGGGAAGGAGTCTCTTTTCATAACGGTAAAGAGATGACTTCAGCAGATGTGGTGGCCTCTCTTGAACGCTGGGGAGAAGTTGCCGGCAATGGCCAGGTGCTTTTTGCCAAAATAGCTTCTCTTGAAGCTGATGGGCCCTACCAGGTCAAGTTAACTCTAAATGAGCCCATAGGTACCGTGCTTGTTTACCTGGCTATTCCCAATGGAGGTGCTGCTATCTATCCGGAAGAAATAGTGGCAGGCGCCGGGGCTGAACCACTGGAGCAGTTCATTGGTACCGGCCCTTATGAGTTTGTGGAATGGGAACCCAACCAGTATATCAAGCTTAAAAAGTACGACGGTTACGAGCAGGTTGATTTTGATGCTACCGGCTACGGTGGTGCCAAGACGGCCTATGTAGATGAGCTCGACTTCTACTTTTTTGCTGATGCCTCTGTGAGGATTGCCAGTGTGGAAAGTGGAGATTACCATTTTGCAGACTTTGTTCCTGTTGACGAATATGATCGCCTCAAAGATACGCCTGGCCTGGAGGCCATAGCCTCTCAGCCTCGCGGATGGTTCACTGTGGTCTTTAACAAAAAGGAAGGCGTGATGAGCAACAAACTTATCCGCCAGGCCTTCCTGGCAGCTCTCGATATGGATCCGATCATGGAAGCAGGGTATGGGCATAGGGATTTCTGGCGCCTTGATCCCAGCATCATGTTCAAGGAGCAGGTCTGGTGGAGTGATGCCGGAGCCGAGCTTTACAATCAGGATGATCCGGATAGAGCAGAAGCGCTTCTGGAGGAAGCCGGCTACGATGGAGAACCGATCCGCTGGATGACCGGTCCTCTGGAATACAATTTTTCGCTGGCCGCCAAAAACCAGCTGGAAAAAGTGGGCTTTAACATTGAACTGGAACAGATGGATTGGGCTACGGTGACAGATCGTCGCAGCAATCCAGAGCTTTGGGAAGCCTTTAGCACCGGTATGACCTTCCGGGCTGATCCTACCATGATGGTAGTGATAACTCCGACTTATGCTGGCTGGTGGGAAAACGACGACCTTGTTGAACTGCTGGCGGAAATGGCTGTAGAAGAGGATTTTGCCTTTCGCTATGCACTCTGGGAGCAGGTGCAGGAACTATTTTATGAGGAAGTGCCTACAGTGAAGATAGGTGATTATTCCAACCTGCGGCTCTTAAGAGAGGATGTTAGGGGTTTTGCCAATATGAACGAAATATTCTTCTGGAATGTCTGGCTGGCCCCATAGTATTACCTTTCCCGGGGGATGAAACCCCCGGGAAAGACTTTAAAAAGATTGCTTGCCCCGGTTTGACAGCTGAGCGAAAAGCTCTATGAAAGCATGTAGAGGCCGGTATTGTTTTATACAACATGAGCGGGAGTATGGGATTATATACAACTTCTTGTGTACTGCTTAATTCACTTTCGGGTTATAAGGCGCATGCGCCATCAACGATATTTTGATTCCTTTCTTACATGAAGAGGGAAGCTTATGGCCAAATATATTTTTAAACGTATTCTAGCCCTGATTCCAGTAATGTTAGTGGTAGCGACGGTGGTCTTTATTCTCATGCGCCTGCTGCCGGGGAACCCGGCGGCTTTGATGCTGGGGCCTGAAGCTACTGCCGACGATATTGCTCGCCTGGCTGCAGAGATAGGGCTTGACAAACCCATTCCCATCCAGATGGTGGACTGGTTTGGCAGTATTTTTAAAGGTGATCTGGGATCATCCATCTTCTTACGTATGCCTGTGACAAATGCCATTATCAAACATATGGAGGCCACTCTTCTTCTTACGTTCCTTGCTTTAGCCATGTCGGTTGTGGTGGGAATTGCGGCAGGCGTTATCTCAGCTTCCCGCCATAATGGCATTGTGGATCAGGTTATCATGTTTTTTAGTTCCCTGGGAGTGGCGGTGCCTAATTTCTGGCTGGCTTTGTTGCTGGTGCTGTACGTAGCTTTAAACAGTTCATTTTTCCCTGTTGCCTATTATGAGCCTATCGCCAAGGCGGGACTTTTTAATTCCATCCGTTTTCTCCTGCTACCAGCTTTTGCTCTTGGCGCGGGTCAGGCTGCCATTATTGCCCGCATGACCCGTGCGAACATGTTGGAAGTGCTCCAGAATGATTATATCCGGACGGCAAAAGCCAAGGGCGTATCGGAGACGCTTGTTATCTTCAAACATGCTTTGAAGAATGCCATTATCCCGACCATTACTGTAATCGGGCTCTGTTTTGCAAACCTGATGGGAGGTGCTGTGGTTACGGAACAGGTTTTCAGCATACCCGGGATTGGCCGTCTGCTTATCACCGGTGTCTTGCGCCGGGACTACCCTCTTATTTCGGGGATCGTTCTTTATGTTGCCGCGGCCTATGTTATTATTAATTTGCTTATAGATATTATCTATGTTTATCTTGATCCCCGGATAAGTTTTTAAAGAGAGGAGCCTTTACATGCAACAGGGGCCGGCATTAACACCTGGTAACAGAAGAAGCAGTGCAGCCTACTGGTGGAGGCTGCTGTCACGCAATAAAAGTGTCCTTGTCAGTGCAGTGATGCTCTTGTGCCTGATTTTTATAGCCATTTTCGCCTCTGTTTTGGTACCCTATGATCCCTCCGACATGACTCCGGCAAACAGATTGCAGCCTATTAGCCGGGATCATTATTTTGGCACAGACGGTTTTGGACGGGATGTTTTTAGCCGGGTATTGTACGGGACCCGGATTTCCCTGGGGGTGGGCAGCAGCGTCGTTGTTGTCACTACCATTGCCGGTATAATTTTGGGCCTGCTGTCGGGATACTACCGCCTGCTTGATAATTTCATTATGCGTATTCTGGACGGTCTCATGGCTTTTCCGGCTATAATTCTACAGATAGCGATTATGGCCGTGCTGGGGGCCAGGTTTATCAATGTGGTTATTGCTTTATCCGTGGTTTATACTCCCCGCATGGCCAGGGTGGTGCGCAGTGCTGTCCTGGTCCAGAAAGAGCAGCCCTATGTGGAAGCAGCCCGCTCTACCGGCGCCAGCGACATGCGAATCACCTTGCTTCACGTGTTGCCCAATTGTATTGCTCCCATTATTATTCAGGCTACTATGATTTTTGCTTATTCCATCTTGGCGGAGGCCTCTTTAAGCTTTCTCGGTGTTGGGGTTCCTCCGGAGATACCAAGTTGGGGGAACATCCTTGAAGAGGGGCGCGTTTTTATCCGCCGGGCCCCCTGGATGATTACTCTCCCGGGAGTTGCTATAGCTTTGTGCGTATTGTCTCTCAACATGTTTGGTGATGGGCTGAGAGACATGCTCGATCCAAAAATAAGAAAACATGAATATTAAGTCAACCTGGTAAGCCCGCCTTTAAATACATGTTCGAGGAAATGTAGCTGTCCAAAATATTGCCCGGAGGTTACAATTGCCACAACGGTAAAATCGTGTTGGCTGAAATCTGCCGCCAGGCGAGGAGAGTAAATATGGCCGGACCTCTACTGGAAATTAAAGATCTTGTGACAGAATTTCACACTGACGAAGGGATCATTTCCGCCGTGTCCGGTGTTTCTCTTAATTTAAATGCCGGAGAAACAGTAGGGATTGTGGGAGAGAGCGGATGCGGTAAAAGTGTAACAGCCCTCTCTATTATGCGCCTGCTGCATTACTCGGGCAAAATCAGGCAGGGGGAAATCTTATTTCGGGGGCAGGACCTTTTGCAAAAAAGTGAGAGGGAGATGCGAAGGATCAGAGGAAAAGAGATATCCATGATCTTTCAGGAACCGATGACCTCTCTTAATCCAGTATATACCATTGGAGACCAGGTGGCAGAGGCCATTCTAAACCACAGAAATATCAGCAGAAAAGAGGCTTTGCGGCAGGCAGTAACAGCATTGAAGACAGTGGGCATACCCTTGCCGGAGCGCAGGATCAGGGAATATCCCCACCACCTGTCGGGGGGAATGAGGCAGCGGGTGATGATTGCCATGGCAATCTCCTGTAACCCCAGGATTCTCATTGCTGATGAGCCAACTACTGCGCTGGATGTAACAATTCAGGCCCAGATCTTGCAACTGATGATGGAACTGAAAGAAAAGATGGAGACGGCAATTATCCTTATCACCCATGATCTGGGGGTTGTGGCGGAGATGGCGGAGCGGGTGGCGATTATGTATGCTGGCAAAGTTATGGAGGAGAGCGATGTAAAGACTATTTTAGAGAACCCCCTTCACCCGTATACCGAAAGCTTGCTAAAATCCATCCCCAGTGTCGAACAAAAACAGGGTAGGCTTCATGTGATCAAAGGTTCAATACCTCACCCACTGGATATGCCCAGGGGATGCTCCTTTCATCCTCGTTGTGCTTACACTGAGAAGATCTGCTGTGAAAAACCGCCCCGCCTTGAAGCTGTTACTTCAGGTCATTATGTCCGCTGCTGGGTAAGGGGGGGCAGGAGACAATGAGCGGGGAATTCTTACTGTCAGTTCAGAATCTAAAGAAACATTTTCCTGTCGGCGGTGCTATGCTGGGGGAAAAACAGCTGCTAAAAGCAGTAGACGGCATCAGCTTTAACATACATGCGGGTGAGACCTTTGGTATCGTTGGGGAAAGCGGCTGCGGCAAAAGCACTCTGGGGCGGGTTATCCTTCATCTTCTTGAGCCCACATCAGGAAAAATATATTTTAAAGGCAGCGACATTAGCAGTTTAAATAGGGAAAATCTGAGAAAGCTGCGCAAGGATATGCAGATCATTTTTCAGGATCCCTATGCCTCCTTGAACGGGCGCATGACAGTGTCCCGCATTATTCGTGAACCCCTTATTATTCATGGTCAAGGGACGCGGAAAGAGCAAGAACAAAGGGCTCTACAGCTGTTGGAAGTTGTGGGGCTGAATGCTTCGCATGCAGGCAAGTATCCCCACGAGTTTAGCGGTGGACAAAGGCAGCGCATCGGAATAGCCCGGGCACTTGCTTTAAATCCCAGCCTGGTAATCTGCGACGAGCCCGTATCTGCCCTGGATGTGTCCATCCAGTCCCAGGTATTGAATCTTCTTCAGGAATTGCAGCAGGATTTTAAACTGACGTATATGTTTATTTCACATGACCTGGGAGTGGTTCGTTATATCAGTAACCGCGTCGCTGTTATGTACCTGGGTAAATTTTTAGAACTGGCCGACAAAGACGATCTTTATAACAACCCTCTTCACCCCTATACTAAGGCGCTTCTTTCTGCTATCCTTGTTCCCAGGGTGGGGAGCAAGAAGGAAAGAATTATTTTGGAGGGTGATGTGCCGAGCCCGCTGGACCCGCCCAGAGGATGTCGTTTTTCTACCAGGTGTCCTATAGTGGAAAGTATCTGCAGGGTAAAATCACCGGAGTTTCGAGAAGTACAGAAACGCCATTATGTTGCATGTCATAAAGTAATTTAAAATTGCGGTTTCCCCTGATTAACCGTTTCTTTATCGATATAAAAGTATGAGGCTTCGTCAACCCCCGTCCGGAGGCAGCTGCCGGCCAGAGATGCAGGCGCTCGCATCTTTTACCGGCTCTGCCGGATTTGCCGGGGGTTCAACTTCACCGTCATTTTCAGCCCTGAGGTTGCCGAAGATCGTAATATTTGAGAATCAGTTCGACCCTGCTTTTGACCTGCAGCTTCTTGTAGATCCTTTTTACGAAGTAGTTTACTCCCGAAGGGGTGATAGAGAGTTCGCAAGCTATCTCTTTAGCTTTCATCCCCCGGAGGAGCAGCTGAAAGACCTCCCTCTCTCGAGGGGTCAAGGATGTGATCGGATCAAGATTTTCACCGCGTTTCATGGCAGCCCTCTCTTTGATCCCATGATAAGGGAGAGAATGCTCTTTTAGATAGCTGCCAATTGTGGTAGGCCGACCCAATAAATGGTATTGCCGATAATAAGAAACTCACTGCATGATCTGAAGGCGATTTCAGTAAAGATCGCCCGGTGGCGGGAACAAATAAAACCTCTCGCACACCGGGCACCACTTTTCTGGCAACAGGTATTCCTAGTAGTACTCTACATACAGGGAAATATCTTCGAACTCGTATTGAACGCCATCGGGTTTATTGTTATTGTTGGACACATCCTTGGTAAGCAGCAACCGAAATTGAAAACGATTCAAACCATCATCGATGCAGCTTTGCAGCTCCTTAGCCAGCAGGCGGTCCATGCCTTCACTATCCGGTCTGCTGCTAATGTAAATGTCATAGATCGGAGCGTCATAAAAAACTGAGCCGGGACAATTGTAATCATCTAAAATGAGTTTACGGGGTCCCCAGCGTGACGCGACCAACCTCAGGCCTCCAATTGCGGAGGGATTACCAAATTCTTTATCAGGCTTTAGCTTCATGTGCAGCACAGCTTTCCCTACCGTTTTGCCGGCCAGCTCGCTAATATCTATGCTGACAAAGCCCCGCACCATCTGGTTTTTATTATTATCACCGGCATATGTCGCTGTGGTTATTATAGATTCATTTTCGATGATCCACCCGCTTTCGCCTCCCTTTACCGGGACCAGGGTTGTTGTCTTCTTCAGTTTTGGCAGCTGCGAGGGGAGGTTATAGACGGTGATCACCTTGCTCATAGTGGCGGTGCCGCCGCGCCCGTCTTGGACTGTGACCTTAACTGTGTAGTCGCCTTTTGTACCGGGCGCGGTCCAGGTCATGGGGTTGCCCTTGGCGCCGGAGATGGAGCCGTCGCCGGTCCATTCGTATGTCAGGCTGTCTCCGTCGGGATCACTGGTGATGGCGGTAATCTGGCACTTACCTTCAACTAAAACCACGCTTTTGTCTATGGTGATTTCTTTTATTACTGGTGGGTTGTTTTTCCCTGCCGGGTCAGGTTTCTCTGCCGGGTCGGGTTTCTGTGCTGGATCAGGTTTCTCTGCCGGGTCGGGTTTCTGAGATGTATCCGGTTCCTGAGAGCTGTCCGGTTTCTGGGATTCCACCGCTTCGTTTTCTGCCTTCAGTTCAAGCTCGGCCGAGGCCTGGCCCGCGGAATTTTCAGCGATAGCAGTCAGGGTATACTGCTCCCCCGGCGCCAGCAGGATCCAGGCCCGGTTTTCACCTGCCTCACCTGCACTGTCATCGCGGCTAAAGCTTACTTCTGGCACAGGCTTTCCTGTTACCATGGCCTCAATCTCGAAACGATAACTGCCCTCTTCAAACAGCTGCTCTCCCATCAGTTCCAGCGAAATTTCAGGCGCACTATTTTTCGCTATGAATAGCTCTTTTAGCGGTGTGGCTAAAATGACCACGGTCAGGAGTAGCAGAATAACCAGGCCGATTAGAACGCCGGTCAGCAGGTTGCGCTTGCCCTTTGGCGATGGTCCCCCGGTTTTGTTTCCATTATTCACAGATTTCACCCTCCCTGTAATAGTTGTAGCGGGCATGTTGCAGCGCCGGGCTCTGGCCTGCCGGGTGGTATAACAGGGGATCGTAACAGTTGGCAGGGCCATGCCTCTTTGTCCTGGAAATGCCCCAACTTTATTTCATCTTAAAGGGGTGGTAATCTCTTTTAAAGCTACCAAATATAGTAGGTCGTATAAATTAAGGCCGGGTGGTTTAATACAATCTTTGATTTTGGCGGAGGGGCGTAAAAAAGGTGATGGGGTTTGTTTTATTTTCAGAGGTTAAAGGATGAGATTGTGGAGCTGAATAGAGCAAAGAGCTCGGAGCGGCTGCTTATATTCAGTTTTTTATAAATATTTTTGATGTGAAAATTGGCGGTATGGACAGAAATTTTCAGCTCCCAGGCGATCTCCTTGGCCGCCTTTCCATTTAAAAGCAGCGCTGCCACTTCTTTTTCTCGCGGCGTAAGGTTCTGTCTTTCCACGAGATCAAATTGCTTCACCTGTCCCACCTGCTGCGCATCCTCACTCATGTCAATATTGTAAAAATCATCCGACCAGCGGGCGTGGAAAAGGTGCTTTGCATAAGCAGGAGACATCAAAATAAAGACAATAAAGACGGCGCCGGAGGTAATTGTCGCCGCCAGGGGCAGCAGATCGGGCGCATGGGAAGCCAGCGCCCCCGGAAGAAGATAGGAGATCATGCTCACAGGGAGGATGGTCACCAGGCAAAGCTTAAACAGTCGAAAATCTCCATGTTTTTTAAAAACACAGCCCAGTAGATAGTAAGCAGCGATGTAGCCCATCTGCTCAAAGCCGTGGGTAAAACGGGCGGCGCTTCGCCAGAAGGAGCCTTCAGGCATGAAATGGAGGAGGTAGGTGCAGATGATGGCCACAAAAAAGAGATTGCACATATTCCAGATACTGCTTTTGGTAAGAAACTGCAGCGTTACCGCCAGGCAGACTACCAATATCCCCACCACCCCATTGGCAATCATCGCGCTGGCCGAGGAAGCCCCCGGGAGGTAGGTATAGAATATCTCCACGAAATAGTGGGCTACAAAAAAATAGAGCATTAGTTTCAAGGGGGGATTGAGCGTCGCTTCCGGTCTGTTCAGGGCATCATCGAAATCCCCGGTTTTGTAAAAAAAGAGGCAGATAAAGGTGCCGGCGACGAGCAGTGTCAAATAGGTTTTGTTGAAAATACCGGAGATGAAGGACAAACCGGAATCGAGCTGGTTGAGGGCGAAGAACAAGGATATCATGGCCGCTCCCAGCAATCTCTCCGCGTTGTTAAGGGCAAAAGTATAGGCAAAGGAGGCGCAGGCGGCACATCCGCCCAGTCCGAGCATGAAAAGGATGGCCAGCATCAGGCTGAGCGGGCTCTCTTCCATGACCATCCAGGGAATAAAAGAAATTACCGTAGCCAGTGCAAATATGCGGGAAACACGGGCCATATTCTTGATACTGGTCAGTGCAAAGAGCATTCCCGCTCCCACACAGTAAGCGCTGCCCATAAGCGTCATCGCATTAAGTCCGAAAAGATGAACCGCCTCACTGAAAAGAGCGCCTTGCATATTCGCAAAGACAGGGGCTAAAGGGAAAATCAGCATATAGGGTAGACGTTCTATCCGCACATTTCGGATGTTGATATTGTCTTTGGAATGAAACAGCCCGAGAATTGAGGAGAAAAAGCTACTCTTTTCGACCTGCATCGCTATGCCGACACCTCCTTGTCCGCATAGCACTTTATATTATTTATAAACCTGGTAAAGCGGTTGTTTAATACTATCATTTACCCGGCTATTTTAGAAGATGATTTTGCTATTACCGACTTTACAAATTTCCCCTTTCTTCACCTGTGCGATACTTTTCCCTGTTCCCAGCAAATGAACAAATTCCAGGCTGGGGAATAGTCCTGTGAGTATCTGAATTTACACCGGTGTGCCGGATAGTACTTTTTACTGGTGGTTTTCGAAAATACTTTTCTTAGTAGCACCTTACTGTTCCAGGTGTTTTATTTTCAATCGATCCGATAATGTTTGCAGAAAGGACGTTTCTTTTCTTAAGGTTCTGCACCAGAGCAAGCGCTTTGTTTTTGGGAACAGATATAAGCAGGCCCCCCGATGTTTGTGGATCGAATAAAATGTCCAGCAAAATAGAATCGACATTCGAATCAATCCAGAGATCTTTGAGATAAAAATTTTGATTTGCATAACTTCCCCCGGGAATCAGCCCCATAGCAGCAAAAGTTTTTACCTCAGGGATAATTGGCACCTTTTGGGTATCGATTCTTATTCCCACATGGCTTGCTTTAGCCATTTCTAGACAGTGCCCCAGTAGTCCAAAACCAGTAATATCTGTACATGCGCTTACACCAACCTCGGACATTACTTCAGCAGCATCTTTATTGAGAGTGGCCATCTGTTCAGTGGCATGGAGGGCAGCGTTTTTACTTAACTCACTCGCCTTAAGGGCAGTGGCCAGTATTCCCGTTCCAAGCGGTTTTGTAAGTATAAGCAGGTCCCCCGGTTTTGCACCGGCATTGGTTAGGAATTTTTTGGGGTGGACAATTCCTGTTACGGAGAGCCCATATTTTAACTCAGGGTCTTCTACACTATGCCCCCCCACCATTACTGCGCCTGCTTGATGAATAACTTCTAATCCACCTTGCAGAATTGAACTCAAAATCGATTTATCCATATCCTTAATCGGGAAACATACGATATTCATTGCCGTTAGCGGTCTGCCGCCCATTGCATAGACATCACTTAAAGCATTGGCCGCAGCTATCCTGCCAAAATCAAAGGGATCATCCACAATAGGGGTAAAAAAATCTAAAGTCTGGATAAGAGCTATATCATCAGTTAATCTGTATATCCCGGCATCATCGGATCCCTCGATGCCTACCAGAAGATTGGGGTCTTTCTTTAGTGTTAGGCTACACAAAACATCTGTTAGGTCTCCCGGACCTATTTTAGAAGCTCAACCGGCAGCCCGGGCATTTTTGGTTAACTGAGGGAATTTTTCCATTAGCTTTAATCCCTTCCTTCATCTTTCAATACTTTATCAAGGGCATAGGGAATTTGTTTAATAATATCATAAACTTGGGTTGCTGGGGTTGGTTTGGCCAGAGAGCCGGCCAGCCGATTCACCCGAGCGGCATTTATTGATGCAGACTTCAGATCCATTCCCGATTCGATCAGAGCGGAAACTATACCCGTTAAAGTATCCCCGGTGCCCCCAATCGCCTCCAGTGCCTCCTCCTGCGGGCTATCGATCATGGCTATCACACCACTCTTGTTGGCAATGTAATCGGTGGCCCCCTTTACCAGCAGATAAGAGGCAGCATTGTTGTGCAGGTAAGCCCTTTCGATTAAATCCGGCACCAGATTCTCCTCATGCAGGATAAAACCTCGGGTATAAAAAGGATGAGGGGCTTTTTCATCAGCCAGGTAGGCCAGTTCACCGGCATCAGGTGTAAATAAGTCAAAAGAGGAAGCATCACCACTCATTTTAGCCACATACATGAATCCGGCATCGGCAATTAAAGTGGGGCGGGCCTCAAGGGCATCGATTGCTGAAAGCAATTGCTTAAACAAACTGACTTCCGGCTGAAAATAATGTAAGGCCAATGTCTTAAATGGGTAATCCGCAATATGATCTGTTAAATGCTTATAAAGGCGGTAACATCCCTCCCCGCTGCCGATATCGCCTACCAAATAAGAGACAGGGTTGGGCTTATCCATATATTTAAGGGTTTCAGCGGCTGCCGCAATCATCGCCGGTGTGCCCCGGTTTACGGCAATCCGCTCATCCTCAAGGATTATTTGATCCCCTTCGAAAACAACCGTGCCGGAAATAAGCGGAGTGTGTTTTTCAGGGATCGTACCCACTAGACCGAGCATAATTCCACCACCCGATCATAAGCGATTTGAAGAGCATAAGCGCAAAGAGTGTAGCCCACATCCCGGGGATGAGGTGCATCACGCAGACTTTTGTTTACCATCTGTTCTGCCAGATAAGGAACATCGGGACAGCCGCCGCCGGAGACATTAACAATCTCCTCTGTATCACTATCGACAGTGATTTTCATATTTGCTGCCCGAACCATAAGATATTTTCCCAACTCTTTTATTTGTAGAAGATCCACCGGTTCCAATAATACACTGTTAACAGGAACTACTTGAAGCGGCTTAATATTTGATTCGGCAAGTTTTCTGATAACAGCCAACTCATCAATGAGCGGAAACTCGATTACCAGATCACAACCACTACGTATTTCCGGAGGCGGGCCCATCACCCGGATCTTCCAACCTCCCGTTTTTAACAAGTTTTCCGCTCTGATCACTGCGGTAGTATTTTCAAAAACCAGGAGGCCTCGATCCCGGCCGGGAGAATCAGGTTTAGTTCTTTTTTTCCAAATACCCTTGAACATTTTATTTTTCCTTTCTAATAGTGATGCGGTAACCTTCATCTTCCCGTTGAACGTCGGCAACCACCCAACCCTGCGATATGGCGGAACGGCTTACATTCTCCTTGGCCGTATCCGTATCCACCAAAATTACGACTTCCCCTTTGTTCATTTCTTTAATCTTATTTAAAGTCATAATCACCGGTTGGGGGCAAGAAAGTCCTCTGGAATCAACGATACTGCTCATATTGAAATTCCTCCTATGCCGTTATTTTCTCTCGCATGGTGAATCCAATTAACAAACAGGCTATAAATCCAATAATCAGGGCAGTTATACCGGCAGTAGTGGCCCCTGCCCCGGAGCTGGCCAGTCCAAAATTATGAGCAAAAGCTGCGCCCATGATCATACCAACGACAAAGATTGCGGCGTCGCCATCACCCTCGCCGGAGAGAAATAGTTGGCGCCCGGGACATCCGCCGGCCAGTGTAAAGGCCAGTCCGGCTAAGACCATACCGCCAAAATTCCAAAAATGCATGGTATGAGCTACCGGTTGGCCGGCAAAGCCGGGATTGAACTGTTTAAGCACCAAATTCGTGATAAATGCGGCAGCGGTCAAACTAATTAGCCCTGAAAAAAGATGTGCCTGCTTAAAAAGAATTAAATCCCGGATAGCGCCCATAGTACAGAAACGGCTTTTTTGGGCTAGAAAGCCTATTACCAACCCTACCACAAGGGATATAATAAGGGGTGCATGCATGGAACCGGGGCCCTCTAGACTGTAATAAAGAACTCCGCTCTGAGGCTCCCCTGCCAACTTCGGGTTAAGGAGCATTATAACCAGTAGCCCGGCCATTATTATAGGGAAAATCCACCCTGTGGCGGTGTATGTTTTCTTTGTTGCTCCTAAACTATAACCGTTTTTGAGGAATTGCGTACCGATCCAGATGCCTATCGCGAGACCGAGCAGGCCGGCGAGGGCGTTCCAATCACCGCCAGCTAATCGCAGCAGTGCTCTCCATGGGCAGCCTAAAAAAATTAAAGCGCCGATCATAGCGAAAAAGCCCAGGACAAACCTGGTGATCGGTGCAGATCCCAACCGGGGTCTGAATTCTTTAAAGAGATAGGCAGCGACAAAAGATCCAAGTACAAAGCCGATAATTTCTGGACGAAGATATTGCACCACCGGGGCCCGGTGCAGGCCAAGCGCACCTGTAATGTCACGTACGAAGCAGGCCACGCAAATCCCCATATTCGCCGGATTACCCCAAAGCTGCAGTAACGAAGCTAAAATACCGATTATCACACCAACAAAGATAATTCCCCACCTGGTTGCCAATATGTTTTTCATTTATTAATGACCACCTCCATTATTTGATTTAACTGCACAGCTTAAAAATATGTATACTAATAGCATAGGTGTACTGGCTTGATAAAGGAAATAGCTATTTCCTTTAGAATTTCATGCCTTTATAGGTATTTTCAATAAGTAATCCGGGGGTGCGGACCCATTGGGTGATCGACAATATATACAGGCAGGATTATGTACTGGGCAGGCAAGCAACGGGAACAGCAGGAAAAGTTTTTATGTTTTTTGTTATAAAACGATGATTTGTTATCTTAAGTTGAAAGCAAAAATGATAAAAAGGAGGCGAAATTTATGGATTTCCACCAACTAAAAATATTTTTAGAGATAGCCAGACAGAAAAATTTCACCCGCGCTGCCGAGAACCTTTTTTTGAGCCAGCCAACTGTAAGTACGCATATTAAGAAGATAGAAGAGGAGGTGGGAACCCCCCTTCTGATACGGAGGAAAAAAGGATTAGAACTAACTGAGGCCGGGAAAATACTGTTTCGCTATGGGCAGCAACTTTTGGAAACTAAGGCTGAGGCTATTTCTGCCATTCAAGAAAAAAATCGAATTATAAAAGGGCACTTGGAAATTGCCGCCAGCAGCGTTCCTGGTGCTTATCTTCTGCCTCGTCTTCTGCAGTCTTTTTGCCGGCAAAATTCCCAGGTTACTTTTTCTCTATTTTTACGCGATAGCAGACAGGTTTTACAAAGTATAAAGGATTACACCTACGACCTGGGGTTTACTGGTGAACTAGGCCTTCGAGAGGGATTGGGGCAAATTAGGCTTGTAGAAGATGAGCTTATTTTGGTGGCTTCCCCAAAAACAAAAATTCCGATATTGAACCAGACAACCTTTAAATTTCCCGAAGTTATACTACAAAATTGTACCAGCCTACCTTTTCTGTTACGGGAGCCTGGTTCTGCCACCCGTACGGTTTTTGAGGAGGCTTTAAAAAATCATTCTATGAAAAATATTGACCTTAATATTATCGGTTATCTGGAAGGGCAGGAGGCGATCAAAGAGGCAGCTAAGGCGGGCTTAGGCTTGACTGTTATTTCCCAAAAAGCGGTAGAGGATGAACTGAAATCCGGGTTGTTAAGGGGGTACAAGTTGAAGGGTATACCGCTAAAGAGAAATTTTTACCTGATATTTCGCAAACAGAGCGCTCTCACACCCTTGAGCAAGGCTTTTTTCCAATTTACACAGGAGTATTTTCTAAAACAATAGGAGCCCTTAAAGCCATACCTGGTTGGCAGCAGAGGTTGCACCGGCGATCACAGATCAATTCAACAACCTAAAAGCCCTAATTCCATACGTTCGAGAGCACTTTTTACAAGGCTAACCCGTCATTTCCGGCGGGCTTTAATTGTATCGCTTTCACTTTTATATATGGTCGGAGCGGCGGGATTCGAACCCGCGGCCTCTTGGTCCCGAACCAAGCGCGCTACCAAACTGCGCTACGCCCCGTCATTTGCAGCTTGATTATAGCATAGCGATCTTCAAATAACAATATACCGGTCGGTGTTACACATCACGCGTTGGTATCACCCTGGTATCAAAAAGTATCTGCTGCTGCATAATAATTTTGATTATGTAAAGGGGTTATGCAATGAAAGGGAAGGTTATTACGTTAAAGCCCCGGGGGGATAACGGCAGGAGGCGGGGCGGCAGTAAATTATTGCCGGAACAGGGTGCATTGATCGGGGAATCGATACAAGAGGTAGAGCGTCTTATCTGGCGGGCTTCCGCCCGGGCGCCGGCAGCACTGCGTGAGCACCTTATTGACATTGCAAAAAGAGGAGAGCGGATCTGTCCGGCTCTTTTTCTGTTGGTTGCGTCAACAGGTGGAAGAGCGTCCCGTAAAAAATGTCATCTCGCTGCCTCCCTGGAATCGCTATCCCTTGCTCTGGAGACACACCGGGGTATTAGCATCCCGGGCGGCCTTTCATCAAAGAAAGCGATTCTCTGCGGAGATTTCTTTTTTGGTTTAGCTCTACGTCTTGCGTCAGATCTGCCGCTTTTTATTCGGGGTATGTCTGAGGTGATTGCCCGCTTTGCTGACAGCACAATAAATATAACCGGTGAGACGCCAGATTTACCCGATCAAAGTGAGTATCTGCAGGGGATCTGTGATGGGAGCGCCTCGATATATGCCCTTTCCTGCACCCTGGGCGCCTCGCATGGCGGCCTGGAACCCTGGCAAAATGAAGCTTTCTCCTTTTTTGGTCTTTACCTGGGGATGGGACTGCAGCTTAAGGGGGAAGTGGAAAATTTCAAGGCCAACCTGCATGAAAAGAAGCCTCTGCTTAAGGCAGGACTGCCGCTAATCTACATCCTCAGGGAAAGTCCGCTGCGTAAAAAATTAGTCTTGTTATTGGATGGTTCGGTAACCGATCGTGAACACGAGATCCTGCTTAAAGAGATCTACCGGCTAAACCCCTGGTCTTACATGGAACAGATCATCGGCAACTGTTTCTTGAAAGCAAACCAGTTCGTTGAACTGGTGCATGAAAATATTGACCCCGTAACAATCCGGGCTCTAAAAGCTTTTCTCTGTTAGATTTTCACAAAAGGGATTATCCAACATTACAATACATTGCTGTCTGAATTGTTAACAATGTACTTTTCGAAAGGGTTCATCCTGTTATATGATTGATCCAGGGAAGATTAAATGAAATGGAGAGGTGAACATTGAACCCTGAAAATGTGCTCAGTGAATTGATCAAAATAAACACGACCAATCCGCCGGGTAATGAAACGGCGGCGGCGCACTTCCTTGCCGGATTGCTAAAAGAGGCGGGAATTGCCTGTGAAATAGTTGAACCGGTTAAAGGGAGGGGCAGCCTGATCGCCCGGTTCGGGAGGGGTCCGAAAAAGCTGCTTTACATGTCCCACCTTGATGTGGTCCCTGCGGGCGATGGATGGGATTTTGGACCTTTTTCTGGAGAGATCAGGGAGGGGATGGTTTTGGGGCGCGGCGCTATTGATTGTAAGGATCTGGCAGCCGCTGGAGTTTGTGCGCTACTGCAGCTTGCAAAAGAGGGGGCTTCCCTGAAGGGTGAACTGATCATCGCTGCAACTGCTGATGAAGAGCAGGGAGGCGGGCACGGGGCGGGTCATATTGCGGTGCACTGTCCCGATAAGATCCGGGCAGATTTTGCGATTAATGAAGGTGCTCCCTTTCCTCTTTCTGTTAATGGAAAGATGATCTACTTTATCCAGGTGGGAGAAAAGGGGACCGCCTGGAGCAGGATCACAGCCCGTGGAATCTCCTGCCACGGTTCAATCCCTTCTTTGGGGGAAAACGCGGTGGTGAAAATGGCCCGGGCGGTGAGTGCCCTGGCTGAATACCGGCCTGGGGTAATCCTCATTCCCGAGCTTACCGCGCTGCTGGCAGAACTGGCCCAGGTTCGTGAACTGGATATGATTCCAACTCCGCAAAACGTTGATGAGCTGCTGTCGGAACTTGACATTGATACTACTTTTACGGAGATGATCAGGGCAATGACCAGGATGACCGTCTCCCCGAACATGATTCAGGGCGGAACAAAAACAAACATAGTACCTGATTTCTGTGAATGTGATGTTGACGTACGCATTCTTCCGGGGCAGAGTGCAGAGTATGTGATGCAGGAAATATTTGATCTTGTCGGGCCGGGACTGGAGATTGCTTTGACTGAATACCGTGAGCCTACATTTACATCCTCGGAGCTGGCGCCATACAGGCTGATGAAACAGCTGACTGAAGAGATGGCCGGTCCCGAAGCAGTTTGTCTGCCAGTTATCTCTACCGGCGCTACTGATTCGAAGTATCTCCGTGACCTGGGTATCCCTGCCTACGGGATTGGCCACATGGATCCTGGATACGATCCCTCTCTTTCCGCTACCATGCATGGCCGGAATGAACGGATTGATGTGAAAAGCCTGCGCTTCAAAACGGAATTCTTGACAGAGCTGGCCCGCCGTTACCTTACCTGAATATTTGTAAGAAACCACGTTACAGCTCATGTTGCCCGTATAATTCTGATGGGGTTCTCCTGGTAAGAAAGAAAGAGACTGCCTCATAATAATAGGCATGAAAGAGCCGCTTTCCGCTATAATTTGCAGGAATAGAACAAATCATGTCGAATTTCTACTTGATCAAAGGAGGCGGTCGAGATTTCTCAACGACTTGGACTCAGGATTAGGGCGTTGCGGCGTCTGAAACGGGTGACCCAACAGGAACTGGCAGTTATGATCAATATCTCTGTTACCTCGCTCAGCCATATCGAGAGGGGACGGAAAGTTCCTTCCCCGCAATTGCTGGAGAAGATAGCACGGCAGCTGGATGTGCCTGGAGAAGAGTTATTTATCATCAGGGAGCGCGATGATACCCCGGAAACGAAATTGCCCGGTCGGGCTGGCATATGTTAAAATAGGTCCGGTTCATATTGAACCTGCTCTGGCTCTTGCACCTATGGCGGGGATTACCAGGCATCCTTTCAGGATTCTGGCCAGGAATTACGGGTGCGGCCTGGTTTTCACAGAGATGATTCATGGCCGGGCGCTTCTGCGGGGGGGCAGATACAGCAGTTTTCTGACCTACTTTGACGAGGCGGAACGTCCCATAGGGCTGCAGCTTTTTGGCTCTGAACCAGCACTTCTCGCCGGGGCGGCCCAAAAAGCCGAGAGCCTTGGGGTTGATCTTATCGACCTGAACCTCGGCTGCCCTTCGTCACGGACTTTGTGTAATGGCGAAGGTGGAGCGCTGCTGCGGCAACCGCAGCTTTGTAGTGCCATATTCAAAGCGGTTGTGGATGCGGTGACCTGCCCGGTAACGGTAAAACTGCGTAAGGGCTGGGATAATCGCCTGGTTAATGCCGTCGAGATCTCCCGACGGGCTGAAGAAGCGGGAGTTAAAGCGGTAACCGTCCACGGTCGCACCGTGTCTCAGGGTTTCAGCGGGAAGGCTGATTGGGAGATCATTGGAGCGGTTAAGCGAGCCGTGTCTATACCTGTTTTTGGCAATGGAGATGTCGCCTCACCGGAGGAGGCAGTAGAGATGTTTAGCTGTTGCGGTTGCGATGGCGTGATGATTGGAAGGGCCGCTCTGGGTAATCCTTGGATTTTCGAACAGGTAAAAGCAAAGCTTGAAGACAGGCCGGCGGTGGAGCCGCCCACACTGCAGGAGCGCATTGAAACTGTTTTGCGCCACATTGATCTTCTCTGTAGGTTTAAAGGTGGAGAGGTGGCGTTCAGTGAAGTGCGCCGCCAGGCTGGATGGTACTTCAGGGGATTTCCCAAGGCGGCGCAGGTAAGGCGTTCTCTCGCAGAAGTTACTACAGTGGATGGGTTGCGAACGGTTATAGAAGGGTACGCCGTTACGAAAGAATACTAATTCAGGAGGTGTTGGAAAATGTGCCAGTCATCTGTATACCTGGTTAAGGATGGCAATGAAGAGCTGGTCATGGAGGATGTCAGCGTGATTACACCACAAGGTGAGGATATTTTACTTGTTGGCATGCTCGGTGAAAAGAAGAAGATCAAGGCGAAATTTAAAGAACTTCAATTGATGGATCATCGCATTCTGCTGGAAGAGTAAAAATATGATCCCTTTCCAAGCTTGTTAAGATCAAGGGGCTGCTCCCGAAGAGCAGCCCTTTTTCATCTACATCTAATGATAATTATTCTGAAAAACCTGGAACAAATATTGCTTGCTTTTTGAAAGACACGATGGTAAAATCCCAGTGAATACAGAAATGTGCACAGGGGCGATCTTATGGTGCATTTTGATAATATTATACGGATTGGCGAGAAACTTGTCAGTGTGGACCGGGTCAGGCGCTTGCTGGAACGCGTCATGGAATTGCGAGCAAAGGGTTTGTCCCAGCAGGAAGTTGCCCGGCGCCTTTCTCTTGACCGTAGTTTCATATCTCGCCTTGAAACCATTGGCGAAGTGCGAAAAGGGAAAAGGTTGGCGGCGATAGGATTTCCTGTTGAGAACAAGGAAGAGCTGGGAAGTGCCTGTCAGGATCTGGGGGTGGAATTCTTCTGGTTCATGAACAACAGGGAACGCTGGGAACTGGTTGGCAACAGGCAGGCACTAGATTTTTTTAATGAGGTCCTGGAGTTGATTGCCCGCCTGAGAGATTACGAAGTTTTGGTGCTGGCCACTTCTAAAAAGTGGTACCAACTGGCTGAAGCGTTGCTGGATTGCCAGATTATCTATATAGATCTGGGACCAACGCCTGTCCGGGAAGACAGGCGGGTTGGCCTAAACCGTTTTCGCAATTTAATCGTACAAGTGCTAAAGGAAAGCGGAAGGAAGGAGCAGGAATAAGATGAAACATATTGTTGGTATCAGCCTGGGTTCATCCCGGAGGGACCACGCGGTTACCGTGAACTTAATGGGTAAAAAATGCCGGGTGGAGCGTTTCGGAACCGACGGGGATATGGAGAGAATGATTGCCCTGATCAAAGAATATGATGGAAAGGTAGATGCTTTTGGTCTGGGGGGAATTGATCTCTATATTTCCGCTGTTGACAAGCGTTATATCCTGCGTGATGCCAAAAAAATCATCTGTGCGGCGCAGCATACTCCCATTGTCGACGGATCGGGGTTAAAACATACCCTCGAAAGGCGCGTGATCGAGTATCTTGTTGCCAACACCGATATTTTTAAAGAGCGGCATAAAGTGCTTTTGACCTGTGCTATGGACCGGCTTGGGATGGCCCAGGCACTTTTCGATGCAGGGTGCGATGTAACCCTGGGTGATTTTCTTTTTGTTTTAAATGTGCCGCTGCCGTTGAAATCCTTGAAAAGCCTGGCCAGGCTGGCGCGTTTTGTTGCTCCCATTGTGGTCCGGCTCCCTTTTTCAATGATCTATCCCACAGGGGAGCAGCAAGGTGAGAGCAAACCGCGCCAGACCAAATATTTTACGGAAAACGAAATCATTGCGGGTGATTTTCATTTTATACATAGATATATGCCGCCGCAGCTCCCCGGTAAAATTGTGATCACCAATACTGTAACCAGGGATGATGTGCTTTATCTGAAGGAGCGGGGTGTAAAAACCCTTGTCGCAACCACACCTGAGATGGATGGCCGATCTTTTGGCACCAATATACTGGAAGCCATTCTGATTTCGCTGGCAGACGGTACAGGGGAGCTGCCGGATGAACAGTATGACCGGATGCTTGAGGATTTAAAGATCATGCCCCGGATTGAGGAGTTTCAGTAATTTACTTTTACGGCAGGAGCCAGTGAATGAGATGGTCAACCGGTTCGCCTTAATGATGAACCATTCACCGCCGGGCTGGACGGCCCGGCTGCCTCTTTTTTTGGCACCCCTATGGTGTAATCTTACTCCGATAAAAATTTCTCCTCTTGACGGAGTCTGCTCCTCATCCGGGCAGACTGCAGGCCATATTATTTTTTTCAAGGGCAACACCCTGGAAAGGAAGGAGACATCAAGAAAATATTTAATTAAAGATGTTATCCGTGCTTGCAGGAAAGTTGCCCGCCTGCGCTGCCGCATCTTGGGCCTTGATCCGGTATTGGCCAGAACCTTGGGCGATACGGCAGTAACCATATCGCGAAAATTTGGACTCACTATTACGGGCGGATTAGGAGGTACTGCTGCGGCTGTAATAGAATCCCTCGGAAAGATAGCTGATTTAATGGATTTGATCCTGGATGAGGCTTCTGTGCTGGTCATGGGGGCGGCTGAACCTTTAGGATCTGTATGCGCACAAATTCTGGCCCGCGAGGGAGTTAACTACCTGACCCTGATGGATAGTGACGTCGCCCGCCTGGATAAACTGGCAAGATGGGTGCTGTATGACAGCGGGGTGGCCTGCAAGATCAGCACAGAGGCAGGCAGGGCGGTAGCCAGGGCAGACATTGTTATCGTTGCGGGCGAGGCGGGAGGTTCTATGCTCCACCCCCGCGATCTGAAACCTGGTGCAATTGTCTGCAATCCTGGCTTAAGCGATGGGCTTTCTTTGGACATCATGCAAGAGCGTTCTGATGTGATGGCTTTCGATGGAGTTGTGGTCCGGCCGCCGGGCGCAGCGATTTCGGATTGCGGTCTGGGGCTTCCTGAAGGGTGCATTTATGCCTGGATGGCGGAAGCAATTATACTGGCTCTTGAGGGGAGCTACGACCGATATTTTTTGGGGAAAAAACTGCATGTTGAGAAAATAGCCGCCCTGAGGCGCCTTGCTGTTAAGCATGGCTTTAAACTCTCAGGGTTTATTGCTGCTAATCAGTATCTTGATTTTGATACCGTGAAAGGGATAAAAAATAAGCTTTTCCCAGTCTGCTGATATTAAGCGGGGTGACATTATCCCAGGCTGCTTAGAAATTGACAATATCACCAGCCAAAAACTGCCATATTGTTACTGCCAACACACACTGCCCAGGGCAATCGCATAAAAGAAATCCGAAGAGCCAAAAAGCCCAATGATAACCAA
>CAYXKD010000026.1:0-24089 GCA_964464625.1 uncultured Syntrophomonadaceae bacterium
TCGAGCCCCATCACACGTATCGCCAGCACAAGTGCTGCCCCGTTTGACGCTTACGCTAAAAGTAGTGTCCGGCATACTGGTGTAAATTCAGGTGGCAGGTAATGGGGTATTTAGCAGGAGAGCCCACCGTCCATCTGGTAATAAGATGTTACCTACAACTCAAACCGGAGGTATGACGCTGGCCCAGTACAAGATTACCATAGACAAAGAAGATTTGCGGCAACTGTTTAACCAAGTTCAGGGGATGGCGAAGCTAGTGTAGATAGTGATCGCGGATGGATAACGCCTCCAGTTTATCAGCATGGCCTTTGAAACAGCCTGTGATAAACTTTCTATGATTCATGAGCGTATACCCAACAACTCACCCAATAGCATTGCTCACATAGAGTCCTTTCATAGTATTTTGGAAGGGGGCTGCCTGCAGTTTTATGAGTTTGATGATTTTGCCGAAGCATATCAGGTTGTTGGAGAATTTATGCTTTACTATAACGAGGTAAGGATTCATTCCAGCATCGGTTATCAACCGCCGCTAGAATATCATAACAAAATTATGAGTAATTCTGTAAAAGCCTTACGTACGAGCGCGTAATGTCCAAAGTTAGGGGGCCAGCCCGGATACTCGTGATAAATGGCATGCTTGTTCAAATAATGATTGGACATACGCATTCAATTCATTTACTGATTAAGCAATAAAGGAGAATAGTCATGAGAGTTAGAAGGATATTGTTGTTAATGGTTGTTGTAGCGGTTTGTTTGGTAGTAGCAGGGTGTGATTCTGCAGAAAAAAAAGGTGTGGACCATATGGCAATAATACACGAAGCGATATCGAATCAAGACTATGAATTAGCCTCCCGTCATGCCAAGTTGGCACTGAAGGATGATCCCAAAAACAGAGAAGCCAAAATGATATTATCTTATCTCGATTATGAAGAATACATGCTGGTTGCCGCGTTTTGGGAAGGGGATTCTGAAGCACTGAGTTATTTTGCAAACATTGTTCACGACATCAACATAAAAGATCCTAGATTTAAAGCGCCAACACTGGTGCTGGCGGCAGCATGGGGCCATACAGACATGGTTGAAATCCTTCTTGAAGCGGGAGCGGATCCCAACTTCGGCGCAGATAAAGATGGATTAACTGCCCTGATGTGGGCATGCAAAAATTTTGATGAACAATTAGAAATGGTGCGTGCTCTTCTTGAGGCAGGTGCTGATATTGATGCCAAATCTGATTACGATGAAACGCCTCTGTCAATTGCATATAGATATGAAAATCATAATATCGTCACTCTTCTTAAAGAGTATGGTGCACTCGAATAAGGTTGTGCTTTTAAAATAGGGTTTTGTAGTTTACTAGCATAAGTTTATTAGGGGACGTCAAATAGAATTTTTCGAGGTGCCAGCGCTTGTTATAAACCCGAGACTTGGATGCAAACACTTTAATTTAGCAGGAGCTTACCTATATGGGTAGAATTAATAAATAAAGGTAAACCATCAATACGCAGATTGCCACTATTGAGCCAGTAGACCCGGAGGATCTCGTCTTCGGCAGTGTTTCCAATTAAATTATAGGTGGTAATAAAATGAATATCGGCAGCAAATACCGCGCATTTAACTTGGTAGTTGTTTTAACTGCACTTATGTTATTAGCGTTTTTGCTTGTGGGATGCGGGAGTTCAGAACCGGATGCAGATTTGGATGATGACGTGAATTCTGAAACAGAAACTGAAACAGATAGCGATGCAGAATCGGATCAGGATGCTGAAAAGTCTGAAGCTGGGCAAGAGTTATCTGGTGATGCACCCAGGTCTGACACACCTATTTATCCAGGTGCAAAGTTAGTTTATGAGTCTTTTTTCAGTGCAGCTGTTTATGAAGTTTATGCTACTGATGCTTCAATTGATGATGTGGTTCAATTTTACAGTGAATTCCCTGGGTTTGAAAATGTAGGAGATAACGTATCTTCCTTTGGTGATCATGAAGGTGGTTATTTAGAAACTGAACTATGGTCTTTACTGTATGACGGGGAATCAACTGAGGTACTACAAGCTGAAATAAAAAAATCCGGTAGGCTTATACGGTTTATGATTGCACCATCTGATGCTCAGGTTATTGATGCTTTCGTAGGAAAAGAAATCACTCCAGAACTTGAACCAGATAATACTATTATCGTGTCTGGGGTATACACAAAATAGTAACTACGAAGAATTCGCATTCGTTTTTTGCTTTACTGAAAGTCACTATGCCCGGGGGGGGGTGAACGGTTATGGAGCACGGGGAAGGTAAGAAAACGATCCTGGAGTGCTCCGCCGGTTTCTCTATCTCCACTGATGGCGGGTTCTCTCCCGGTCATGAAGAGACCCTGGTTCGACTCTATCCGGAGGAAATTGAAGTTTTGATCCCCGGCGGCAGAATTCTTGGCTACCAGTACCGGGAGATCCTGCAGATCGACCCAGGTGATTACCAACTTCTCCTGACGCCGGCTTCCGGGGATAAGTTCCGGCTTTCCCACCTGGGCTACCTCTATGAGGATTTTACGACCACCCTCTTCCATCTGCGAAGCGAAATGCTGATCAAGGATATGCTCATGCAGGAGACAATCCATAAAAAAGGCCTGGGAGGGGAGTACGTTTTTATGGAGAGCGGCGGTCAGGGACTGCAGCGGGGGTCCTGCGAATCCCGACTCTACAAAACCGCGTTGGTGATAATCCCCGAGCAAAATGATCCGATAAGGATCCCTTTTAGCGAAATATCAAAGATTGAAGAGGTTAAGCATCAGCTTTTAATCACCACTGAAGAGGGGCACAAATTTATCTTTTTGATGATGGGGCATCAACTGGATCCTTTCAAAAAAGCCCTTTACGAAGCGATGGGTGAGGTGGACCGGGATACCCGCACCTTGATCACCAGTCTGATCCCGGGGATCGGCTCACATGAAATAAATCGCTGCGCCCATCTCTTCAGGGAGGGCAAGGCGGCCCGAAGGAGCGAAGTTGAAACTTGCGCCCCCGGCTTATGGAATGAGCTGGAGAAGAGCCTGGCGGTCTCCCCCATCGCAAAGGAATATGCCTGTTTAAAGTCCCTTTCCCGGCAGGATAAGATCTGTATCGGAGTCAAAAAAGGGCTCATGGGAGATCTTGATCGAGAATATATCTGGTGCCTGTTTCCGATTTACAGCCTGGATCCAGCCCAACCCGGCAATGCCCTGGGCATGGAATCGTTTTCCGGCCTGGAGAACGGCGTCAGCAGAGCCACTTATTTCTTTCGCATCGTTGGCCGGGATATTTATCCCACATTTACCGACCTGCAGGAACTTCATCTTGAGACCGATCGCTTCATCACCCTGATCAACCGTTGTCTGATCGCGATCAATTTCCGACGGGAACCAATTTATCTGCCGGAAGAAAAATTGACAGAGCCTCGATATATCAAATATCGATACGCCTTGCACCGAATCCCCGCGCTCCAAATATTAAGAGAGCATTTTATCGGTCGGGTAACCCATGCCTCATTCGAACAGTGGAGGCAGGATGTAGATGATCTATTGCAGTTTAATACCGGTGCCCGCGATAACCGGTGTCAATGGAGCAAGGGTAATGATCGTCAATCATAAGCCGAAACAGGAGGTATGAGATGCCGGGATACAAACATCCCTGTCGTTACTGCAACCAGTTTATTCCCCCCGATTCAAATCGATGCCCGCTCTGCGGCAAGGTAAACCCGCTGGGGCCGCTCAGATGCCCCCGGTGTGCTGCCCCCATCCGGAAGGGGTGGATTAAATGCAACAGCTGTGGGCAGAGTTTGCAGGTGGTCTGCCCGGCCTGCGGGAAAGACACTTTTTTTGGCGATTATTGTGAACACTGCGACCACCACCTGGTAGTGGTTTGTCCCCATCAAAAATGCCGTGCCGAACAGCCCCCCCTGGGGGAGGAATGTATCAAGTGCGGAAAACCGCTAAAATAATATGCAAAGGGGAGGTTGAAAAAATTGACCCTTCAACCGTTCACCGACAATTACAAGGATAACAGTACGGATGCAGGCTTTCAATTTACTTTTTATTGTGATCTGTGCCGGGAGGGATACAAAACAAAGTTTATCGAATCGAAATCCTATAAAAAGGGCCACTTTTTAAGGGGGGCGGGCGGCCTCTTGGGGGCGGTGACCAGTATGACCGGCAAATATGGCCTGGGTTACGGGCTGCAGAGGGGAACCAATATTTTAAGCGAGCGTTTCCAGGGCATGTCCCCCGATTGGCACAAGGAGCATGAGGTCGCCTTCGCCCGGGCTCAAAATGAAGCCAAGGGGCATTTTCATCGCTGCCCTCACTGCCGCCGCTGGGTATGCGAGAATGATTGGAACGAACAGGAGGGGCTTTGCGTGGAATGCGCCCCCCGGGTTAATGTAGAGATCGCCTCCGCCCGGGCTCAAAAGATGAAGGAAGATATACAGCAGAAAGCGGGCCAAACCCAGGTGTTCCACGGGCAGATCGAAAGCAAGCAGACCCTTTGCCCCCGGTGCGACAAGCCCTCCGGGGAGGGCAAGTTCTGTAACAATTGCGGTGCTTCGCTGGCCATTAATAAATGTCCGCGCTGCGGTGCTCCCAATTCCGACGCCTCCCGTTTTTGCGGTGAATGCGGCGAGCGGCTAGGGTAACCGGAAGGGCAGGTTTCTTTCCCGGTGCCGGCGAAGGAGGTCCTCAATCAAGAGATGAGCCCGCCGCAAAGCCTGTCCCCGGTGGCTGATTCGATTCTTGGTCTGCAGATTCAGCTGGGCCAGGGTTAGCCCTGCCGGTTCATAAATGAATAGTGGATCGTAACCGAAACCTCCGCTGTCGCGAGGGTGCCCGGCAATGCGGCCGGAGCAGCTTCCCCGGGCCAGATAGATTTTATCCCGGGCACAGCGATGGCCATTACACATCTAAACCGGGCCTTCCGTTCCCGCGGTGGCCGGCCGGCCAGCATCTTTAAAAGGAGGCGGTATATTTTCTTCATTCCCCGCCTCCGGCCCGGCAAAACGAGCGGAGCAAACCCCGGGACCCCCCCCAAAGCCTCCACCTCCAGCCCCGAATCATCGGCCAACGTCATTTTACCGCATGATGCAGGTGCATTGAACCGTCGCGTGGAGATAGAGATAGACACCGATGAGGGATTTCTTTAATGAACAGTTATACAACAAGCAGCAGAAAAATTCATCAACTCGATCCTAATATAAGGATTGGAACGGGCCTTTATTGACAAAAATGCGTTCCACGGGTATCATTGCAACCATCGGCCAGCTTCCTTATAAATCTTTGGTCAAAGATTTTGGTATGATATAATTAGAATAGCAACAGATAAGGGGTGCGCCTATGAGGACATTTCTTGCTAAATAATGAATTAAATAAGCACAGCTCCTATTAATTAACTTTGCTGTGCCCATTTTAGCGAGAAATCTCCTGCAAATATAGTTGTTACCAAACTACTGCAATATAAGTTGTGAGTTTTCTGCTCTCAACTTTTTTTGTTTTAAAATATAGATTCTCGCTAAATTACTAAATAATGAAGGGAGAACCTATATGGCACTAATTGACATCGCCAACTTAACGTTTGAATACCCGGGAAGCCTTGAACCAATTTTTGACAACTTAGACTTGCAACTGGACACGGATTGGAAATTGGGACTCATCGGGAGGAATGGTTATGGTAAAACAACCTTTTTAAAGCTTCTGATGGGGGAGCATCCCTATGAAGGAACGATCGTAAAACCATTTCCGATGGCTTATTTCCCTTTTCCTATCGTTAATTATAATGTTATCACTTTAGATTTGTTAGAGGTACTACATCCTAATTTTGTAATGTGGAAATTTAAAAAAGAGATGAATCTATTGCAGGTAGGCGAAAAGGTTTTATATCGCCCCTTCACAACATTAAGCGGTGGTGAACAAACCAAAGTCCAATTGGCATTACTGTTTGCAGGAGAGGAAGGTTTCCTGTTAATTGACGAGCCTACAAACCACCTCGACACCCGGGGTAGGGAGGTAGTCGCGGGGTATTTAAACGGCAAGAAGGGATTCATCCTGGTATCCCATGATAGGGAATTTATAAATAGTATAGTAGATAATATATTGGCTATCGAGAAGAACAAGATCGTTCTACTGAGGGGGACCTATGACACCTGGGAACACAATAAAAGCTTAGAAGACCACCATGAGTTGGAACAAAATCTGAGGCTTAGAAAAGAGATTAGAAGGTTAAAACAGTCTGCTAGAGAAAAGGCCTTATGGTCTGACAAAGCGGAAGCTGCCAAAGGCGCAAAAATATCGGGAGTAAAACCTGACCGGGGATATATGGGCCATAAGGCGGCCAAAACGATGAAACGTTCCAAAAATCTTGGGAAACGATTTGAGAAAGCTGTTAAGGAAAAAAGAAAATTATTAAGGAATATAGAACTAATAGAACCAATACAAATGGGCTTGTTGGAACACCATGCAAAACAATATATATTTGCTGAGGATTTTCAGGTTGTTTATAGGCAGAAAAATATTTTTGACTTCATACGATTTACCGTTGAAAAAGGAGACTGCATTGTATTTAAAGGGGGCAATGGTAGCGGTAAATCTAGCGTTTTAAAGGCAATAATTGGTGAGGATATCCCGTGGCAAGGTAAACTTGAAATTGCCAAAGGGATTATTATTTCTTATCTGCCTCAGAAATTTCACTATATAAACGGAACGATAAATGAGTTTGTTAATAAAAAGCAGCTCGATAAAACAAGGTTTTTAACGATCTTAAGGAAACTGGGATTTTCCAAAAATCAGTTTGAAATTCCCATAGAGGATTTTAGTATGGGCCAGAAGAAAAAGATATTTTTAGCTAAATCCATATGTGAAGAAGCACATTTATTTGTCTGGGATGAGCCATTTAATTATGTTGATATAATCACCAGAGTTCAAATAGAGAATATGATTTTGCAATTTTCGCCAACGATGGTTTTAGTGGAGCATGACAGGAGATTTATAGACAAAGTTGCCACAGATATTGTAGAGCTGTCAAAGGGAAGCATGTAGAGAGACAATTCTGCTTACCCAGGGCTTAACAGCATTGTATTTATAGGCGATTACCTCAACCCTGTAAATGCCGGGGGCGTTTCTCGGGTTGATGGCATGGGATTTGGTGTGGTGTGTACAACTGCGAAAAACATCCCTCTGGTTGTCTGATAGTCACACGGGTAAATGCTGCTGGGAAAAGATAAATAATTTTGAAACCCTATTGACCTTCACGTTACGGCATAGTTTATGATCTATACGAGATCATTCAGAACACAATAAGTGATCGAAAAAATAAGAGGGGCCGGATATTTTACTACTAACTAAGAAGGGATGATTATGGAATATAGCATCAATAGGCTGGCAAAGTTAGCGGGGGTTAGCACCCGCACCCTGCGCTACTATGATGAGATCGGGCTTTTATCACCAGAACGGATACGTAGCAACGGCTACCGTTTGTATGGTCAAAAGGAAGTTGACCTACTCCAGCAAATTCTATTTTACCGCGAACTCGGAATATCACTTGATGAAATCAAAAATATCGTATGGTCGAAAGATTATGACGGTATAGCGGCACTGCAAGGTCATCTATCGGCTTTAAAAGCAAAAAAAGAGCAAATAAAGCTATTAATTACCAATGTGGAAAATACGATTGCTTCATCTAAAGGAGAAATAACAATGAGCAACAAAGAAAAATTTGAAGGGTTCAAACAGAAGATGCTTGATGAAAACGAAAAGCAGTATGGTAGAGAAATCCGTGAAAAATTCGGCGACGCTATCGTAGATGCCAGCAATGCCAAAATGATGGGCTTGACGGCTGAGCAATATGAGGAAGTCCAAAAATTGTCCAATCAAATAAACGACACCTTAAAAACGGCTATTGAACAGGGCGATCCGTCAAGCGAACTTGCGCAGAAGGTATGTGTTTTGCATAAAAAGTGGCTGGGATATTTTTGGGATCATTACTCAAAAAAAGGGCATCTTGGATTGGCTCAGGGCTATGTGGATGACCCTCGTTTCAGAAAGTACTATGACGCCGTTGCTACAGGTTGCGCTGAGTTTTTGCGCGATGCTATTAAGATTTATTGCGAATAACATATATCATTGTTTTGCTTGGCGTGTTTTCTGAAATTAGTAGCATTAAGATTGACGGCGGCTTATAACACATGGGGACGGTTATTGAGAATTAAGTCCCCTGCGGCGGGGCTGGGGCGGTAAAGATAGGACAGTATGGTCCTATTATTCTGTGAGGATAGGTTAAATTTGTTTGCTTAAAGCATCATCTGAAAGCAGGTTGTTGGTACTTTTTTAATATCATCTGTAGTGATGCTGGTTATCCCTGTAATGATAAATATTTCAGGGCATTAATTTCGGCTACTATAGACAACATAAAAAGTTAGGGAACATGTCTTGCAAATATCTAATATTAGAGTTATCATTGCCCCCCAATGAACAAAGGGCTATTTCTGAAATTCTTTTTCCCGCACGTAAAAAAAGCGTTCCCGAAGGAATGCACGGCAGTGTTGCGGGCGTTTAACAGACAGACATAAAAGTGGGCGTCTGATGAGACTCAACAAGCAGGGTGGAGCCATTCCGATCGAAGGAGAGTGCAGCGTGGGACCGGCATGCCAACTCTCCTGCTTGCCGTTTTGCTGCTCTTGGAAATATCAGAAAAGAGGGGGGGTGTCTACGGAGCGTGGATTGTTTATAAGGCATAGTACAGTTAAAATAAATTCAAGGTGAACAATATGGACATAAAAAGAAAAAAACAGCTTCTTGAAGAATATGCAAATAGAAAACCCCAAATGGGTATTATCTCTTTTCGCAGTGCTGCAACAGGAGAAGCCTTTTTGGGTATTTCCAAAGATACCAGAGCCGATTTTAACAGTAACCGCTGTAAATTAACAGCAAATTGGCATCCTAATAAGAGGCTGCAAGAGCTTTGGAATCAGTATGGCGAAAATAATTTTGAACTGTCGGTGATACAGGTTTTGAAATACGAAGATCCCGGAGCCGATCATACCGAGGAATTGGAAAAGTTGCTGATACGGTGTTTAGAATCAAATAGTGATGCAAGGAGAATTTGGAGATGAACGAGAAAATTGTAATGACCGCAGACGGCTATGACCGCATAGACGGCAGAAATGCTTATCATTCAGATATAAAAAGACTGACTTTGGGTGCGCCTGTGTTGGAAGAGAATAAAAAGATGCAGATTGCCGCTCAAATCTGGAAGGAAAATACCAATGGTCAATTAGAAATGGACACAGAGATGCCAATCCATCAGGTATTTGACCTGATGATTTTCCTGAGCCGCGTGCTTCTGTATTTTCGGGAAGCTTACCGGCTTCCTCTGTTATATGACCCTCAAAAGCCTGCCGTGGAACGTGTCGGCATACAGGGTGACGTAATGGCGGTGTCTGTCTGTACAGAGAATCCAGATATCAATGAAGATATTCGGGCTTTCTCACAGGCGCTTAACGATTTGGGAGAAATAAACGGAGAGCGGCTGCGTGTGCTCACACGAATTTTACAAGAAATGGAGTATTGTTAAAGTGAAGAACCAAATGCTTCTGTCCCCGCATAGGCAACTGACGGAAGCTGAAAAAAAACTTGTTTGGAAAAAGCCACGGTCGCACATCGAAAGTGAAGCAGAGCGTCGAATCTGTGCCGAAGTAAAACGAAACTGGCACAGCGAAGAAATGAAAATCACGAACATTCTGTTGGAGGGAGATGCCGGTTCGGGAAAGACGCAGCTTGCAAAGGCACTCTCGGCCGACTTTGGATTGCCTTATACAAAAGTCACCTGCTTTGCAGATATGGACAAATCCGATGTTCTTGGCTCCATCCTGCCGGTTTTACCGGAGGATGGTCATGGCGCGGAGGAAGTAAGCTATCAGTTCTATCCCTCTGAAATTGTCCGCGCTTATGAAAACGGGTGGCTGTTGGAGATACAGGAACCCACCGTAATACGGGATGCCGCAGTGCTGATGGCGCTGAACTCTGCCTTGGAGCCGGATGGCAGTATCAATCTGCCCACTCGCATTATCCACCGGCATTCAGATTTTATTGCGGTGATTACAACCAATAGGGGATACAATGGAACCCGCCCGTTGAATGAAGCCCTGCGGGACAGGATTCAGCATACTGAAAAAATGGATTTACCGCCCAAAGCGGTTATGATGGAGAGAGCTACCGCTAAAACGGGATATACAGATAAAGAGATATTGTCTCTTTTGGCGGATACGATTATCACGCTGGACGAAACAGCGAAAGCCAATGCCATTAAAGGGGTGGCGGGTATGCGTTCCTACCTGTTTTGGATTGATGCCGTCGCAAGCGGGGCTTTGCTTCGTGCATCCATGTACCACAAGGTGATTTATAAAATTACGACTGACCCGGGCGAGATTTCCATTTTGGAACAGGTTTTGTCTGCAAAGGGGCTATTGGAACAGCTGGAACAACTGGAACAGACGCAAGCACATAGACAGGAAAGTCAAAATCCCAACGTGATGGAGCTGCACTTGTCTGAGGATGGGCAATATTCCGGAAGCAAGGAGGAAACGCCGATAGACCCGAATGCGGTACGTTTGAGCAAATCCCAAGACAGTGAGGGGCGTTCCGATCAGACTTCCGATAACACGACGGAGAAAACACAATGCAGTGATAATAGCGAGGACGGCGCTCCTCTTTATCATGAAATGGGGCCGGAGTGCCCTGCGCAACAGCAAAAACGGGAATTCCGAAAAAGACTGAATCAGGAAGCCCGTGAAAGTGTAAAAGGAAGTATTCATCAGCGGGTAAAATTGATTGTCCACCGTCCTGAAACTACCGAGGAAAACCGGGTTGAATACATGAAGCAAGCGTCTGAGCTGATGCCTGTGATTAGGGAGTTGATTCGGAAAACGATGCCTATTTTAGAGCATGAAACCGCCAGCGAATTTGCGAAGGGACAATTATATGGCACCGTCTTTTGTGCAAATCATGTTGCGGCTCAGGATTTTCGATATTTTGCTAGAAAGCGTCCCCCGGAGGAAGGCCCTTCGCTTGCCGTGGCGCTGCGCATAGATGAATCGGCCTCCATGTCGGCCTTTGGTCGGCTGGATGCCGCAAAGCAAGCGGCGATTGCCTTACATGAATTTTGCGATGGCTGTGATATCCCTGTAATGATTTATGGCGATACCGCCGACCGTTCACGCATGGAGCAAATGTCACTTTACGCCTATGTGGATTTTGATAGCAAAGATCCCGATGAAAAATATTCTCTAAGCAGCATTCAGGGTAGAAGCAACAACCGTGACGGTATGGCAATCAGAATCATTGCAGACCGTTTATTGACGGCTCCACAGAAAACAAAACTGTTCATCAGCCTCAGTGACGGACAGCCCAAAGCGATGCCGGACTATACGGGTGATGCAGCTATTGCAGACATGAAAAAGACTTTACAGGAATATCGCCGCAAGGGTATTCTCTTTCTTGCTGCTGCCATCGGGCAAGACAAAGAAATCATCAGCGATATTTACGGAAAAGAAAACACACTGGATATTACTGATCTCAAACAACTTCCGGCCCGATTAGTTCAAATCATTGCAAGATATCTGTAGATCATACTATTCTTTTTGGATTTTGCAATTACCCGAGGGCAAAGTACACCATAGTAATTCTTTAAACCCCAAGCAAAAGGCCTTGTTTAAAGGGTTAAAGCTAGATCCGCCGCCGAAATTCTTTCAAATCAATACCCACTAACTGGATATTGTAGTTACAGTGCTTCCCAAACGGAGAGGGGTCTTAAACCCAGTAGCCACCGGCGTTTGTCGCCGTTTTTTGTTACTATGTGCTGTTCAACGCCAGCGCGGGTCAAAGGGCTTTTCAAAGCTGAACTCTTTGAAGTCGATAAAATATTGCAGGTAGGGGTTCTCCCGGATCTGTTCTACCGTTTCTTCATCTTCTGTTACTTTAATTATGCAAAAAGGATGTATTCTTTTAGCCATAAATTAACGATTAATTGAGCAACAAAATCCGAATCTATTGGCCAACCTTATTGAAAACGACGGTCTGCTCTTTCAAGGATATTTTTCCTACCCTATAGCCGTATTCTGTCAATTCCTTTTTATAATTCAAGAAGGAATGGTCTATCGGTATTCCTACAATATCCTTAATTTCAGCGAAGGTCAGCTTGAATGATGGGCTTCCGTTTTTTTGCACATATTCCCACAAGGATCTATATTTACTCATTCTGTACTATCCCCAATCAAGTTCCTGTTTACCTGCGTGATGCAACAAACTTTAAATCCATCATACCATGGTAAGCGTACAAGTGTGTCCTGAAGGCTGATTGTAATGAAAGGAGTGTTTAGGATTCCTGGAAAAACCTATCTTTCTGGCGAAAAATATGTTTTAATTCACAAGTAGCAAGATTGCAAAGTTGGATTGCCGGTGCAAAAAAGAAATGCGAACCCCCAAAAGTTTGCTCCAAATATCTACGCACTTCGTTATCAGGAACCACCGGTTCCAGTTGAAATGGGTCCCCAAATGCTATCAGCTGAAGTCCACCAAAAGGAAGCTCGTTTTTTCGAGCCAATTGAAATTTCCGGTTGATACACTCCATAAAATCAGAGCGAACCATGGAGATTTCATCGATTATAAAAGAATTAACTTAGATGAATAAATGCGCGAGGGTAATAGCTGCCTCGCAATGGGCCTTTGGTACGTTCGTATAAGCCCGAATTCTGTTATATCTGACAAAAAGATTAAGAAGTTCTATTCGCACCTTAACATTAAATTGATTAAGAGGGGACGTAGTTTGTATGTTTTTTTGACTAAATTGATCTCCAATACCGTGCCTAGTGATATTATTAAAACAGCCCAGAAGTTTAAATTTAGCAAGGAGGGAAGCAGTGTTAGAAGATTTTTTAGCTTTTATTAAAAAGGGGAATGTATTAGATTTAGCAGTAGCGGTGATCATCGGGGGAGCCTTTGGAGCTATTGTTAGCTCTCTAGTTGAAGATATTGTTATGCCTATTATGGGGGCCATGCTTCAGGGAGTCGACTTTACCAGCTTATCTCTTACTTTTGGAGAGGCGAAGCTTGCCTACGGGAATTTTATACAGTCGGTTGTCAATTTTTTAGTTATCTCGTTTGTGATCTTTTTGATGGTTCGTCAAATTAAAAAGTTAAACAGAAAGCCGAAAGAAGCCCTTACCTTACCGTCGCCGGAGGAGGAACTTTTAAAAGAGATAAGGGATATTTTAAGGGAAAATCAGTAGGGTGGGCCTTGTAGGAGCACTTACTGTGTGATGAATTCGTCTGTTAGCGGTTTTTTTCCGGACCCGGACCGTCATCAAAAGATGTCCCAGATGAGAGCCGGCTTTTTTACTCCTTACTTCGATGCGGCGCATGCCGTGGTGATGATCGGGCTTTTCCTTAATTATTCCTTCCCGCAGGGGCCGGGTAAAACTGGGCCAGACGCACCCGGCAAAAGTGGCCAACCGAGTACCCATTCCTTGATTCCCCCTTGACCATAATTTGGCCGGATATCTGGACCCGTATTCTCTTCCCATTACCTTGACGGGACAGTTGTGCAGAACCTGGAGGGAGTTGCTTGCCCGGTATTGCCTCCAGCCTGGAGATCATGTAAAATTGGGAACAGGAGCGACAATTCCAGGACTGAAGGGGAGGTATAATCTTATGGAAGAGACACTCAAGTTGATCCTGGTAAAACTTGATTTGCTTGAAAAAGGGCAAAAGGCCCTGGAACTGGGGCAGCAGAGCCTGGAACAGGGACAAAAGGCCCTGGAACAGGGGCAGAAAGAGCTTCAAAAGGATCTTCATCAATTGGCACGCAAGGTGGATGCCATCGCGGAACAAACCGCCGGTTTGTTGGAATTCAAGACAGAAGTAACGAAACAACTTGAAAAACATGAAATTGATATTCAGGTTCTTAAAAGGGCCCTTATCGGTTAAACTGCGGTAACGATCTGTCTTATGCTTCCCCCTCTTCGGGGACGATGCAGATAAACGTGAAGGGGCTGTTACCGGTATTGGTAAACTGGTGCAGTGCACCGGCGGGAATATAGGCGTACGAACCCTTCCGGACAAGGTGATCGGCGCCGTCAATATGAAGCGTTCCCGTCCCGTCGATGATCCAGTTGATATGCGGCCAGGGGTGGCGATGCCGTGGTGAATGGCAGCCCCGCTTTAAGGCAAACACGCGCATCACGTACCCATCCCATCCCTGGGCGGGGGAAAGCGGGACCTGCTTGCTCATCCCGGCAATGCCCTCAAAATGAACCGGCCTTGTTTCGCATTCATCAATATGGCCCACGATCATCGGTCTAGCCTCCCATCGATCATTATTTTTTCAAATTCTCGCTGTGTTTCAATAAATCCTTCCTTGATCCCTCACAATCCCTTATGGGCCAGGATTTCCCTGGCCGGCGTCCTGTCCCCGGTGCAACTGATCATGCGGGGCGCAGCAAGAAATTGCAGTTTAAAACCATGGAAGCGGTACAATTTGACAATTCGATCGGTCGCCTGATTGGAGAGGACGACGGGGCCGGGGTGCTCGGCCAGCCACTGCGCCAGGCGGACCTGATCTTCCCAATCAAACCCATCCTTCGAATACTGGGTAAATTCGACATCGTAGGGAGGATCAGCATAGATAAAATCGGTCCTATTCAGGGTCAATTGTTCAAAATCCCCACTACTAAATTCCCATTGTTGAAATGTATGTTTGTAGTGCCGGTAATCGTGGACATAATTGATCTTTTTGTATTTACCGAAAGGGACATTGAATTCTTCCCTCTTATTGAAACGGCAAAGACCGTTGAAACCGGTCCGGTTCAGGTAATAAAACAGTGCGGCGGTCTTACGGGAATTCCTTTGCCCTTTTTTGATCAAATGGTTGAATTGATCGCGGTAATTATAGTAAAGTGTCTCCTCATTTTCAAGGGGTGTTTCGATGTAAAAGCCCCGTTGCACCCACCGGAAGAAATTGATCAGATGCGTATTGATATCGTTCAACAATGCTTTGACCGGTCTTAGCCCCAGGGTAACCGCCAGACCGCCGCATAGCGGTTCGACCAGGCGACAGTGCGAATGGGGCTCCCAGAGCGGTTCCAGGATCGGAACCAGCCATCTTTTACCGCCGGCCCATTTCAGCGGTGGGCGTAACTCGTGGTTGGAAATAGAACTTGACTTCATGACCGCAATCCCTTATTTTCTGGTTATACTGGAGCATGCGCCAAATCATTGTTGCATTGTTTGTCTGCAATACCAACCTTCAATAAGGGGCGTATGGTTTCCTGCTTGAGAAACAGCGTGGGACCGGGGGGGGAATAAAGGGGGACAGTCTCTCCTTCTGCTCTCAAGGGACTGTCCCGGGCCGGTTTATGTTTGTAATCGTTATGGATTTGGCGTCTCGAATTTGGTTTGAAGCGGTTCGAGGGTGGGCCCCTCAATAATTTCACCACTGTAGGTGTAGCGGGAACCGTGGCACGGGCAATCCCAGGAGAGTTCGGCCTCGTTCCAGGCCGGTTCGCAACCCAGGTGGGTACAGGTTAAGCCCTCCATTACCAGAAGGTAGGCGGTGGTCATACCAACCAGCCCCCCGCCGATAATAGCTGCATCAACCCTGCTCTCCTCCCGTAAAACCGGGTAAGCGACAGGGTTGATCGAAGCCGCCCAGTAGGGTTGCAGCGGAACGACAAACGGATTAATTCGTCCGATCATTTTTTGTGCCCCCTGACGGTGTTGGTGTCTTCTATCTTTTTTGTACCTGGGGCTATTTTCCTCAAAGAACAAAACGGGATACCCGGGGTTGTTTTATTGCTGCAAAAGAACCCGGGCGGCGTTCCGGCCGGAGATCTGTTCCTTTTCCTCGTCGGAGAGCGTCGTTTTCGCCATTTCTTTGAAGTAACGGGAGGGGGGCAGCAAGGGGTAATCGCTTCCGAGCAGTATTTTGGGAATAATCCCGGCCAGTCCGGCAGCTTCATAGACCTGCGGCCGGTAAAGGTACGGCGAGGCCGCCGTATCGTAGTAAACATTGGTCAGCGCCTTTTGCAGCTCCGGCATGAGCTCGTAGAAAAAAAGTCCCCCACCCCAGTGGGCATAGATGATCGTCAACTCGGGATTGTTGACGGCAAAAGTATAGGCTCTGGCCGGGCCGGTTCCGCCTTTGCCGGCGTAGGTATGACCAACCTGTTCATTGGCATGCATGAGAATGGGCAAAGCCCTTTCCCGGCATACCCCGGTCAGGTTTTCCATCTGTTTTTGATCGGCGATATTGAAATGCTGCGCGTCCGGAATCAGTTCTCCGATGCCGCACAGTCCCTTTTCGTGACAGCGGGCGATCTCTTTTTCAAACCATGGCGATAGGGGAGGGGCGAGGGCAAAACCGATCAGCCGCGGTGTATATTTCCGGCAGCAGTCGATGATATAGTCGTTGATCTCCCGGCATAGCCCCGGATCGCTGAACGGAAATCCGAAAATGACGGATTGATCTACTCCGCACTGTTCCATGTTTGACAGTAGGTCTTCAGCCGTAGCATATTTAACTTTGGGAGCGGAATGAAGCAGCCGGAAATGGTCCTCCCGCTTTTTATGGGTTTCAACTTCTTTGATAAAATCGGGGGATAAAATATGGGCATGGACATCGATAACCATGATCCGGCCTCCTCGTTAAGTTAAACATCGGCTACCGGTTAGCGCCCGGTTTTTTACCAGTATAGCATGTTTCATCAAAAAAATGCGGCAATTTGGTCCAGGTCTTGCCCTCGGGTTGATGCGTCGTTGAGGGAATCGGGAGAAATAAAAAGCATAAGGCTGTCCCCGGTGTTGTTCCCAAGCAGGAATACTTGCCAGTTACATGGAAAATTTCTGGAGGTGAAATTTCTTTCCTGGGGTTGTTCTTCGGGGGGGAATGTCTATGGGCAGGCTGGGTATTCTTACCGGCGGAGGGGATTGCCCCGGCCTAAACGCAGTGATCCGGGCGGTAGCCAAGGGGGCCCTTTACGGTTACGGCACCGGGGTCATCGGGTTTAACAACGGGTTTAAAGGTTTGGTTGAAAATGAAGCCTGGCTCATCGGGGAGGAAGCGGTTTCGGGGATCCTTCCCCGGGGGGGGACCATACTGGGGACAACCAATCGTGACAACCCTTTCCACTTTCGGGTAACCGGTGCGGATGGCTGCATTTGCTATGCGGATCGTTCCCGGGAAGCGATCTGTAATCTCGAACGCTGGGAAATAGACGGTTTGATCGTGGTGGGCGGTGACGGCAGCCTGGCGCTGGCGCATCGTTTCAGCAGCATGGGTGTGCCGGTCATCGGTATTCCCAAAACCATCGATAACGATCTTTTGGCTACCGAAGTGACCTTCGGGTTTGATACGGCGGCAGCGACAGCCACCGACGCCATCGACCGGGTCCATACCACCGCCGAATCGCACCACCGGGCGATGGTGGTGGAGGTTATGGGTCGCAATGCCGGTTGGATTGCACTGCAGGCGGGGATGGCCGGTGGCGGCGACGTCATACTGATCCCCGAAATTCCCTTCCGCTATGAAGCCGTTTTTGAAAAGATCAGGGTCCGCCATGCCCAGGGTAAAATGTTCAGCATCATCGTCGTGGCCGAAGGGGCTTTCCCCGAAGGGGGCGAGCCCCTTTACCGGAAGGGAACCGGCGGGGCGCCCCGGTTGGGTGGCATCGGCCCGGCGGTGGCCCGGGAAATTGAGAACAGGACCGGGATGGAAAGCCGGGCCACGGTTCTGGGGCACCTTCAGCGCGGCGGTTCCCCGACCTGTTTCGATCGTGTTCTGGCGACCCGTTTTGGAGCCGAAGCGGTCAAGCTGGCGCATCACCGCTGCTGGAACAAGATGGTAAGTCTGCAGGCGGGAGAGATCACGGCGGTTCCTTTGAAGGAAGCGGTTGCCGGAACCAGGCGGATTCAACCCGGCTGTCAGCAGGTCGAGGCCGCCCTGGCGGTGGGGACCTCCTTTGGGCGGGGGTGACAAAATCAAAGTAACAATTATTCTAACCGGCGGGAGCAACCCGGATGAAATTTCTTGGCAAACCATTCAAAGTGTCCGGTCGGCATTTTGGGGCCGGCGGCAACCACCGGCTCGCAAGATCATACGACTTTTACTGGCGATGATCGTGGTTTTAAACGTGGCCGGTTGTGTTCCGGCCTTTCATGATCATCAGCCCACAGTGAACCCTCCTCCACACGAAGAAGCCGGCACTGCCGTTCCGGGTTCGGGTGATCGCAGCGTCACCGAGGACGGTGATCTGCAGGCGGCCTTGAACCTGCTGTTTACCTGGCAACCGGAATGGGAGGCGATCTCAAAGCAGGGGAGACGGGCCATCGAAGGCGGTTTTGCGACAATGGTTATTGATCTTGCTGAAAAACCGGAAGCCGGCATCTATATTCTTCATGTTTACGACATAGTGGAGTATCCCGAAGGGGAACACACCTGCACCTTCGGGTGGTACGAGGTTAACTGCAACCGCGCCGTCATTTACGATCAAGTTTTGAACGAAAGGGTCTATTGATAGGGATCAATATGTTACCAAAGGGAAAGGTTAACTGTTTTTTGACGAAAAACTGATACAGGGATTGTTTTTGATTTGCCGAATTGTATAGACATCAATGTTTTGGGAGGGGGTAACCATGCTTGTTCGTGATTACATGTCTCCAAACCCCATTACTGTAAGTCCCGAAGACACGGTGGGACATGCCCTGCAACTGATGAAAGATCATTCCATTCGAAGGCTGCCGGTAATTTCAAAAGGCAAAATAGTTGGCATTGTGACCCGGCAAGATTTATTGCACGCTTCGCCTTCTCCAGCGACCAGTTTATCCGTTTGGGAAATTAACTACCTGTTTCCAAAAATCAAAATTGCCGCGGTCATGACCCGGCAGGTGCTTACCGTTTTCCCGGACTGCGTGCTTGAAAAAGCGGCTGTGATCATGCGCGAGAACAGCGTCAGCGCGCTGCCGGTGGTGGAAAACCACCGTCTTGTGGCCATCATTACCGAAAGTGATATCTTTAAAGCCCTGATCGATATCTTTGCGTTTGATAGTCCCGGGGTAAGATTGACCCTGTCCGTGGATGACGGCATCGGGGTGTTGCACAACATTACCGAAATCTTCAGTTCACTGGGGATCAATATTATAACCCTGGCCGCCCGGCGGCTGGATAGCAACCGGGTCAATCTCGTCTTGCGTTTGCAGGACAATGATATTGCTGCAGTCAGCGAGACACTGGAGAAAAAAGGCTACCGTGTTTTTCGCATCGATCGCGAATCGGCGGGTTGTTTTCACGAAGGTTAATTGTGGCGTCGCCCGGGCGAACCGGCACCCTCGGTTTGGATCAGAGCTCTGCTTTAAAATGCGCTGCGACTGCTTTCAAGATCTTGAAGGAATGTTCGACCGTAATTTCACCATCGAGGTTGATCAGACAACAGCGGGCTGGCGCGAACCAGGCTTGTTTGAGAATCCGGCTGCGCTGTATTCCGCCCTTTTCCAGGTGCGCCCAAAGGTTGTTGACCTTTTTGATCAGCGATTGCAGATCTTCTGCGGCAAATTCTTCGGTCAGGGTCGGGGTGATGCCCCACGCAACAATGGCGCCCCGGTTGAGGAAAGATCGGATCTCATTCCGGTAGCGCGTGAAAACATGACCATGGGCGAACACGTCTATGGAAAGTATGTCGAGATCCAGGTTAAGCAGGAAAGACCAATCGGGATTGCCGCACAGGTGTACTCCTTTCGGGCCGGGGAAATGATCCAAAAACAAATGGTAATCGGCTGATGCTTTTTCGTTGGTATAGCCGGTAATGGAAGTAAAGAGCATTTCCAGACCGGGTTCGTCAACCCAGATGAAAGGTCGGGGGTGTTTTTCTTGCAACTGCCGGTACTGAGCCTGCAATTTGCGGGCGACGAAATCGAAAACAATTTCACGCACATCATCGTGGTAGATCATCGGGCGTTTTTCCCGATCTTGAATCTTTAAACCAAAGCTGACCGGGCCGATGCTTTGGCCGCGGATGTACGGGTAGACGCTTAGATCCTGCTTCAAGAAATCGTGGTAGACGGCACTGTAAAGGGGCGAAAGGCGGAAATACGGCTCATCATCCATGTGGGCCAGGTATTCTTCCAACTCTTGCTGGAATTTTTCCAACGAGAAATAAATCTCCCGCCGTTCGGGATCAAGGGTTATCCCCGGAAAATGTTCCGATACCTGGGCATACATGTCCTCATAAAAATTGACCCGCGGCAACTGTGGCCAAAACGGAATGTCGAGTGAAAGCGAAAGCTGCAGTGCCCTGGCGACGTTGCGGTGGGGCAGGATCCCCATCGCCGTGGTCAAACAATTACCTTCCAGGTTCCTGTTGTTTCTGCCATTGTATTGGAGCAAAGTGGGTATCACCGTCTTCCCCGGCTCAAGAAGTGAGCGCTTTTTATATTCCGGTTCCTGTTTTTTAAGTATGCTGCAGTGAAACAATCATGGATCGGTTAGTGCGGGCAAGACTTGATCTGAACCGGATCCAACTGGCAAAGGACATCTACTATTTCGGGATCGAACTGTTTTCCCGCATTTCTTTTCAGATCGGCCAGGGCCTCCTGATGGGAGATTGCTTTCCGGTAAGGCCGGCTGTGGGTCATGGCATCGTAGGCATCGGCAACCGCCAAAATGCGGGACAGAAGGGGAATGTCATCTCCCTTGATTCCCCGGGGGTAACCTTTACCGTCCCAGCGTTCGTGGTGGGCGAGAATGTATTCGCAAACAGGGGTTAACTCCGGCACCGCCCGGGCGAACCTGTACCCTATTTCGGGATGTTTTTTTAACTGGGCCCACTCCGTGTCGGTTAAAGGCCCCGTTTTTTTCAGGATGTTCCGATCAATGGCCACCTTGCCGATATTGTGCAGGCCGGCCAGCAGATCCAGATCGCTTAATTGTCGTTTGCTTAACCCGATCTTTATCCCCACTATTTGGCATACTGCCTTCAGCCGTTCTACATGCTCTTCCGTTTCGATGCTTTTATTAAAAAGGGCCGATCTTAACGAATTTACGACTGTTTTTTCATAATCCCGGGCATTCAAAAATTTATCGCTATACATGTTATCGCTGGCTTCTTTCAGCACCTGCCAGATATTCTCTTCAGCCCTGTTTTTTGTGGCCCAGCCCAGGGCAATACTGATCTGTAGAGGCCCGCATTTGTAGGCACGGCATCTATCTTTGATGCGCCGGCACACCTCGCCGGCGCTTTCAGCGCCGGACCGCGGTAAAATGATCATAAATTCATCTCCCCCCCAGCGGGAAATAAGGTCCCCTTCCCGGCAGGCTTTCCGGATCAGGCGTGCTGCCTGAACAATTAAATTGTCACCCTCCCGGTGGCCGAAAACATCGTTGGTCAGCTTCAAACCGTTCAGATCACCCATAATGATCGATAACGGTAGTTGTTGCGCGGTATCAAGACGGCTGATCTCTTTTTCCAGAAACCTGCGATTGTAGAGCGCGGTGAGCTGATCATGCGCACCGACGTATTCGAGCTGCCGTTCATAATGCTTGCGGAAAGTAATATCCCTGCAAACGGAAACCGTGCCGATACACTCGCCTTCGGCATCATAGATCGGGGCCTTGATTGTTTCAAAAGGGAAAGGATGGTCATCGTAATGTTTTAGCTGTGTTTCGTACCGCTGCACGCGGCCCGATTGTATTGCCAAAACATCGGTTTTCCTGCATTTGTTCGCCTCCGACGGGGAATGAACAACCTGGGCGGGATGCCCGATTATTTCCTCCGGCGAGCGGGATAAAAAATTCGCGGTAGCCCGGTTAATTATTTTATAAACCCCATGCACATCCTTGTAAAAAACCAGATCCGGAATTGCATCGATAATTTCCCTTAACAGATGGCGTTCTTTTTCCAATTCAATTTCAACTGCCCGGCGTTTTCTGATTGCATCAAGGTTAAAAAAGCAGTTTTGGGCGAGCATGCCGGTAATCGGTAAAAGCTCCTTCAAAAGCGCCTCTTCAACCGGATCGCTTTTTCCCAGTAACAACAAGCCGAAGCGTGGTAGCGGGAACCCGTAATAATGTAAACCTTTCTCCTGAATGCTCAAGATACCGTCTCCGTTGTGTAACGGCAATATTTCAAAAGCACCGATGAGCTCGTAGTAGGCGGGGTCTTTCAGTGTGACCCGCGGAATGACATGGGCGGGTTCCAGGCGGCGGTTGCGCCATCGTAATATGCTCACATGCGCACAATCGAGCTTTTTTAAAAATGCAAAAGCGGCCTTTTTCATGAGTTTGTCAAGGTTTTGTTCGCCGCTGACCGAAAAGGCCAGTTCGTATAAAATCTGGCTCCAGATGATAAAATCCATTCTAGTCCTCCAGCAGCCCGACAACGGAGGTCTTGTTGTAAAATTCAAGACAACTTTTTCCCGCGTTGGCTATCTCCCCTAGGGTTAATGCCCCCAGAAGCGGGTAGCCCATGTCTACCGCTTTCAGTTCCCGGTTAAAATGAGATTGCAGGAAAAGGACCCTGGAAACGCAATCAATAAAAAAGGTAGTGAGCGTTTTTCCCTTTTCATCGCCGGCGACCTGCCCGTAGGATGCTTCAGCCAGCCGGCGGGCTTCAACCGCCCCGGCTATCAGGGAATCCTTGTCGCCCCGTAAAATGTAAACAAGAGCATTTAACGGTATCTCACCGACGCAAACCAGCCTCCCTTGATCGACGAAGATCGGATCGCGAACCACCATCTCCCGGTCCAGCTTTGCAATCCCGAACGGGTATCCTTTTGCCAGTTCGAAGAAATCAGTGCCTTCGAAGGATTGACCGGATATAGTTTCGACTATGTGTCGGTACGCCTCAAACGCCGGGCGCCAGTTGAGGGAAATGATGGTGTGACGATCCGCCTCGGTTACTTTTAACGGTCCGGCGACAGGTTTCCATCCATGCGCAACTCCGATCCCGCTCTTGACACCGGTTAAAGCGAAAACTGCCGCATCTTCCAACAGCCCTTGTCTGCTGATGACACACGGCTTCCTTCCGGACAGTGAACCGGCGCCGCCGCCGATATAATTGGGGATAAGACCAAAACAATTCAACATACTCTCGATCAGGGTGGAAATATGGCTACTTAGCCCATCGACAAAAACAAACATGGTTTTGTTTCGCAAGTCCTGGGTTTGAAAGGCGTGTCCCAGTTGCTCATCCAGATCAATACAATGACCGAGGTTGCCGATGGTGATCGTGGTAAGAGGCCGGCAAATACCGGCGACAATGGTCCCTTTGCGAAGCTTTGCCCGGTCAATTATTATTCGCGAAAATATGCCCCCGAAAACTGGCTTGGAACATTGCTTCAAAAGTTGATCGATCGTTTCAGGCGTAAATTCATTTTCTTCGCAGGCGAGAACAAGGATGCCCGAGGCGGGTTTATGATCAACAGTTCTCTCCAGCAGGTGCTGCAAGCCCTCAACCGTTCCTTTTCGATCCAAAAGAATTAACATTGGGATAGCCCTTCGGATAACGCATATTTTCCAAAGCGATTTCCCCCTGGCACGGGAGTTTTAAAACATTGCCATTAGTATAAGATCTCGCATAATTCTTCCGGTTAATAAGGTTTCCGACCCAAGATTCATCCTGGTATCTGTTTTTGATTGCTGGTAATGGTAGTATAAATTGGAGGCAGGTCTGATGGCTCGTACGCTTTTGCGGACATAAAAAACAGGGGGCGAACGGCATCTGTTGCCGCACAAAAATGGCTGGGGCGGTAGGATTCGAACCTACGCATGCGGGATCCAAAGTCCCGTGCCTTGCCGCTTGGCTACACCCCAGCGTTTCATCAATTGAAATGGGGTGAGTGATGGGGTTCGAACCCACGACCTCCAGGGCCACAACCTGGCGCTCTAACCGGCTGAGCTACACCCACCATGATTGACCGAAGCATTTTTTCGCATGTGCGATTTATTTTAGCATGCCCCCTTCAAAAAGTCAATTTGCCTGTTTCGTTTGATCGTGTCAAGGCACTGTAGGTTTTTTTAAGAGAACCTCACCGACAGCTAAAC
>CAYXKD010000027.1:0-23538 GCA_964464625.1 uncultured Syntrophomonadaceae bacterium
CCAGGGAAATAAATGTTGAGATAAAGCGTTTCACGCATCCTGTGCCGATGAGCATGTCGAAATCATCGGCGGCGTTGCTGCGGGTGATGGTGAGCTCCCGCTTTTTCTGGCGGATGATCTCGTGGATGGCGGCAAAGGGCGGCCTGGCAATATAGCCGCCGATAAAGAGAAAGTCGCCGTCATTAACATGTTTTTTGATCGCTTCAGCCGTAGTCATCACCTTGCTCATGGGCATCCCTCCTGCTCATATTTGAACGGGCCTTCCGGCCTCTATGCGCCGCCCCCCTTTCAAATGGCCTTATTCAAATTCGGTGCGGCTGATAATCTCATCCTGGGCAATATCGCTCAGATCGATGAATTCCGCCGAGTAGCCGCTCACCCTGACAAAGAGGTCGCGGTATTTTTCCGGCTCCCGCTGTGCTTTTTTCAGCGTTTCCGAGTCAACCATGTTGAACTGCACCTGCATGCCGCCGCCCTCCATATAGGCGCGGATCAGGCTTGCCAGGTGATCGGTTTTCACCTTTTTCCCCTGGAAGCGCATATTCAGGTTTGCCCCGTTGTAGATCCGCTCAAGGGGCAGCTTCACCACCGAATTCATTACCGCCGTGGGGCCTGAGAGGGCATTCCCCGTTGTGGGCGTTACCCCATTGCCCAGGACATCGCCGGCGTACCTGCCGTCGGGAGTGGCTCCGGTGAAGGCTCCGAAAGAGATATGAAATCCCACGGAGAAGATGCCGGGCCAGAAAGTGCCGCCCCGGAAGTTTTTATGGGCGGTGATCCTGTCGCAGTAATGCTCAGTCACTCTTGCCGCCATGGCATCAACTTCATCGTTGTCATTGCCGAACTTGGGGATGCGGTTGAGCATGTAGGCGCGCCATTTTTCAGCATTGTACCAGTCGTCGGAAAGCATCTCCACAAGCTCCGCCATGGTGAGGACTTTATTTTCAAAGACCGCTTTTTTTACACTGTAGAGGCTGTCAACGGTATTGGCAAAGCCCATCAGCTGGACACCGGTGGAGTTGTACACCGCTCCGCCCCGCGTCAGGTCCAGGCCCTTTTCAAGGCAGCCCTCGATAACCGCCGAGGCGAAGGGGGAGGGGACATTGTCGGCGATGGCTTCATCGAGAACATGCATGCCCCTGGCGATCTGACGGGTAAAGTGGCTCACCTGCTCATCGTAAGCTTGCCAGAGCTCTTCAAAACTCGAGAAGAGGGCCGGATCTCCTGTTTTCAAGCCCGACTGGTAGCCGAAGATGCTGTCAATGCCCCTTGTCAGTGCGAACTCAAAGCATTTCAAGGCATTGAACTGAACGGCAAAGGTGGAGCCGAAGGTCTTGCCCTGGGCATTGGGCTCCAGGCAGCCCACGATGCCGTAGTTGCGCGCATCTTCAAGGGTGTGTCCGCTGTGAAGGAGTGTTTTGATGATGGTCTCATCATTGAAAAAATGCAGCAGAACGCCCTCCCGGACGTAGTCCACCGCCTTTTTTAGAAAATCTGCGGGGCTTTCAGAGGAGATGCGCACCCCAAAATTGGGCTGCACCGTCCGCACATCGCTGAAAGCATCGAGAGCGATGTAGCTCAGCTCATTGGTGGCATCCTTCCCCTCCCGGTCCATCCCGCCGACAATGGCATTCTGGGTTGTCTTGCCCTGGGTCCCCTCGCCGCCGGGGATGAAAGCCTCTTCAAGAAGATTCCAGATCTCATTGGTCTTGATATACATAAGGGAGAGCAGTTCTCTGGCCTCTTCGCGGGTCAGGCGGCCCGCCTCCCTGTCGCTGCGGTAATAGGGATAGAGGATCTGATCGATCCTGCCGAGAGAGATGGAGTTCCCCCCTGATTCGATCTGCGATGTCAGGTGCACGAAGTAGAGGCTTTGCAGGGCTTCATGAAAGCTTTGAGCGGGAAACTCGGGCACGCGGGCGCAGATTTCCGCGATATTTTTCAGCTCTGCGGCGCGTTTCTGATCCTTTTCTTTTTTCGCCAGGCTGCGGGCCAGTTCGCTGTAGCGGCGGGCAAAGCTGATCACAGCACCGCAGGAGCGGATCACGGCCTCGTAAAAGAGCCGCTTTTTGTTGTCGCTTTCCGATGAGCCCAGCAATTCAAGCTTACCCCCGGCTTCTTTGGCGATACCGCCGAGCCCCAGGGAGAGCACTTTATCATGATCTATGGTGAAGTGGCCGATGCCGTACGTTATCTCCAGCATCATAGTAAAGACATACTTATCCATATCCTCCGACAGATCAGGGGGCATGCGGGATTCCATAACATCTTCAACGGTTTTTCCCTGCCAGAAAGGGAGGATCTCACTTTTCAGCTCCTCTATTTCCGCGGGGCTGATCAGGGCTTTCTGCACGGCGCGGATCCCCAGGGCCTCCAGGTCCCCTTCGATCCACCGCGATTTGTTTTCCGGGAAAAGCGGCGCCCCTTTAAGCTTGCTCGTGCGGCATCCCACGATGAGCTCACCCTCCCTGATGATGGGGGTGATATTGTTCAGGATATGCTCAAAGGCGAGGCTCATTCGCTCCAGGGGATCCCTATGCCAGCTCAGCTCCATCGACTCTGTGAGATATCTGGCGCGCTCCACGCATACCTCCATGGGCGCATCGATGATTCTCCACCTTAACCGGCCCACTCTTGAATTGAGGTAGCTGTTGTCAGTCATCGCTGTCTGATTTCCCATAATAACACCTCACTTGACTTTTATATCCATGTGGCTTACAAGGATGGCATCCCGCAGGCCTCCGGGTATGAAGCGGTTCAGCCACAGCAGAAACCTGCTCTGGGAGTCAATCTGGTTGAAGAAATGCATTCTGGGCGCCGTGACCACCCTGACGATTTTTTCAGCGGCGTATTCCGGGTCGGGCGCTTTCTTGATCAGCTCGTTATCGCGATCTATAAACCTGGCGGCGCGCTCCCGGTAGGGCGAGCCCTCTTCGGGAAGAACATGGATCTTGGCCGCAAAACTTGTCGAAACCTGGGCCGGCTCGATGACGGCCACATCTATGCCGAAATGCTTCACTTCGTACTTGATGGACTGCATCAGCCCTGTGATGGCAAATTTGCTGGCTGTGTAGATGGACTCAAAGGGGAAGGGGATCCGCCCCACCAGAGATGACATGGCGATCATCTTGCCCTTGCCCCGCCGGCGCATGGAGGGGAGAAAGGCCTGGAATATGGCCGCAGCGCCGATAACATTGATCTCCAGGCAGCTCAGTGCCTTTTCCAGGTCGGCCTCTTCAAAGGGGCTGAAAAAGCCGATCCCCACATTGGAGAGCACCGTATCCACATGCCCGTATTTTTCAAGGACCCTGTCGCGGAATTTCAAGATCTTTTTGCGGTCGGCAATGTCGAAGGACTCCAGGAGATGATCTCCCCCGCTGCCGGCGAGCTCTCCTTCAAGCGCGGCTAACTTCTCCGAATCAACATCAAAGCCCGCGATGTTGTGTCCGGCCGCGGCGAGTTTCCGGGCTGTGACCCTGCCCATTCCGTCTGCCAGGCCGGTAATCACTACAACCTGCCCCATCAAAGACACCCCCGTCTATTTGTTTTTCAAGCTCCCACTTGAGATTGGTACCGTTCACCCATCTGGTTTATGGAATCAATAAAATCGGGATAGATGAGCCTGTAGCCTGCAGCTTTCAGCTTGCTGTTGTCCACAATATAATCGTCACAGAGGTACTTCACCGCATCATATTCCAGGTCCGGTATTTTATGCTTGCGGGCCGAGGCGGCCCCCTCTATTTTTGCCGCGATTCTGACGAGCCAGAGGGGAAGGTGCAATGTGGGGTGCTTCATACCGAAGGCTTCCGCAGCGGCGGTAAGGGCTCTTTCAAGCCCGGGGTGGGAATCCTCGGCCAGATTGTAGGCCTGGCCGATTGCCGAATCCAGGCGGGAGAGGTGCTCTATTGCCGCCGCCACATCCTCGGCACGGATATTCGACAGCAGCTGTTTGCCCTTGCCGGGGATGCCCGCAAGGCTTGTGGGCCTGGAGAAGGCCTTGCCGGCGCCGTCATTGCAGCCGGGCCCGTAGACGGTGCAGGGGCGGGCAATTGTTGCCGGCAGCCCCTCCTTGATCCGCTTCCAGACGATATTTTCGCCATCGCGCTTGCTTCTTCCGTAGGCATCGGCAGGCTCGCGAGGCGAATTCTCGGTAAAGGGAATCCCTTTATAGGTGCCGTATACACTTGTTGAGGCGACATGGATAAAGCGCTTCAGATCATGCCTTAATGCCAGCTCTGTGATCCTCTCAACGCCCTCCACATTGGTGGGGTAAAGCTTTTCATAAGGAGTGGAAAAATTGCAGATGGCGCCCAGGTGGAATAGCCGCTCCACGCCGCCTTCAAAAAGGGGCGGCAGGGTTTCCGGTTTTGTTAAATCGGCGGGCACATACTCTACGCCCAGATTGTCGAAAAAAGAGGTGTCGCTGCGCGGCCTGGAGGTGGCCCTGACCTGCACTCCTTTATTTACCAGCAGCTCCACCAGGTGGCGCCCCATGAAACCTGCCGCTCCGGTGACGAGGGTAAGACCGTTAAACTCCACTAGCTGTTCCCCCTATCCTTGTTCTAAAAGCTAACCGCCGGTGCTGCTTCCCTTCAACTCTTTCCTGTGATTCTCAACCTCAAGGGAGGCGTGGCGAAGCCACTGCAGGTAGGCTTCATTCAGCGCCACACCCAGCTGGGCGACAAGCCTTACATAAACTCCCCGCTTGCTCCACCGCTGCTGGTTGGCTTTTCTCCGGCCAAGCTGTTTTTCGTGCAGGGCGATCTGTGTGTTGATAATTTCCAGGGCCCTGTCATCATCGCCGAAGCCGAAAAAGGCGAATTTGAGCAGAAAGGAGTCCCTTAAAATCATGGGGCGCACCGGATCCCGGGCCAGCCACCGGGCAAACTCCTCCCGTCCCCGCTCCTCGATGGTGTATAGTTTTTTTTGGGGACCTCCTTTTTTAGAAGGTGATATCCCTTTCATTCGGATGAGGCCATCCCTTTCCAGAGCCCTCAGGTTGGGATAGATCTGACCGAAGTTTACTGTCCACATATGGCCGAAGTTTTTTTCCAGGTGTTCCTTGATGCGATAGCCATGCATGTCAGCATAGTGTAGTAGTCCAAGGATTGCATATCTTATCGACATTGAGAGCCTGCCTCCCTTTACAGTATATACAAACTATATACAGGATTCAGGCAATTGTCAATAGATACATATCTGGAGCGAAGCCCCTATTTATTGTCAAGTTCATCCTTTAAATATGCGGTTCTCCAAAATTTGAACCCTTGATGCAATTGATGCAATAATTTTGTGGCCTGGTGAAATAGCAGGTTTGGCCTCATTATTCAGGTACGGGCATGGTTTTGAACAAAAAAGTCAAAAATATGGAGCAAAACCAAGGTATATAATAATTATATAGTTAATACTGCGCCTGAGGCTGTATTTAAATGGTTGACTGCAAGATTCAGTCAAGATAGAATTTAGCTGATCTTCGGAAAATTAATATAACATGGAGGGAGTTACCTTGACCAGGTTGTTAAAGCTCGTGTTGATCCTGTTGGTAACAAGTCTTCTGCTAATCTTTGGGGGTTGTGCCCCAGAGACAGACAATGGTGTTGAAAACGGTGAAAACGGTGAAAAGGTTTCAAAAACCAGCATTAGCATTGCTTCTGGTGGGACAGGAGGTGCCTATTATCCCTTATGCGGTGGAATAGCAGAATTGTTAACCCAAAGCATAGAAGGGTTCCAGGCAACTGCCGAGGTAACAGGAGCAGCAGTGGAGAATATGCGTTTGCTCACGTCAGGTGAAGCAGAGATTGCGATTATGGATGCATCTATTGCATTCATGGCTGCCACGGGGCAACCGCCCTTTGAAGATCAGAGCATCAATGTTAAGTCTCTAGGCAATATCAGCTTTAGTGTGGGCCATTTTGTGGCATTGGCCGATACAGGTATCGATAAGATAGAAAAAGTCAAAGGAAAAAAAATAGCTGTTGGTGCGCCTGGCAGCGGTACCGAAGCAGTAACAAAAGTGAGTTTTGAGGTTCACGGGGTTACCTACGAGGAATTTGATGTTCACTACCTAACTTTCGCTGAAGCAGTTGAAGCCATGAAGGATAGACAAATTGATGGTGCCACTGTCTGTGCCGCAGTTCCGACTACAGCTATTTTGGAACTTACGGCTACTCACGATATTGTGTTTATGGAATTGAGTCAGGCAGAAAAAGTGATCGAGATGCTGCCTTTCCTGATCCCCTGGACAATTAAAGCTGATACCTACCCGGGGGTTGACTATGATGTGTTTACATATGCCAGCACATCATTTATGGCGGTAACACCAGATTTCGATGAAGAGCTTGCCTATCAAATCACCCGGACCATTTTTGAAAATCTTGACTATTTAAAAACAGCACATCCCTCTGCAGAAGATATTACTCCCGAAAGGGCTATTATTTTACCGGATGCTATTCAATTACACCCCGGAGCCGAAAGATATTTTAAAGAGATAGGTGTCTTGGAATAACCTATATTGTTAAGCAGGTAAGCAGGGGTTTAAGGTAGCGAAACATAACACGGGGATGGTTAATTTAAAGGGGCTATCCATCCCTGTGTTATCTTGAAGGGGAGCAAAATGAGATTGAGATTCAGCCTTTCTATAGTAGCGGTTTTACTTGTAATCGCATTGTTGTTTTTTATGAAGGGAAAACAAAGCGATGCCCTGGAATTTGGGCTTCTAGTGGAAAATAAAAAACAGGAGGTTCTATTTTCTCATCCACTGGAAAAAGACGATCAATTTAGTATTGAATATATCCATTCCGTTGAAAAAACCGCTGTCAGGGAAACCTACATTGTCAATGATGAAGGGGAGCTGCTCCAGGTTGAAACATCTTATAGTGGATGGGGAGTGGGGCTGGCTGACCCCTTTTATCATCGTGACCATTATTATGATCATAATGATAAAATGTTGCATATCCATCTTGATCGCACCCTTTCTGCAATCCGGCAGTATACGAGTGCACTTTCAAAACATACTTTAATAATCAATAATCAAAAGATCTTGTTGCATGAGCTAGGGGAATGTAACGGCGATGTAGCTCTTTTTATCATTAGAGTCGATGCTATTAATTGATGTTGTTTCTCGGGGACAAGTCTTGAGCTCATCACGTTGTTTTTTTATGCGAGGCATACAATTTGCCATGTCGTTTACGACGATGGGTGATCAATAAGGAGGCTGTAATTCTGTGTCTGTCCGGACCAATACGCTTCAGTTGCAACAGGGGGAAAGTACCAAACAATGGATTAAACGCATTGCTTCCCAAAAATATTTACTTGTGCTAACTTGCATAGCCACGATCGCTTCGCTTTTTCACCTGTATACCGGTCTTTTTGGCACCTTGTTTGCTTTATCGCAAAGATCCATTCACTTTGCCATGATCGGAACGCTGGCATTATTGTTATATCCCATTTCTAAAAAATTTAGCAAAACAGCATTCAGGTGGATTGTTGATTTAATTTTGGTGGGGCTTGCGCTTTCCGTTGTATTGTACATGAACTATTATCAGGCAGATATCATCGATCGTGTCGGTCAACCAAACATGATGGATATAATAATGGGCATTGTTGTAGTCTGTCTGATTTTAGAAATTACCAGGCGGACAATGGGCTGGCCGCTGGTAATAATCACCTTATTGTTTATTGCTTACCTTTTTGTGGGACCCTATATGCCATCCCTTCTGGCCCACCGCGGTTTTTCTTTAAAACGGGTCGCATCTATTATGTTTATGGGGGGCGAAGGGGTCTGGGGTATGCCCATGGGGGTTAGTGCCACATTTGTTTATCTATTTGTACTCTTTGGTTGTTTCTTAAAAGAATCCAGACTGGGGGATATTTTTGCCAAAATGGCTCTTTCTGTAGGAGGGCGGTTTTGGGGCGGGCCGGCATTAACTACGGTGGTATCCTGCCTGCTTATGGGCACTATATCCGGAAGCTCTACGGCAAACGCCGTTACAACGGGTTCTTTTACAATACCTTTAATGAAAAGAACCGGATATAAGCCCGAAATTGCAGCTGCTGTAACATCAACTGCTTCTACTGGTGGTACGATTATGCCTCCCATTATGGGGGCTGCAGCTTTTATTATGGTAGCGCTCACCGGGATACCCTATGTGAAAATAATTGCCGCTGCAGCGATACCGGCATCTCTGTTTTTTTTGGGGATAATGGGATCAGTTTACTTTTATGCCCGGCGCGCCGGTTTAAAACCTATGGATAAAAAAGACATTCCCAGTCTAATCGAGACGATCAAGGAAGGGTTTCACTTATTTATTCCCATTGCTGTATTGGTCTACATGTTGGTAAAAGGTTACTCACCTACTTATTCTGCAAGCATTAGTATCGTCCTGATAATAATATGTAGTTCGCTGCGTTCCCATACACGCATGAAATTTCCTGATATTATCAAGGCGTTAAGTGATGCTGCTTATACGATGATTGTCGTTATGGCCGCTTGTGCCAGTGCCGGTGTGATCATCGGTGCATTTAATCTAACGGGGTTGGGTTTAAGGTTCAGCAGCGTTATTTGTCATTTGTCCGGAGGCCATCTAATAGGAGCTCTTATTATAATGATGATTGCCAATCTGATATTGGGGATGGGTTTGCCTGTAGGTGCAAGTTATGTTATCCTGGCGATCATTGGTGCCCCCGCTCTGATTCAGCTTGGTTTACCCTTAATGACTGCGCACTTCTTCCTGCTATTCTTCAGTCCTTTTTCTGCTCTTACCCCGCCTGTTATGATTACCACGTACACCGCTGCAGCTATTGCTGAAGCAAACCCCTGGCATACACTTCGTTATTCTTTACTTTTGGCTGCAGGTGCATGCCTGGTGCCGTATATTTTTGTATATCATCCATCTTTATTAGGCACCGGTTCAGTAGGGTCAATAGTATTTTCAACGCTGGTAGCAGCGACTGCAATCATTACCCTGTCATCGGCTTTGCAAGGATTTATGCTGGATAAAATATCAATTGTGGAAAGGGTGCTATTAGGTATCAGTGCATTGGTACTGCTCAGCAATAATTGGATCTTAAGCCTTGCCGGACTGGTGTTAATCGTAATCATTATTGCGAAGCAAGTTATAGTTAAATGGAATATCCGCTCTAAACAACAGCAGGAAAGTTCCCAGGTATGATGCAACAGCAATTACCACAGCTGATGTCTGAGATCTTTAGCAGTCCCACCGGTTTGAACCGGATATAGCAAGGAGGGGACTGCATCCAGGGCATTTATATCGACAGGCTTTGCCTTGGCCCTGTTATTACTGCTCTGTAAAGGGGAATATCCCCTTTACAGAGAACTATTATAGGGAACTATTATATGAGGATAACGCCGCCGGCGCTTTTTCAAAGGCGGCTTTTTCAGATAAGCATGCTTTTCATTTCTGCCGGGATCTGCGCCGGATAGAGCCTGTCACTTGGGAGGGAATAATAGTTTTCAGATGAAAGCAAACTCTCTTCATGATCAAAGGTTGCGCCCGCCGCTCAAGTGGGCCGGGGGTAAGAGGTGGCTGCTCCCGCATATAAAACCGCTCTGGGAGCACTGTTCGCACTGCCGGCTTGTAGAACCGCTCTGCGGCGGCCTGGCTGTGACCCTGGGGCTGATGCCCGCAAAAGCGCTGCTCAATGATGTCAACAGCCATCTCATCAATTTTTTCCGGTGGGTGCAGCAGGGCTTTTACCTGGAAACACCCATGGAAAACGATGAGGCGCTCTACTATGCTTACCGCGAGCGCTTCAACAGGCTGGTGAAAAAGGGGGAGGAGGGCTCCCGCGAAGCGGCTGAGCTGTTTTATTACCTGAACCGCACCGGCTACAACGGCCTCTGCCGCTTCAACAAAAAAGGGGAGTTCAATGTTCCTTTTGGAAAGTATAAAAAGATCTCCTATGTGCGGGATTACGGGTCGTACAGAGAAACTTTCCAACAGTGGGAGTTCAGCTCGCTTGACTTTGAGCAGCTCGCTCTGGAGAAAGAGGATTTTATTTACGCCGACCCTCCCTATGATGTGGAATTTACCCATTATTCGAAGGATGGGTTCGACTGGGAGGATCAACTTCGCCTGGCCCGGTGGCTGGCGAAACACCCCGGCCCCGTCCTCCTCTCGAATCAGGCCACCCCGCGAATTGTTGAGCTGTATCGCGGCCTGGGGTTTAAACTTTCTTTCCTGGATGCCCCCCGCATGATCAGCTGCACCGGCGACAGAACGCCGGCAAAGGAAGTACTGGCTGAAAAAGGGCTCTAACGGGAAACCCTTCGGGGCACCTTGCATTCCTGCAGGACAACCTCCTTTGATTTTTACCGGCAGCTCCGAGAGCACCGGTAAAAGCCGCTGAAGCCCGGAGGGGCGCGAATTGCGGGATCACCTTGAAATATTTGAATAATTGTGTTATAAATGTCGAGGCACCGCCTCTGCTCTGCCGGTGCTTTGTGGGAACCTCTACCTCTCTGCTTTCAGCAACTTGACAGGCGGATAAACAGTGCACGGAAGGTGCAGGGATATTGAAAAGGTACAACCTTCTATTTTATGGAAAAGTGCTGGCATTTATAATGGCGGCATCTATTGTTACATTCACAGCTTTACCGGTAAAAGCGGAGCCCCCTTTGACGCGGGAGGAGAAAGAGTATATAGTCAACAGCGCTGTCCTGAAGGCAGCTTCTATTGACGGCGGCGCACCCCTTCACTACAGGGATTCCCAGGGTGAAATAAGGGGGATCGCCGTTCAGGTGCTCGACGAGATAGCGGAGAGGACGGGGCTGCTTTTTGAGTACCATCTGTACGATTCCATAGAGGAAGCCTTTAAAAGCGGCGCCGATATTTATTTTGGCGTTACCCGCCATTACGCATCCCCGGACATGGTTTTATCTGAGCCGTACCTGAAGTCAGAGACAATACTATTTTTCAACTCCAGGGCGGATTCAAATAATCTGGGGGATAAGACATATGCGGCCATAAAGGGGGGTACATTGCCGGAAGGAGTTAACGCAGAGAACACACTTTACTTCAATAACAGGGAAGAGACCATGGCAGCCGTGGAAAAAGGGAAAGCTGACTACGGTTACGGCAATGCCTATTCTGTGGCTTTCTATATACTGCAAAACGGGTATAAAAACATTGTAACTATACCCAGGGGGAAGGAAACAAGGGAATACTGCATGGCTTTTTCGGAAGAAAACAGCATCCTTCTTTCTATCATTAACAAATCAATTGCGGGAATTACTGAAAATCAGATGCAGACTTTGATCCTCGATGTGGCGTCAAAGGTGGATAGAAAAGTGACCTTTCCAGCGGTGATCGATGCTTATGGCAGGGAAATACTGGGCCTGGCCTCCCTGGTGGTGGGCATTTTATTGATCATCACTTTGTCGAATGTACGCGCAAACAGGCAGCTTAAACTGCAAAACAGGAGATACGAATTGCTCTCTCATATCTCCAATGAATTCTTATTTGAGTACCATCCAGAGTCGGACCGTTTAAAGCTGTCCAGGAAGATCAGAAAGGAAATGGGATCAGGGGATAAAGCCCGCCAACTGGGCAGCCTGTTAAAGGATAAATTGCTTGCTGAAAACAAGGGAGAGCAAGACCGGATCATTAAAATTACATCGGGCGAAGGTGAAGCTGGAGCATACCGGATAATTTTTTCAAATATAGAGGATGATCAGGGGAAGATACATTCTTTTATTGGAAAACTCATCGATGTCAGCGAGGAGATGGCTGAAAAAGAGGAGCTTCTGACCATGTCGCAACTGGACGGGCTGACAGGTTTGTGCAATGCTTTGACCACGAGAAAGCTCATCGGCAAGTCCCTGAAAAACAGGGATCTCCATAAAAAAGATGCACTCATCATCATCGATTGCGATAATTTTAAGCAGATCAACGATACTTTTGGGCACTTAAAAGGCGATGAGGTATTGAAAAATATCAGCAGGGAATTGAAGCTGGCATTCAGGCAAAGCGATATCCTTGGTCGTATCGGGGGAGACGAATTTCTGGTGTATATCCGCAATACTCCCTCCATCGATTTTATTCGCTTAAAATGCCGGCAGCTTATCACCACCATCGATAAAACAGATGAAAGTGTTCGGGTTTCCATCAGCATGGGCATAGCAATCCTTGATAATGAGAGCACCTATGAAGAGCTCTTTATGAAGGCCGATAAAGCCTTGTATGCGGCCAAGAGAAAGGGAGGCGCCGGAATAGTATTTTATGGGGAGCCCTGCTAAAGGCAGGCACGCTGTGATTCAAGCTTCCTCCCGGGCCGTTGTCAATAAGGGCACTTTATTTTGAGCCGCCCGGCAAGGGTGGTCATGACAGTTTGGATATTGAAGAGGCCCCACAGCTCTGTTGCTTCACAGGAACTTACAGGGGAGCCGGCTTGCAGCCGGGCCCCTGCAGGGGAAGACCCGGTAATGTTTTTGTGAGTAACCAAGCAGCTGCTGGAATCCTTCCATGGTAATATTGCTCAGGGCAACGATGTCGGCGCCCGCTGCCCTGGCCTCCTCCGCCAGGTCATCATCTTCAGCACAGGTGAGGACAAACACCTTTATGCCCGGGAAATCCCTCTTTATGCCCGCTATGTACCGGGAAATTCCAGCACCTTTCGGAAAGGCATCCACGATCACCAGATCCGGCCCATGTATTGCACAAAGATCAGCCGCACTGCTTATTTCGGCTGATTGGGCGACAATTTTAATGCCCTCCAGCTCACTTACCATCTTATGCAGCTTATTGCCCGGGGAATCACGGTTAATGATCACCAGGGCTCTCATCCGGCGCCCACTGCGGCGGCTCCCAGCCGGAGCACCTTTTCCAGCATCGCCACATCCCGGACAAAATAATTCGCCAGATGGATGCGCACTGTTTCCGGGCTGCTGTGGATGAAGAGGGTAAATTGCGCCGGCCACTCCTCCAGAAGGGGCCTGAGCCTCTCCAGAGCTGCGCCGCTCTCACCGGGGTTCTGCTCAAAGAGGAGAAAAGCCGATTTCCCCCCTGTCTTCACCAGCTGCGCATTTGCGGGATCCAGGGAGAAGCCTGTTCTGCTGCTGAGATTATCCACGGCTATTTTTTTAACCTGCTGTGGCAGTTTCTCCCATCCCCTGGCGGAAGGGATGCCGCCCAGGGCAAAGGAGGGGCGGGCGCTGTCATCACCGCGCCTGATCCAAACCGTCTCCTTGTTCCATGAATCAGATTCGGAAACAGCCTCATCCTGCGTCATCACCTGCGAGCTCCTCAATGAAAACGAATCGCCCTCAACGGTGAATTCGGTAAACCCGGGCTCCTCTGTTTTTAAACAGTTGTATCCGTGATTCTGGCAGTACTCTGCCAGCTCGCTCTCCCTCTTCCGTTTTTTTGTAACTGTCAAATAGAAGATGGCACCAATGAGCACTCCTGTGCAGAGTATCACAATGGCGCTGATTGTCAGATCGGACATCTCCATCCCTCCCGCTTTTTTTGGCCATATTGCTCCCGCTCTTATGAAACAACGCCGCAGGGGTATTCCCGGGCTGTTGCAATTTCAATGTATCAAAAGAAAGAGGCTGCTGTAATGCGCATTTGATAGTATTTTTATATAACAACTGTTATTTTTGCTCCCGCAAAGAGGGGATAAGAACCATTTTTACCTAAATTTTCTCGGGGTGAAGGGCTCCTGGATGGTCATCTTCAATGCCGGCGGCACTAGGGCGGGTCAATGAGCCCGCTGCGCAGCGCATGGGTAACGAGTTGAGCGCGGCTTTTCAAGCCTGTAGCGGCATACATGCGGGATATGTAAAGGCGCACCGTTCCATAGGCCAGGAACAGCTCAGCGGCAATTTCCCTGGAGCTTTTTCCCAGGGCAAGGAGCCTCAGGATGCGGATATCCATATCTGAAAATTTTACCCTCTCGAGATCCCCGGGGGGGATGGCGGGGAAAATGCGGTACGGCTTTTTGGCGTTGCGGATAAAATGAAGCAGCTCATCCAGCGTTACATTTTTCCACAGAAAGAAATCGGCTCCCGCTTCCTCCGCTGCCTGTACCAGGGCCGCCTCCTCCACGCCCGTCATGATGAGCACCTTGATCTGGGGGAAAAGCTTTTTTATCTGTGCCGTATACTTGATGCCGCTTCCTTCCTTTGTGAAAATATCCATAACCACAACATCGGGGTTATATTTCCTGCAAAGCTCCAGGGCATCGCTGGCTTTCTCCGACAGGGCGGCAACTTCGATATCGCCGCTTTGCTCCAGCGCTTTGGCCAGCGTGCTGCTGAGCAGGCTCTGATCCTCAATGAGCACAACCTTTATCTTCACCCTGCAAGCCCCCCCCCTGATTCATCGAACCCCTGGGGAATATAACCCTCAATGTAAAAGCGGCTCCCTTCGCATATTGAATCATCCCGCCGGCATGATGAATGCGGCTCTTCATGTCATGCAGGCCCCGGCCCTCAACAATATCCGCCCTTTCATCGAAGCAATTATTTTCTATCTCCAGGCCCGCTCTGCCGCCTTCTTCAAAAAAATGTATCTTAATCTGCCGGGCATAGGCATGGCGCACGGCATTTGCCAGCGCCTCCCTGATCACGGCGCATAAGGCTTCTCTCTCGGGGGAGGAAAAACCTGCCTCCCCGCTGGTTTTGACACTTACTCCAAGCCGCTCATACATGGCGGTGAGCTCCTGCAAAACCAGGGTGAGCTCGCAACTGCTTTGGGCGGGCTCCCCGGCAGCGGGCTCCTTGAGAATTTCCCCGATCTCCTCCAGCGTGCCGCTCTCCAGCAGCCCGCCCTCACCGCCCAGAAGGATATCCAGGGACAAACCTGCCAGGGCCAGGCGCTGCGACCAGAGGTCATGAGCGGCGCGGCAGAGTCGTTCGCGTTCGCGGGCCCTCTCCTCAATTTCCATGGCTGAGATGAGCGCCCTCAGCTTCATGTTGCTCTCCGCCAGCCTTTCATTTTCCCGCTCCACTTTCGAGGAGGTGCGGGCTGTCTCTGTTACATCGGAGAGAGTCAGCTGCGTAAAATATATTCCGCCCGCCTTGAAGCTGCTGCGCTGAAGAAGGTAGAGGGCTTTTTCCGTGCCCAGGGACCTGCCCCTTTCCAGTTTGCTTATCCTGAGCCGCCCCCTTTCCTGCAGCTTCCTCAGCGCCGCCTCGAATTCATCAATGTGCCCGGCCCTATCCATGCCCAGGGCCCTGCACTTGCTGATGAAAGCAGGATTTGCCTCCACGATCCATCCCCTGCTGTTGGCGACAGAGATGCCGTGGTCTATATGGCGGATAATGTGGGACAGAACGCTCCGCGTTATCTCCCTGCGCGAGTAGGCTGCGAAAGAGAGAAGCATCCCGGCGGCGTCGAAGAGCAGCAAAGCGGCTGCAAAAATGGTGAAGGCCGGGGGCAGAAGCCCCGGCAGTTTGCCAACAGGTGGCAGGAAGAGAAGGGGAACAAAGCAGTTTATCAGGGAGGGCTGCAACTCTTCAGGAAAATTTAAGTGGTGCCGCAGCAAGTAATAAAGGTAAAGCAACGCCGGCAGCAGGGATATGTAGCGGTGCAGCCCCCTGATTTCAAGGTAGATTCCGCCTTCCGTGGAGGCAAGGGCTGTGATCGCCTCCATGGTCAAAGCAGCCGAGAGGAGGGCCAGCAGACCGTAGAGCAGGCGAATGAAGCGCAGGGCTCTCCTGTTGCGGATCAATTCTCCCGCCTCCAGGGCAACGATTATCTGCAGCGCTGTTGTGGAAAGCAGCACAAAGAAGAGGGCCATACTGAGGGCTGCCGGCATTTCGTACCAGATCATTTTTCGCCCCCTCTGTAAGGGATATGCAGCCGTATGAGCCGCCCTTCTTCTTCCGCCTCATCCAAAAGGATCCCGCCAATTGCGGCGATGGCGCCGGCAAGCTCACCGGGCGGCGCCGCCTTTGCAGTAAAGGGGCGGTCCCCCTCCTGCGAAAGCAAAGCGTTCAGGTTAACACCCTGCTCGCCCGCCTCCAGGCGGCAGATTAGCGATGCCCCCGGCAAATGAAAGGCATGGAGGCAGATGGAGTCAATGGAGTGGAGCAGCGGCGGCACAATGGAGGGCGGGCAGAAGCCCCGGACAGCGCAGGTGATGACTCCGTCAAGGCCCATCCGCTGCCCATCCCTTATTACGCCGGCGGCGTAACTTTCTATGAGCTCCGCCGGTAGAATGGGGTGTGTCTCCAGGCTGCGGATGATAAAGCGGAGCCGCTGCTGGCAGATGCAGAGCAGGAAGCGGGTGCGGCGCAGCAGCGCATGATCCTGCTCTCCCGCCTCAGCACCGGTGAGCAGTCCCAGCTGATGCTGTATCTCCTCCAGCTTCTCCCTGAAAAGCTTATTCATCTGCAGGGAGTATCTTTCCTGCTCCAGTCTGCCTGTCAGGCTGCGGCTTTCCCCTGCCTGGCGCATAAGGATTTCTTGCGCCGCCCTCAATTTTATCTGCGTCTCTTCCAGGGAGCGCTCCAGCTGCTTGATCTCGGTAATATCCTCCAGCAGCAGCGCCCGGCCCTGATCCAGCCTGTAGCCATGGGGTTTGAAAAGACGTCTCCTCCACGGGATGACAGGGGTTTCCTCCAGCTCCAGCCCGGGGTCGGGGAGCAGAGCCCCCTCCGCCTGCAGCGATTGCATTACCCTGTTGCGATACACTGTTTGTCCGCCGCTGTCATATATGGAGATGGCATAAGGCGAATTCTGAAAGAGCGGCAGCTCCAGGAGTGAAGCCCCCATGAAACGCTCCCGCTGGGCCGCGGCATTGAATACGAGAAAGAGTATAGCCACAGTGGTGGGGATATCCAGGTCCAGTATATGTTTCACCCCGGCGATATAAAGTAACTGGTAGGCCAGCAGCGCGAGAAATAATATTCCCGCGTACAACAGGCGCCGTTTTTGCTGCCGCGTCCACTCCTTGCTTGTGAGCAGCGCCAGTCCGGCAAGGCAGAGGAGAAAAATCCATAGCAGCGATAGATAATAGCCCCACCCGTTAACATACTGATCAGTCCAGTAAGCAGCTTCACCGGCGGTGTAGACAAAAACAAGTCGGTGGAGATCATTGGTGAAAACAAAAACTGTCAAGAGGGAGGTGCCGCCAAAAAGCGCAGCCAGGCTCTTCGGCGAAGGGAGCCTGTTGTGCCTGTTTACATAACACATACAAAACCAGCATACCGGGAGGAGGTGGCGCGGAATGTATGTTGCAAACCAGCAGTAGCGCGTCAGATCGGGGGTGGTCACCAGGTTTTTTAACAGACCCAAAAGCATCCAGAGCAGCACAAAGAGCATGCTTAAAAAACTTGTTGCCCGGAAAGGCCCGCGGGGGATGCGCCGGAGAATCCGCTGTGCGGCGATGCAAAAGAGGAGCAGGATGGCGCTCTGCAGCAGCAGCCGCTCCTGCAGCGATGCCGGGCCGTAGCGTTTTACCGCGAGAACGGCGCGGCGGAAAGCGGGATTGTAGCTGAGCCGCGCCCTGTCCCAGGCAGACAGGTCCACCGGGCCGGCCGGGGGTGAGAAGCCGGCCTCTCTCAAAGCCTGCTGCCCTGCTGTAGAGAGCAGGTATGTTTTCACCGGCTCCAGATTTTTCTGCCCCTCCTGATCTCCGGCAAATACAAGACCGCAATCCACCGTAAAGGGGCCCTCTTCGGGGATGATTATATCCCAATCAGGGGAGCTCCGCTGCAGTGCGGCAGCCTGGTAATCCCAGAGGATCACGGCGTCATGCTCTGCCAGGCGCCGGGGATCAAACATGGCCCGGTAATCGCGGGAGTGATATTGATCCTGGCAGTTCAGGCGGTTTTGCCGCTGCAGCGAGGCGTATGCGTCAACGGCCGGCTGGAGATCGCCTTCCGCCGCCCCCAGGCCCCGCGCCAGGGCGATGGCGGCCAGACGCCCCCCTTCGGTGCCGTGGTGGGGCGGCAGCACTACAGCTTTGCTCTCCAGGAGCGTACGCCAGCCTGTGACCGCCCCGGCGGAGTTGCCCCGGCGGTTCAGGGCGATGACGATGGTGGTCCTGTACAGCGGCAGGTAGCTGCCTGCCGCTTCCGGCCTTTCATAATGGCGCGCCTGCGAGCCGAAGACCAGGGCCGCACCATTCAACCCCGGCAGCCGCTGCCCCAGCTGGTAGGGGTTCAGGCGCTCCATGGTGTCGCCGGCATGGGGACCGATGATCTCTGCCATGGGGTCAAAGGCGTCCTGAACGAGCAGCAGCTTTTCGTTCCCGGCATGGTGGAAAGAGAAGAACAGAGCCAGCACTGCGCAGCATGCCGCCAGCCCCGGCCCGGACCACTTTCTCTTCAAGGTGAAACCCCTTTCCTCCCCGGAGGGAGTAGAACTGGCTTGATTATACCGCAAATTGGGATGAATAACTGTTTTCAGAAGCTCCGGTGCCGGGCCCTTTCTCCGGGAAGCCCTGAATGGAAAGATTGGGCTTTTCAGGGGCGGTGATTAAACTTTGGCGGAATTTGCCGATAGGATCATTAGGCCGGAGTTGCCGGAAGGGAGGCTGGTACATGGTCTAGTGGGGGTATCTGTTTTTAAAAGTTTTTCCTCAGGAAAAACAAGTACGAACCTGGACAGGGATGTCCGCAAAAAACAAGGAGGTTTCGCAAGATGAGAATCAATACCAATATCAGCGCTTTAAATGCGCACCGCCAGCTGATGACCAACACGGAGATGGGCTCCCGCGCCATGGAGAAGCTCTCCTCAGGGCTGCGCATCAACCGCGCCGGCGACGACGCCGCCGGCCTCGCCATCAGCGAGAAGATGCGGGGGCAGATCCGGGGCCTGCACCAGGCCAGCAGGAATGCCCAGGACGGCATCTCCCTCATCCAGACCGCCGAGGGGGCCTTGAGCGAGATCCAGACCATTTTGCAGAAGATGAGGGAGCTGGCCACGCAGTCCGCCAGCGACACCAACACCGGAGATGATCGCAAGGAGATCCAGAAGGAGATCAACCAGCTCTCCCAGGAGATCAGCCGCATTGCTGCCCAGACGGAGTTCAATACGCAGAAGCTCCTGGACGGCACCCTGGAAGATATGGCCTTCCATATCGGGGCTAATAAGGGACAGAACGTCAAGCTTTCTATCGGGGAAATGAGCGCCAAGGAGCTCGAGGTCCAGGGTAAGGTGTGCATAGCAACTGCTGTTAAGTTGACGGAAAGCGATACGATTCCAGGCTTGCAGGTCCGCAGCCTCACCGGTAAAGAACTGAAGATCGAATTTGCTGCTCTTCAAGATAAAGATGGAAAGGGTGTTGCGAAAACAACTGCTGGATTAAGTGCAGACGGTAAAACTATTACCGTTACCCTTGCTCAGGAAGAGGGTAACGGAACTAATCCTGGTGTGATTAACGCCACACATGGAGATGTCAAGGCAGCTCTTGAATCCGTTGCCGCCGAAGCCGGCATCGGAGTGATGGTAGAAAGTGGGTTCAAAGGAACAGATACTGTAAGTTCACTGCCAACTACCTCCACCACAGTTTCAACAACTGAAGAAAGCGGTGCCAGCAAACTGGTGGGGATCTATGTATCTTCGCAGTCAGCCGCAGACGAAGCCATCGAGACCCTTGACAAGGCCATCGTGACAGTTTCCGCGGAGCGCTCCATGCTCGGTGCCTATCAGAACCGCCTGGAGCACACCATTGCCAACCTGGGCACCTCTGCAGAGAACCTGCAGGCTGCCGAATCGCGGATCAGGGACGTGGATATGGCCGCCCAGATCATGGAATTCACCAAGGCTAATATCCTGAACCAGGCCGCTACAGCCATGCTGGCCCAGGCCAATATCGCCCCGCAGACGGTGCTGCAGCTTTTAGGTTAAGCACACCAAAGCGCATCATTAAGCGGCCGGAGATTTCTCCGGCCGCTTTTCAAAATCCATGAAACAGCCCGGATGGTTTAAATTTTGGAGGAAGTTGCCGATAGGATTATTAGGCCGGAGTTGCCGGAAGGGAGGCTGGTACATGTTCTAGTGAGGGGTATCTGTTTTTAAAGGTTTTTCCCAAGGAAAAACAAGTACGAACCTGGACAGGGATGTCCGCAAAAAACAAGGAGGTTTCGCAAGATGAGAATCAATACCAATATCAGCGCTTTAAATGCGCACCGCCAGCTGATGACCAACACGGAGATGGGCTCCCGCGCCATGGAGAAGCTCTCCTCAGGGCTGCGCATCAACCGCGCCGGCGACGACGCCGCCGGCCTCGCCATCAGCGAGAAGATGCGGGGGCAGATCCGGGGCCTGCACCAGGCCAGCAGGAATGCCCAGGACGGCATCTCCCTCATCCAGACCGCCGAGGGGGCCTTGAGCGAGATCCAGACCATTTTGCAGAAGATGAGGGAGCTGGCCACGCAGTCCGCCAGCGACACCAACACCGAAGCTGATCGCCAGGAGATCCAGAAGGAGATCAACCAGCTCTCCCAGGAGATCACCCGCATTGCTGCCCAGACGGAGTTCAATACGCAGAAGCTTCTGGACGGCACCTTGAAAGATATGGCCTTCCATATCGGGGCTAACCAGGGCCAGAACGTCAAGCTTTCTATCGGGGAAATGAGCGCCGATAAGCTCGAAGTTCAGGGGACGGTGTATAAGCCGACAGATGTCGAGGGCGTTACTGGACTGCAGTTTCGCAGCCTCACCGGTGAAGAACTGAAGATCAAATTGGTTGCAAGCACCGATGCCGAAAAACCGGCTACTGCTGTCCTTGACAACGGTACAATCACAATTACATTGAAAAAAGTTGATGACGATATTACCGCCGACTATGGAGATGTCAAGGCAGCTCTAGAGTCCGTTGCCGCTGAAGCCGGCATCGAAGTGTTGACGAAGAGCGGAACAGGTGAGTTTGATCCTGAGACAAAAGCTACGGCTGTTGAAGTAAAAACATATAAAGACTTCGATGTTGATAAAGATGCCAGCAAATTGGTAGGGATCGATGTTTCTTCGCAGTCAGCAGCAGACAATGCCATCGAGACCCTTGACAAGGCCATCGTAAATGTCTCCGCGGAGCGCTCCATGCTCGGCGCCTACCAGAACCGGCTGGAGCACACCATCGCCAACCTGGGCACCTCTGCAGAGAACCTGCAGGCTGCCGAATCGCGGATCAGGGACGTGGATATGGCCGCCCAGATCATGGAATTCACCAAGGCTAATATCCTGAACCAGGCCGCTACAGCCATGCTGGCCCAGGCCAATATCGCCCCGCAGACGGTGCTGCAGCTTTTAGGTTAAGCACACCAAAGCGCATCATTAAGCGGCCGGAGATCTCTCCGGCCGCTTTTCAAAATCCATGAAACAGCCCGGGCTTACCCGCTTACCCGCCACTCCCCTGCTTCTCCCATAGCATCGCCCCACTTAATTTATTTCCCGGTAGGATGCCCTGCCGCTCATGTAGAATGTGGATAGGTGGTGCAGGAAGGATCTGCCGCCGCCCGGCAGGGCAGGGCTGCAGCCGCAGGGGGAGAAACCAGGTGTGTGAATCCTGGGGGCGCTGCTGCCGGCCCCGGCATTGCAGCGCCCCTTCCTGCGCTGCATTGGAACTACCCGTAAATATATTTGCAACAGGAGGGATCAAGCTTGAGAGACATTGACAAAGCGCTGAAACTCTACAGCATGATGGCGGAGCGCTGCGAGAAAAGCGGCTACGCTCCCAGGCAGGCCCGGGTTTACCGGGAGATGGTGGTCTTCATGGAGGACTGCGAGACAGCCGAGGAGGCTACGGAGAAGATCAGGAATTCGAAGTACTTTCTTGCGCCCGGCGCCGCCCTTATGCAGGATAAGCTGGTCGCCCTTGAACAGGCGTCGCGTGAAAACAGCATGGCCGATGTGGCCGATGTGTACAGGAGGAAGATTGAGGAGATTGATGCCGATGTGGGAGCCATGTACGAGACAGGCTATGAAGTCACTGCCCGAAACCTGAAGGTGCCCTATATCCAGACCCGCGAGGCCTTCGCCGGCATCTACAACTGTTACCTCACCCTGTCGTCCTGCAGCGCCCTTGATGATGTCGCCATCAGGAACACACTGCAGAACCTCAGGGAATCTCTGGGCAAGCTCAGAAAGCCCGCCACGGACTTTGAAGAGCTTGCGGCGCTGCCGGCCTTTCGCGCACTCATTCCGGCAAGCGATGCGGGCTATGCCCGCTTCGTGCGCACCGTACCCCTGCTTGCCGCCAATGGGCCCGATTTCGCCGCGGAAAAAGAGCGTATCAAGGAAGAATTTGAGCAGACCCTGGCGCTCCTCTCCGGCGAGAAGGCGGCCGTTAAAAGCGCGGGCAGGGCAAACCTGGCAAAGGTGAGGCGCTCCCAGGTGCTGGCGGTGGCGCCTCATACAAAAGCAGGCAGCTACAGCTACATGGAGGAGGAGGTGACGGGCTTTGAGTGATCTGATCAGGGGAATGGTTCAAAGCTATCTGGATGCCTTCGATGCATATACCATTACAAGCCCCTCCCTGCAGCAGGAGGTGGCTGATTTCAAAGAGAAGATGTTTGCTTTTGCCGGCGCCAATCCCGATATTACGGTTTTCTATGAAAAGTTTGCCCAATCGGGGTTGCAGGAGGAGTACTCGGCGCTCGTCACAAGGGTTGCCATGGCGAGCATGGGGACGGCCGATGAGGAGGGCAGGGTCAAAACCGATTACAGCGACAGCCCTGCGCCGCCGCCGATGTCGGTGCGGGACTATCTCGAGCAGTACCGCCTTCCCTACGATGAGATCAGGAAGGCGGGCTACCGCAAGAGAGCGGAGGCCGCCTATGAGAAGCTTTTTGAAGTGGCTGACAGAACGGAGGATATGCTTGATGCGCAGATCATCATCGAGGAGGAGCGGCTGCTCTGGAAGATCGTAAGCGAGGACAGCCTGGATCTTTTTAAGCCCATATTAGAGGCTATGGATCCCCTGCAGCCGGCCATGACGGTTACCCTGGAGAAGCATGTGGAGATCTATGAAAAGGCCCAGAGCAGCGAAGAGCTGGACTATGCCCTGGAGCGGCTGGAATATGAAAAGATACCGCTGCTGCAGCGCGCTCTGAGCAAGATGACCCTGTCAACTATGCTCTCATCACTTCTTCTGGACTACTGCGCCAACAAGCTCAATGCGCAGCTGAGCGGCGGGCAGGGGCAGCAGGGCCGGAATGCCCTTTATGCCATGGTTGCACTGCGCAGCGCCATAAAGCGCACCTTGCGCTTTCTCGAGGAGGAGGTGGGCCTCACCTTTGATGATCTCCTTGCCGATGAGGGGCTTAAAATCTGGATGCTTGTGCCGCAGAATGCCGATGAACTGGGCCGGACAAAGGAGGTCCTCAATCCCCAGAACTGCGATGTTTACAGGGATATTGTCCGCGATGAAATACTTGGCGATCTCTCACTGCTGGATCTGCTCAGGCAGACGCCGGAGAAGATGATCTGGTTTGCCCTTAAAGGGGCGGCCGGTGATGCATTTCACGGCAGGGCCGTTGAGAGGGCGGAGCAGCTGAACGCCGATTTGACATATTACCGCTACAAAGAGCAGCTGTCCCATGCGGCCAAGCCCCATCTGGAGCCCCTC
>CAYXKD010000028.1:0-22407 GCA_964464625.1 uncultured Syntrophomonadaceae bacterium
AACCGTAAATTTCAGTTGGCAGGGACTAAAAAGCTATTTCATGCGTCAGCTCTGATGATGATCGCGCGAGGTTGACAAAAGTCAAGCCTTTCCATCATAATGTTTTTATATGAAATCCCTGTGGGGGAAGGATGTTTGTGCTAATGGTTTTGCCGGAAATATTGGAGAAGATCTCATTTTTGAAATCAGAACGGAATGCAGTTATCCTGGCTCATAATTATCAAATGGAAGAGGTTCAGGATCTTGCTGACTATACAGGAGATTCTTTTGAACTTAGCCGTCTTGCTGCCGATCTCGATTGTGAGGTTATTGTGTTTTGTGGTGTTGATTTCATGGCTGAAAGTGCGGCCATTCTTGCCCCCGACAAGTTAGTACTGCTTCCGGCGAGATATGCGGGTTGCCCCATGGCGGCTATGGTTACACCGGCGGCTTTGAGGGAATGTAAGAAGAAATATCCTGATGCCGCCGTGGTTGCCTATATTAATACTTCTGCTGAAGTTAAAGCGGAAATCGATATCTGCGTGACTTCAGCAAATGCCGCAGCAGTAGTCAACTCTCTCGAAGAGACGCAGGTTATCTTTGTTCCTGACAGAAACCTGGCTCATTTTGTCTCCTGCCATACCGATAAAGAGATCATCCCCTGGCCGGGCTACTGCATCACTCACTATCGCATATCTGCCGAAGACATTGCTAGAGCCAGGCGGGATCATCCGGGAGCACCTGTAATTGTCCACCCTGAATGCCGTCCTGATGTAACTGGAATAGCCGATGCCGTTTTGGGGACAGGCGGCATGATCCGTTTTGTGAAAGAGACAGAAGCCAGTGAGATCATTGTTGGAACCGAGTCTGGAATGGTTCACCGTCTATATAAGGAGCGTCCCGATCTGAAATATCATGTACCGGCTCCCGGCTTGATCTGCCCGAACATGAAATATACCACACCTGAGCTGGTGCTTTCTTCGCTGGAGAATATGCAGCACAGGATTGTTGTAGCTCCTGACGTTATGGAAGGTGCGGCAGAGGCGCTCCGGCGGATGCTGGCTGTCCCCCTTCCCTGAATGACAGAGCTGGAAATGGGAAATAGGAGTGGAAAATAAGCGCCCCAGGTGGCGTAATTATTGATCTTTGAAAGGCCTATATCCGAAGATAAATGTGGTTCGCTTTAGGAGGTTGTTGTTATGCTGTCGAAGCAATTTATTAGGGAAACAGTGGGGAATGCGCTCCGGGAAGATCTTGAATATGGAGATGTGACCACTGAAGCAATTGTCCCTCTGCAGACTAAAGGGACTGGTTGTATCTACGCACGGGAAGAAGGGGTTATTGCCGGCCTTCCGCTTGCGGAATACACTTTCAGGGATATAGATGAGAATCTTGACTGCGCTCGTCTTGTCGAGGAAGGTGAAAGTGTCAGATCAGGGCAGCCATTGATGAAGATAAGCGGCCGGTTGCAGCCGCTTCTTTTTGCTGAAAGGACGGCTTTGAATTTCATACAGCGACTCTCAGGCATTGCCACCCTTACAGCAGCCTGGGTTAAAGAGCTGGAGGGGTATTCTGTAAAACTTGTTGATACTCGTAAAACCACTCCCGGGCTGCGGGTTCTGGAAAAATATGCTGTCCGCACGGGTGGAGGAATGAACCACCGTTTCTCCCTTGACAGCGGCATACTGATTAAGGACAATCACATCAGCGCCGCCGGTGGAATTACCGAAGCGATAAAGGCAGTCCGCGAGCACGGTTCTTTTGTCTGGCGCATAGAGGTCGAGGTTGCAGATCTGGAGCAGCTTGAGAAAGCGCTTGACGCCGGTGCAGATATAATCCTTCTCGATAACATGGAGTCTTCTATGCTCAGGAAGGCGGTGGAGATTACCGCCGGCCGTGCTCTGTTGGAGGCTTCCGGAAATATTGGTTTCGAGCGGTTGCGAGAGGTCGCTGCAACGGGAGTTAATTATATCTCTTGCGGCGCACTGACGCACTCTTACCGTTCTTTGGACATGAACATGTTGCTGGAAACAGTCCAGGAGAACTGAGCTGTTTGATTGGCTCCTCCCTGTTCTAATCATTACCGCAGAAACCCGAATGCCGGGTAGAGGAATTTAAAAAGGCTTAACCCCATCGCCCTCGGATAATCGTCCTTTTTGTTGGGATAATAGGAACAAACGAATGATCCGCGGCGGTGATCTGTTGCGTCCTCTTTGGAAAGGGTCCATAAGTTTTGGCCTGGTAAATATCCCGGTGCGGCTTTTTGCTGCCACCGGAGAGAAAAATGTGCGTTTTCGTTACCTCCATGAACCTTGTAAAACTCCTGTTGAATACCGCAAAGTGTGCCCCACCTGCAATAAAGAAGTTAACATGGATGAGATCGTCAAGGGTTACGAATATGAGAAAGGCCGTTTTGTTGTCATTGATGAGAGCGATTTTGCGCGGATTCCGGCGAAGACGACAAAAAGTATCGCCATTGTTGATTTTGTGCGTGGCGAAGAGATTGATCCTATCTACTATGATCGCACCTACTACCTTACCCCCGGCGAGACAGGGGAGAAGGCCTTTCAACTGCTGATACAGTCCATGGCTGGGGCGGGGATGGTGGCTATTATCCGTATAGTCCTGCGCTCCAGGCAGGCTCTGGGGGTGCTCCGGATCTATGGGGATTCCCTGGCTTTGGAAACGATGTTTTACCCCGATGAGGTTCGTTCTACTGCTGCGCTTCCGGTATGGAATCGCGATCACAGGGTGCAGGAAAGTGAACTTCAGATGGCGCGTCAATTAATCGATAATCTGAAGGCCCCCTTTTTACCGGAAAAATATACAGATGAATATCGTAAGGCGCTTCTGGAGATTATCGAAGGAAAAATAAAGGGGGAAGATCTTTTTATTGCTCCTTCGCCGGAAAAGGGTGAGGTTATCGATCTTGTTGAAGCTTTAAAGGCCAGTGTGGAAGCGACCCGTAAAACTGCCCGGAGGAAGGGCGGCCGCGGTAAAGAGGAAAAAAGGGACGCCGGTGTCTTCTAGAAAACTATCAATGGCATTTGAATATTTTTCAAAAATCCGGCCTATGGAGCCGGTAAGCGGGAAAGCTCCTTTTGATAGCCCTGATTATACCTATCAAATTAAGTGGGATGGGGTAAGGATCCTTGCCCTGATAGAGAAGCGACGGGTGGTTCTGAAGAATCGCAAGGGTAACCCCCGCACAGTACAGTATCCGGAATTGCAGGAAGCGGCTGAATTGGTGGAGGCCGGGAGCGCCGTTCTCGACGGCGAAGTGATCGCACTAAATGGGGGGAAGCCCAATTTTGACCGGGTGCTCCGGCGTGATTTTTGTGGCCGCAAGGAGGCAATCCAGGCGCTGCAGAGGCAGATTCCCTGTACCTATTGTCTTTTTGATCTACTCTATCTGGAGGGCGTCGACCTTACCGGCTGTCCTCTTGAAGAAAGACAGCACCGGCTGGCAGAGATAGTCAGAGCTGTCCCGCCGCTTTACTTAAATGAAAATTTTCATGAGGGTAAGGCGCTTTACCGGGAAATCGAAATTGCAGGGTTGGAGGGAATCGTTGCTAAAAGGAAAAATAGTCCTTACCGGAGCGGACAGAAGTCCGCCGATTGGTTAAAGATCAAACCCCGCCGCCGTCAACTCTGCGTAGCGGGGGGGGTGACATTGTCGGAAGGCTTTGTAGGAGCACTGCTCCTGGGGGTTTATCGCGATGGGGAGCTGCTCTATATTGGTAAGGCGGGCTCCGGGCTAAAAGAAAAGGATTTGCTGCTGCTGCGGGATTATGCACTGCGGCACGGTGCAGATAAGCCTTATTTCAGCAATCCTCCGGAAGGCCGGGATCTTCTCTGGCTGAAACCTTTCCTGACGGTGCAGGTTGAATTCGCCGAATGGACTGCCGGGCTGCGCCTGCGTTCCCCGGTAGTAATCGGTTTTAGCGATTGCCCTCCCGCAGAGGCCATTTTCTAATTTGAAATAGGCGGCGGATGTAAGCAAAAGTGCGAAGAAGGGGCTTTTTCCATTGTCTTGCAAGTAAGAGTAAGGGTCGTTTTCAACGTTAATGCGGATGTGACAATATGGCTACGCTTATGGTTAACAACAGAAAGGTGACCCTGACCAACCTGGAAAGGGAGCTCTGGCCCGAAGAGGGTTTGCTCAAGCATGATCTCATCCGTTACTTTATCGAAATAGCGCCTTACATCCTGCCTTACCTGCGCAGCCGCCCCCTGGTAGTGCGCCGTTTTCCGGAGGGGATTGACAGAGCAGGGTTTTATCAAAAGAATGTGCCCCAGGGGGCTCCTGAGTGGTTGCGTACCTTTTCTGTCCTCCACGGTGAAGGCAAAGAGATTCTTTACATTATTGCGGATACTTTGGAAACCCTTGTCTGGCTGGGGAACCATGCTACTCTCGAACTGCATCCCTGGCTTTCGAGAGTGGAAAGTCTTGACAAGCCGGATTTTGTAGTTTTTGATCTTGATCCCATGGAAGAAAGTACATTTTCCCATATCTGTACCGCCGCCCTTGCCATCAAAGAACTTCTGGCTGAATATGGATTACATTGTTACCCCAAACTTTCCGGGAGCGCCGGGATGCAGCTCTACCTGCCGGTAAAGCCGCTTTATAGTTTCCGGCAGGCCAGGGATTTTGCTGGTGCGATATGCCTTCGCGTACAAAGGGCCTATCCGGAGATGACTACGCTAGAGCGGAAGCTGGATCAACGCGGTGGCAAACTCTACCTTGATTATCTGCAGAACGGTCGTGGTAAGACCCTTGTTGCGCCATACAGCCCGCGGCCCCTGCCCGGTGCGCCCATTTCACTGCCGCTGACTTGGGATGAAGTTAGTGGGGAAAGGATCTTACCAGGTGAATTTACCCTGCAAAATGCCTTGCCCCGCCTGCAGCAACAGGGTGATCTTTTTGCACCGGTGCTGGAAAACAAACAGATACTGCCTCCGGTCATTCCCTCTTTGTCGCCATAAAATTTTATATAGCCATGTTGAAGCAACACTCAAACTTCAGCGCTAACATCTGGCCGAATATGCTATAATTGAAACAGTAAATTTAAGATTTTGTAACTAGATACAGCCTAAAAAAAATAAGGGAGAGGGGACCGGCTGGTGGTGCGTCGTCGCAGTATTAGAATATTGCTAATATTGATTGGAGCATTGATTCTGTTGGCGGCTGTGACCACGGCTGTTGATTACCTCCTGAATGCCGGACATGTCTTCCCAGGTGCAGCGGTGGCGCCCTCCGGGGAAGGCGGGCCTCCTGAAGATGTTCCCCCCGGCAGCGGCTGGGTGCCTTTTTGGCCGGATCCGCCGGTGATTCCCCGGCCGGAGGCGGTTAAAGGGATCTATGTTACAGGTTATACTGCTGGCAAGGGTCATTTTCCAGAGCTACTCCATCTTATTGACCGGACCGAACTGAACAGCGTAGTCATTGATCTAAAAGATGATAATGGCCGCCTTACCTATTCCCGCACAGCAATTCCCTGGGCGGCTGATGCCGGCGCCCCGCACACTTATATATCCGATCCTGTCGCTTTTATGAAGCAGTTGGAGCAGCGTGGGGTTTATCCTATCGCTCGAATAGTAACTTTTAAAGACAGTGTTATGGCCCGGCATTTTCCCGGACAGGCCATTCAGCACCGCCAGGGGGGGCTTTGGCGCGACGGCGGTGGCGATTACTGGCTTGATCCATACAATAAAGATAACTGGAAGTATGCCGTTGCAGTGGCTCGCGAAGCGGCTCAGCTTGGTTTTCGCGAGATTCAGTTTGATTATGTGCGCTTTCCGGAAAGCGGAAACCTTTCTGCTGCTCTCTATCCGGCGCAGGATGGGACTCCTTTTAATGATGTCGTACCCGCATTTCTGCGCTATGCCCGTGCTTCACTGACTGAATACGGGGTGGAGATTTCCATTGATGCCTTCGGCATGGTGACTACGGATCCCGGGGGGATGGGTATCGGTCAGCATCTCGAATCTTTGGCAACTGCAGTGGACTATATTTGTCCCATGATCTATCCATCACACTATGAACCAGGCAACCTGGGTCTTCCCGATCCTGATGTTGCTCCTTATGAAACTGTTTATTTTAGTCTGGCCGAGGCGCAGCGCCGCCTGGTGCAGGCAGGGGTTTCGGCGAGGTTGCGTCCCTGGTTGCAGTCATTTACCATTCGCCACTATTACGGGGTGCCGGAGATAAGGGGTCAGATCAATGCTGCTTACGATCTTGGAATAGATGAATATTTACTTTGGAATGCGGCTAACTATTATAACTCCGATGCTTTGCGACCAGCCGGGCCGGAAGAATAAATAGATTGCCGCTGCTCTGTTGATTTGGCTGCCGGCAAGATCAGGAAGGATGTTGGTGGTGTTAATTAGCTATTGGGAAATTGCTCTGCGACTGGGGCTGGCTGTTGTTTTTGGGGGCGCTGTCGGTTTTGAGAGGGAGAGCCAGAATCTACCTGCCGGTTTTCGCACTCACATTCTTGTTTGTGTGGGAGCAACCCTGCTCATGATGGTTTCGGCTTATGGATTTACCGGAACCCTGGCCGAGATGGCCGACCCCAGCCGTATTGCAGCCTCTGTAGTAACGGGAATCGGCTTCCTGGGTGCCGGTACCATTCTAAGACAGCGGGGCGCCATCCGCGGGCTCACCACAGCGGCGAGCCTTTGGGCGGTTTCTGCCATCGGTCTGGCTGTGGGGATCGGCTTTTATCTGGGCTCACTGCTAACCACCTTGATTGTTCTTATCAGCCTGCTGGTCCTGGGACGCCTTGATCGGGTTTTTCTCTCCTCATATCGCGTTAAACGCCTGTCTTTGCACATATCCGATAAAGCGGGCTTTGTGGGCGAGATAGCCGGTATCCTAAACGATTTAAATATTAATATCCTGAAAATTGAGATGGGCAGCCAAACCACCCGTGCAAACAATTTGAAGAAAGGGTTTGTTGATATTGAGTTCACGCTGGTTATCCCGCTGAATCTTGATCGCAACCGGTTTTTTCAGCGACTTGCTTTAATGGAAGGGATCGAGCAAGTTCGCTGGCAGGGCGAAGAGGTGCCGGTAGATTTCCACAAAAAATCTTTCACTTCAGCCGATATTCTTTAATTATCCTTTGGCAATATTTAACACTACTTTCAGACTCCAACCAGATAAAAACATGAGATAAACAACAGTAAACTTTGAAAAAAGGGGATTTACCCCGTTCCCGGCGGCATAATAAACTAAAACAGCGCTTGATTACCGGGGGTTAGGGTGGCTATAATAAATCTAAAGGTCAATTAAGGTCAGAAATATAAGCGCTGATACGGGCATTGCGGGCAAGGGTAAAGGTTAGCGATAGTCAGGAATGGCCGGGGGTGACCGGAAAAAAGGTGATGTCTGTGGCTTCATTGACAGATTATATCGAGGAATATTTGAAAAAACTGCTGGCAATCAGTACGCGAAATTATGTTGAAATCAGACGTGCCGAATTGGCCCGCAAATTTTCATGTGTGCCCTCGCAGGTCAACTATGTTTTAAGAAGCCGTTTTTCTCCTGCTCGCGGTTATCTGGTGGAGAGCAGGCGGGGCGGTAGCGGTTATATACGCATATACCGCATCGTTCATCCACAGGGGCGGAGCTGGGTGGAGATCTGGCGCGAGATGGAGTCAACCCCTTTTGAGCCGACACGGGCCAAACAGTTTCTAAAGCTGATTCTTGAAGAAAATGCTCTCTCCCGTCGGGAGGCACAGATGATAAATACCCTGCTCCAGGATAAACACTACGAGGGGCTTGACCTGGATGAGGCGAGGGAAATGCAGAAAAGACTCTTTCGGGCCTCGCTAGAGGCGATTTTAAAAAGCAGTTACTGAGAAGGGGGCGGTTCGGATGGTTTGCCAGGAATGTGGACATGAAACAGCAACAGTGCACATTACAAAAATTGTTAACGGGCGCAAAACCGAGCTTCATTTATGCCGGAATTGTGCTCAGGCTCATGATGAACTAGATTTCTCTTTTGAACCGAAACTGTCGCTGCATAACCTGCTGGGCAGTTTGCTTGGAGAGAGCATGCGCGGCTCCAGGGAGGCGCTGCGCCAGGCAAAACTGCAGTGTCCTACCTGTGCGCTCACTTTTACCCAGTTCAGCCAGATTGGAAGGCTGGGCTGCAGCGACTGCTTTCAGGCTTTCAATGGGAAGCTGGCTCCCCTGTTGCGCCGGATCCATGGTAGCACCAGTCATACCGGCAAGGTGCCGCGCCGGAGTCAAGGTGCTGTTCTCTTCGCCAGGGAGCTGAAGAGGCTGCGGGATGAGCTTAAGATGAAGGTGCAAAGAGAGGAATTTGAAGAGGCTGCCAGGCTGCGTGATAAGATCAGGACTCTGGAAAAAGAGATGGAAGAAGGGGAACAGCGGTGAAACAGGAGCAGGTGGTTTTTAGCAAGTGGATGGATGGTAGCGGACCTGAAGCGGAAACGGTAATCAGTTCGCGGGTCCGTATTGCCCGTAATATCCGGGGGATCCCCTTTCCTTACCTGGCTTCCGATGCCCAGACCAGGCACGTCCAGGAGATTGTTGCCGGAGTAGCAGCCTCCCAGAAAAAGGCTTTTCAAAAGTGTGCCTTTATTCCCATGGAAAATCTTGTTTCCCTGGAAAAGGAGCTCCTTGTTGAAAAGCACCTGGTTAGCCCCTTTTTAGCCCGGGATTCGCAGCATGGTGCTTTACTGCTGCGGCAGGATGAAGCGGTCAGTATTATGATCAATGAAGAAGATCATCTGCGTATCCAGGTAATCCTGCCAGGTTTACAGCTGGAAGAGGCTCTGGAGGAGGCGGATCGCTACGACGATTTTCTAGAGGCGGAAATAAATTATGCTTATGACGAAAACTACGGCTATCTTACTGCATGCCCTACCAATGTGGGAACGGGACTGCGGGCTTCGGTAATGCTGCACCTGCCGGCGCTGATTATGACCGGGCAGGCTAACCGGCTTCTGGGGGCTCTTTCCCAGGTGGGCCTTGCGGTGAGAGGTCTTTACGGAGAAGGGACAGAGATCATTGGAAACCTGGTTCAGATTTCTAACCAGATTACCCTGGGCCAGTCCGAAGAGGAGATAATCCGCAATCTTGATGGGGTTACCAGACAGGTTATTGAGCAGGAGCAGGCTGCCAGGCAAGCTTTGCTTAACAAAAACAGGGCCCAGATTGGCGATCGTAGCTGGCGTTCCCTGGGGCAGCTCAAGTTTGCTCAACTGATGAGTTCTCAGGAGGCAATGCAGCTTCTATCCGATGTACGCCTCGGTTATGACCTGGGCCTGCTAAAAGGGATCACTCGCAAGTTGCTCAATGAGATGATGGTTGTGAACAGCCCTGCCTGTCTGCAGATCCTTGCGGAGAAAGAACTCACTCCTGCAGAAAGGGATCTGGAGAGACCGGTGCAGCTGAAGAAAATAATGGAGCAGTTCAAAGAATCGGGATAACAATTTTTAAAAAGCATATTATAATTTGATGTGAGGTGAATAAAAATGTTCATGTTCAGCCGCTTTACCGAAAGGGCACAGCAGGTACTGGTGCTGGCCCAGGAGGAGGCAAAGAGATTGAGTCATAATTTTATCGGAACGGAGCACCTGCTTCTAGGACTGGTCAGGGAGGGCTCGGGCATTGCCGCTCGCGCTCTGCAAAACATGAATGTGGATTTAAACCGGGTGCGCTCCGAGGTGGAGCGGATTACCCCCAAGGGGGATAAACTTTTCTTTCAGGGGATTACCTACACGCCGCGGGCGAAGCGGGTGGTGGAGCTTTCCATTGAGGAGAGCCAGAACCTGGGTCATAACTATGTAGGCACCGAGCATATTCTTCTTGGCCTTCTCCGCGAAGGTGAAGGTATCGCTGCCCAGGTGTTGACCAACCTCGATATTGATCTGAAGCGTGCTCGCAAAGAGGTGATTCAGTTGCTTGGCGGAGAAGGGGGTGCAGCCCATCCCGATGCTGAAGGGAAAAGCGGTCCGCAAACTCCAACGGTGGATACTTTTGGCAGGGATCTGACCAAATTGGCCCGTGATGGGAAACTCGATCCTGTCATCGGTAGGGATAAAGAGATCGAAAGGGTAATTCAGATATTAAGCCGCCGCACCAAGAATAACCCCTGTCTTATCGGGGAGCCTGGTGTGGGGAAGACGGCCATTGCCGAAGGGCTGGCCCAACGGATTATGGATGGCAATGTGCCCGATATATTGCGGGGCAAAAGGCTTGTCACTATCGAGCTGGCGGCGGTTGTAGCCGGAACTAAATATCGCGGTGAATTTGAAGAGAGATTGCGCAAACTGATGATGGAGTTGCGCCAGGCGGGTAATGTTATGGTTTTCATCGACGAATTGCACACGATCATCGGGGCGGGAGCTGCCGAGGGGGCTATTGATGCTTCGAATATCCTTAAGCCGGCCCTGGCCCGCGGGGAGATGCAGTGCATCGGGGCAACCACCCTGGACGAATATCGTAAGCATATTGAAAAGGATCCCGCTCTAGAGCGTCGCTTTCAGCCCATTGTTGTCGGCGAGCCGGATAAGGAAGAAAGCCTGGATATCCTTAAGGGGCTGCGTGATCGCTATGAAGCGCATCACAAAGTCAAGATTACCGATGAAGCCCTTGAGGCGGCGGTGAATCTCTCCGATCGATATATTTCCGATCGCTTTCTTCCCGATAAAGCTATTGATCTTATCGATGAGGCTGCTTCGCGGGTTCGCATTCGCAGCTATACGGCGCCACCCGATCTGAAGCAGATCGAGGAGAAACTAACAAACCTGCGCACAGAGAAGGAAGCAGCGGTGCGCAACCAGGAGTTTGAGCAGGCTGCTGAATTACGGGACCAGGAACGGAAGATCAAGGAGAAGCTTACAGAGCTAAAAAAGGAATGGGAGCAGCAGATTGGCACAGCCGATCTTTCCATGGTTACCGATGAGGATGTAGCCTATATTGTTTCAAGCTGGACAGGGATTCCGGTGAAAAAACTTGCTGAAGAAGAATCAGCCCGCTTGTTGAACCTGGAGCAGATCCTGCACCAGCGGGTAATCGGTCAGGATGAAGCTGTTGAGTCGGTTTCGCGGGCTATACGGCGAGCCAGGGCTGGCTTGAAAGATCCCAGGCGCCCCGTAGGTTCTTTTATCTTCCTGGGGCCCACCGGGGTTGGGAAGACCGAGCTGGCGCGGGCTCTGGCTGAGGCTATGTTTGGTGATGAGCGGGACATGATCAGGCTTGATATGTCCGAATATATGGAAAAGCATACGGCTGCAAGGCTTATCGGTGCCCCTCCGGGCTATGTAGGTTATGATGAAGGCGGCCAGCTTACAGAGCAGGTTCGTCGCAAACCCTACTCTGTTGTGCTCTTCGACGAGATTGAGAAAGCTCATCCCGATGTTTTTAATGTTTTGCTGCAGATTCTGGAGGATGGCAGACTCACAGACGGAAAAGGGCGCACTGTTGATTTCCGGAATGTTGTTGTGATCATGACCTCGAACGTGGGGGCAACTTTTATGCAGCGAGCTGCCGTCGGTTTCGGCGTGGCAGATGAGAGCGACAGCCATGAAAGGATGAAAGAGCGGATCCTGTCCGATCTGAAGCGGACTTTCCGCCCGGAATTCCTTAACCGTGTTGACGATATTATCGTCTTCCATGCGCTCAACGAAGGGCATATCAAAAAGATTGTGGGGATCATGCTTGAAGAGCTAAACCAGAGGGTTGCAGAATATGATCTCAAGGTTGAGGTAACTCCCGAAGCCAGGGAGGCCCTGGTGAAGGAAGGGTATGATCCCACCTTTGGTGCCCGTCCGCTCCGGCGGGTGATCCAGAAACGGCTGGAAGATAATATCTCTGAAGAGTTGCTGCAGGGTAATATCACTCCAGGCGATACCATCGTCGTGAGTGTAAAGGATAAAAAATACCAGTTTCAAACAGGCGCTGCAAAATAGCAATATTTCAAAGCAAAGTTAGTAAACTCGGTGCCAGGCACCGAGTTTACTAACTTGCCAGAATTAGGCCCGGATCACAGGATCGGGGCTCTTCCGGGCTTCATATTAGTTTAAATTTAGTGAAATTACAAACTTTAGTGCAGGTAAAGGAATTTATATTGACCTTGTCGAATAGTGACTTGTGTCAGTTTGTCACAGAAAGCAATTACAAATTTTGTCTAACTAGAAGGGGGATTGGGTTGAAAATTGCAGTTTCCGGTAAAGGGGGAGCCGGGAAATCTACAGTTGCTGCCAACTTGCTTTACTGCCTCAAAGTACACAGCCTCTCCGCTTTTGCCATAGATGCTGATCCCGATGCCAATCTAGGCCTACTTTTAGGTCTTGATCCGGAAGAACTTGCCTTACTGCCGCCTTTAAGCGAACTCCAGGAGGTAATTGCTGAAAAGAATGCAGGCGGTGGGGCATTTGTGGATCTTAATCCCTCCGTTGACGATATCCTTGAAGATTATGTTCTTCACGATGGAACTATTCGATTCCTTAAAATGGGGGGGATCAAACAGGGAGGTTCAGCCTGTTATTGTAAGGAAAATGCTTTTTTAAATGCTGTTTTGACCAGCGTTCTACTGGACCGGCCGGAAGCAGTGGTGCTTGATATGAGCGCCGGGATTGAGCACCTTACCCGGGGTACCGCTCGCGGTGTTGAATTGATGCTGGTGGTGGTAGAACCGACAAGGGCTGGTGTCACCACCGCCTTGGCCGTGGAACGCCTGGCTTCTGATCTTGAGCTGCCTCAGGTAGCCTTTGTCGGAAATAAAATTCGGTCGGAAAAAGACCGGGATTACTTGCGCACTTCGTTGCCGCAAGATCGTATTCTGGCGATGCTTCCCTTTTCAGAGGATGTTCTGGAGAGAGCGCGCCTGCTCGATAGGAGGGGCTTTAAAAAGGAAGATCTGATACCTGGAGTGGAAGAAATTTATCAAAAAATTTCCGGGGGTGGTTAACAGAATTCACAATTGTTTTTTTCAATCAAACGTTTGAATATTTTTAAAGGAGGTTAGAACTGAGATATGTCCAAAGAGAAAAAAAAGCCCGACAACAAAAGAACAATTGATCCCGCGGCTTTGGAAGTCCTTGAAAAAAATGATGGAACAATAGAAACAGCTTATGATCGTTATGTTCAGATGCAGCCTCAGTGCAACTTTGGCCGTACCGGGATCTGCTGCCGTATCTGTTTACAGGGTCCCTGCCGCATCACCAGAAAGGCTTCAAAGGGTATTTGTGGGGCACACGGCTACACCATTGTGGCCCGCAACCTTATTCGCGCAATAAACGGCGGATGTGGTGCTCACGCTGACCACGGCCGGCATCTCATTTATACCGTTACCGAGATGCTTGAGGGGAGGGCGCCCGACTATAGCATTGAGGATCCCGAAAAGCTGCGCCGCGTTGCTCAAATGATCGGTCTTTCGGTAGAAGGCAAAGAGGATCGCGACCTTCTAAAAGAAGTTCTCGACGCTGCCGTCAGCGATTTTACCAAGCTTGACGATGAGCCGCTGCGCTGGCTTGAAGGAACCATTACTGAGGGGCGGATGAAAAAATTTGCCGATTGCAATATTCATCCGCGCAGTGTCCACACCGCTATATCGGAAACCATGGGGCAGACCCATATGGGGGTTGACTCCGATCCGGTAAACCTGGTCTTCCAGGGGTTGAAGACATCCCTGGCTGACTTTGCCGCGGAACATATCGCTACTGATTTTTCAGATATTCTTTTCGGAACTCCGAAGCCGGTTACTTCGGAAGCCAATTTCGGAGTGATTGATCCCGAGATGGTCAATGTTGCCCTGCACGGGCACAATCCCCTTCTCAGTGAGATGATCGTCCGGGCGGCCCGCGAGATGACGGCAGAAGCCGAGGCTGCGGGTGCCAAGGGGATCAAGTGCATGGGGATCTGCTGTACTGGCAACGAGGTTCTCATGCGCCAGGGAGTGCCCATGCTGACCAACTTCCTCTCCCAGGAGCTGCCCATCATGACCGGGGCGATCGATGCCATGGTCGTGGATGTGCAGTGTATCATGCCCGGGGTGAGAGCGGTGGCAGAATGTTTCCATACCCGGATTATTACCACGATGTCGCATTCGAAAATAGCGGGAGCACACCATGTTGAATTTACCGAAGATCGCGCTGGAGAGAAGGCCCGTGAGATTATCCACCTGGCCATTGAGGCTTACAAGGAACGCTTGCCTGATCGCATCGATGTCCCCAAGCTGAAAAACAAGGTTACCGCCGGTTTCAGTGTTGAGGCTATGCTCGATGTTTTTGGCGCGGTCAATCCCGATAACCCCATCAAGGTGCTCACAGATGCCATCGATTCGGGACAGCTGAGTGGGGTGGTGCTTCTGTGCGGTTGCAACAACCTGCGCGTGATGCACGATCACAGCTGTGTCACAGTGATCAAGGGCCTTGCGGCGAATAACGTGCTCATGGTTGCCACCGGCTGCATGGCCGGGACTGCGGCCAAGCTGAATCTGATGAATGCTGAGGCCGTGGAAAAATACGCCGGCGAAGGTCTGAAAGAGTTTTACCGCATGTTGAATGAAGCCAATGCCGACAGGCTGAAGGATAAACTGCCGCTGGTTTTCCATATGGGCTCCTGCGTGGACAATTCACGCGCCTACGATCTGAACACACTCATGGCCAACCAGTGGGGTGTCGACACGCCGAAAGTTCCCTATGCGGCCTCGGCTCCCGAAGCGATGAGTGAAAAAGCGGTTGCCATTGGCAGCTGGTGCGTTACTCTGGGGATGCCCACCCACGTGGGAGTTACCCCGGAGATTACCGGAAGTGCTCTTGTAGACGGTGTTGCCAGACAGATCGCCCATGATGTTTACGGCGGTTATTTTATTTGGGAAGAAGATCCTGACAAATCGGTTGAAGTGATTATGGATGCTCTGAATGAGCGGACTTGGAAGTTGCGGGTGCATCGCCAGGCTCAGGAGAGATACGAAACTGAAGCGATCTCCGCCGGGTGGTAAACCTATCTTGCTAAAAAGGAGGAATGAAGAAAATGACAGAACCTAGCACCCTTGACGGTGTTCTGGCACGAGAGTGGAAAGAATCATTTGAAGAGATCTATGAAGGCGCAGTTGATGAAGCGAATCCGCCTGTTAAACTCTTTGAAAAGGCTTATGACGGCGCCGTTATCGCGACAAGTTATGCCGAAATTCTGCTCAACCAGGCCATTCGCCGCTACGGTCCCGATCATCCCGTAGGATATCCCGATACCGGCTACTATCTGCCTGTGATCCGGGCTTTGAGCGGCGAGGATGTGACGACATTGGGTGAGCTGCCTCCCATCTTGAACCGGATGCGGAACCAGGTACGGGAGGAGCTTACTTTTTATAATGCCCGCCTTTGCGGTGAAGCAACTGCTTATGCCGCTGAAATTATCGAGGCTCTGCGCTATCTGGACGGAGCCAGGCCCCATGTGGAGCCCTGGACCGGTTTTCTCGGAGACCCGGTGGTCCGCCGATACGGCATTCTCCTTGTCGACTGGACCATTCCCGGTCAGGCGGTTATTGTGGGTAAAGCCAGGTCCAGCGAAGCACTGGGGGAAATGATCACGAAGCTCCAGGGAATGGGCTTCATGATCTTCCTGGCCTATGAAGTGGTAGAGCAGGCCATCGAAGCCGGAATGAAGTTGGGGATTGACTTTATCGCTTTCCCCACCGGTAATTTTACACAGGTTATCCATGCAGTCAACTACGCTCTTCGTGCAGGAATGGCCTTTGGTGGAATTCCGCCGGGAGAGCGCGAAAATACGCGCGATTACCAGCGCCGCCGTGTACGTGCCTTTGTTCTGCAACTTGGAGAATCTGATGAGGTCCAGGTAGCAGCGCAGTTTGCGGCAATCTTCCTCGGATTCCCGGTAATTCTTGATCATGAGCTGCCGGAAGATGAGCAGATCAAGAACTGGTACGTTTCCCATCCCAACTATGATGATATAATCCAGGTTGCCATGGAGATCCGGGGCATCAAGCTGAAGATTGTTGATATCCCCGTTCCCATCACAGTTGGTCCGGCCTTTGAGGGCGAGGTCATCCGCAGGGGCGACATGCGCATTGAGTTCGGCGGCGGCCGAACGCCCTGTTTCGAGCTGGTGAACATGGTCGGCGAAGATGAGATTGAGGATGGAAAGATCGAAGTGGTCGGTCCCGAGATCGACAGTGTTGAAGAAGGCGGTTCACTACCGCTGGGCATTGTCTGCAAGGTCTTTGGACGGAAGATGCAGAGCGACTTTGAAGGAGTTCTTGAGCGTAGATTCCATGATATAATCAACTATGGTGAGGGAATCTGGCATATGGCCCAGCGCGATACTGTGTGGATGCGTATCGGCAAGGCCGCTGCGGAGAAGGGTTTCAAAATTCATCACTTTGGAGAACTTCTTGTCGCTAAGCTAAAGGACGAGTTTCCCTCCATCGTGGACAGAGTCCAGGTGACACTCTACACCGAAGAAGATAAGGTTAATGAGCAGCTTGCCCGGGCCCGTGAATTTTATGCCGCCCGCGACGAGAGGCTCAAAGGTCTCACCGACGAAGCCGTGGATGTATTTTACTCCTGCCTGCTCTGCCAGTCCTTTGCTCCGAATCACTGCTGTGTAGTTACCCCGGAGCGGTTGGGACTTTGCGGTGCGGTGAGCTGGCTCGATTCAAAGGCTACTTTTGAAATCGATCCTACCGGGCCCTGCCGTCCCATTTCCAAGGAAGGGCTTATCGATGAGAATAATGGAATCTGGGAGTCCATCAATGAGTATGTCTACCTGAATACAAACCGCACCATTGAAGAGTGCTCCATCTACAGTTTCATAGACAGGCCCATGACCTCATGCGGTTGCTTTGAGTGCATCATGGCGATCATGCCCGAAGCAAACGGGGTGATGATCACTACCCGTGAGCATGGTGGAGAAACTCCCTGCGGAATGACTTTCTCTACTCTTGCCGGTACCGTCGGCGGGGGGATCCAGACACCTGGTTTTATGGGACATGGCCGCACTTATGTGCTCAGTCGCAAGTTTATCCGGGCTGACGGTGGTTTGGGACGCCTGGTCTGGATGCCGAAGGAACTGAAGGAATTCCTCGGGGATGAACTGAGGAAGCGTGCCGAAGAGGATGGCCTTGGAGCCGACTTTGTCGAAAAGATTGCCGATGAAAGTGTAGGCACCACCGCCGAGGAGATTCTACCCTTCCTGGAAGAGAAGGGGCATCCGGCGTTGACGATGGATCCGCTGATGTAGGAGGTTCTTATGGAGAGAAGCTCCGGTGGAGGAGACGATGAAACCGGGGCTTCACCTTCTAAGCATTTCTTTTTAGAAAGGAGAAGAGAGAATGGGTTTAACAGGTTTGGAGATTTTTAAACATTTACCAAAGACCAATTGCAAAGAGTGCGGTTTCCCCACCTGTCTGGCCTTTGCCATGGCTCTGGCGAGCGGCAAGGCTTCCCTGGACGCCTGTCCCTATGTTACCGATGAAGGAAAGGCTGCCCTGGAATCTGCCTCTGCGCCGCCGATCAAGCTGGTCAAAGTCGGCAGCGGGGACCATGTACTTGAGATTGGCGATGAAACAGAGCTTTTCCGGCACGACAAGCGGTTCTTCCACCCCACGGGGGTGGCGGTGCTGATCAGCGATACCGGAGATGCAGCGGCGGAGGCGGCTGCTTTTGACGAGCTTGAATTCGATCGCGTGGGGTTGCATTACGTTACCGATGTGGTGGCGGTTAAGTGTGATTCGGGAGATGGCGCGAAGTTCAAGGCAGCGGTGGAGGCTGTCGCTGCAAAGACCGCCAAGGCCATGATCCTGATTTGTGAGGATCCTGCACTGTTGGAAGGAGCTGCCGATGCTGTTGCTGACCGCAAACCTCTGCTCTACGCGGCTACAGCGGAGAATTATGAAAAGATGGTCGAACTGGCCAAAGCCAAGGGTTGTCCACTGGCTGTTCGCGGAAAAGACTTGGCGGAAACAGCTGAGCTTGTGGAGAAGATTGTTGCACTGGGCTACAAAGAGCTGGTTCTTGACAGCGGAGCCCGTGATACCAGCAAGGTCCTGGCTGATCTGACCCAGTTCCGCCGCGGAGCGATTAAGAAATACCGTTCCTTTGGCTACCCCTCTATCGCCTTTACGACCAAGGAAGACCCACTGGAAGAAATTGTACAGGCAGGGGTTTACTTAAGCAAGTATGCTTCCATTGTGGTTTTGAAAACATCGAAAAAAGAACATCTACTGCCGCTATTATCATGGCGTCAGAATCTCTATACTGATCCGCAGAAACCGATCGCTGTTGAGCCTGGCCTCTATGAGGTCGGGGAGGTTGATGAGAATTCCCCCGTTTACTGTACCACGAACTTCTCTTTGACCTATTTCATTGTTGAAGGTGAAGTGGAGAACTCCCGGATTCCCAGCTACATTCTCTCCGTGGACACCGGCGGAATCTCCGTGCTGACGGCTTATGCGGACAATAAGTTTAGCGGTGAAATTATTGCCAAGGCGATGAAGGATGTTGGCCTGGAAGAAAAGGTCAACCATAAAAATATCGTTTTACCCGGCCATGTAGCTGTTTTACAGGGGGCCCTGGAAGAGGAATCCGGTGGCTGGAAAGTTATGGTCGGGCCCCGGGAGGCCGCCGGCATCCCGAAATTTGCCAAAGAATCTTTTGCTTAAAAAAAGCAATTGACTCCTGAATTCAATAGAGAGGAGCGTAAAGATGGCTGTAGAGATTCAAAGAGAAAGATATAGAAGCAAGGTTGGTGAGGTCGTTCTGGGAGCAACAAAGGAACAGGGCGGAAGCCGCAGCCACACCATTACCGTTGGCGGTGAGTCAACGCTGCCTTTCCTGCATTTCGAAGGTGGAGTGCCAAACCGTCCGGTTATCGCTCTGGAGATTTCCGATATGGTTCCCGGATGGCATCCTTGTTTCGGAGAATACTATGATGATGTTTTTGATGATACAGCGGCCTGGGCAAAAAAGTGCGTCGATGAGTACGGCGCAGATTTGATTCAGATCCGTCTGCAAAGTGCCGATCCTGATTTAAAGGACAGCTCTCCCGAAGATTGTGCCGCTACTGTTAAGAAGGTTCTTGAAGCGGTGGGGGTTCCCATCATTGTTGTCGGTTGTGGAAAGGCTGAAAAAGACAACCTGATTTACCCCGTCGTGGCTGAAGCGACTGCCGGTGAGAACCTGCTTCTGGGTGTCGCCGAAGTGGAAAATTACAAGGCGATTACCAGCGCCTGCATGGCTCATAAGCACAATGTGATCGCGCTATCGCCCATTGATATCAATATTTGCAAGCAGCTGAACATTCTCATCGCCGAGATGAGCATGGTCATGAACAACCGGATCATCATCGATCCCTGTATGTCCGCTTTAGGTTACGGTATTGAGTACACCTATTCCATAATGGAGCGAGCCCGTAATGGTGCTCTCCAGGGGGATAGGATGCTGTCCATGCCGATGATCGGCAATATAGGTTATGAAGTCTGGCGGACCAAGGAAACGAACACCTCTGTGGAGGATGCTCCTGGCTGGGGTGACCGGGGAGATCGGGCCGTACTTTGGGAGGCAACCACAGCGGTGGCTTTCTTGCAGGCGGGTCTCGATATCCTGGTGCTGCGCCATCCCCGTGCAGCGGCGCTGGCCAAAAAGAATATCGATGAGTTGATGCAGGATAACAGCTATTAGCTGCCTAATATTTATATGATAGGAGGTTGGTCCGATGATTATTATTGGCGAGCGCATTAACGGCATGTTTCAAGATATCGCCAAGGCTATCCGGGAGCGGGACGGTTCCATAGTTCAGGAATGGGCAAAAAAGCAAGAACAGAATGGAGCCCGCTATCTTGACATCAACGTCGGCCCCGGTTCTGCTGAACCAGTGGAAGCGATGAAGTGGTTGGTCGAAGAAACTCAGAAGGCCAGTGATCTTCCTTTATGCCTTGATTCAACCAATTATGACGCTATAGAAGCAGGGTTGAAGATCTGCAAGCGCCCGGCGATGATCAACTCCGTTCCGGCGGAGGCGGCGAAGATGGAGCGTGTCTTCACCATGGCTTCAGAGTACGGTTCCGAGGTGATCTGTCTTGCTATGAGCGAAGAGGGCATACCCAAAGATGCTGAGAGCAGGGTAGCTCTGGCTATGGAGCTTGTGGCCACCGGAGACGCTTATGGTGTACCTATTGATAATCTTTTTATCGATCCCCTTGTCCTTCCTTGTAACGTTGCTCAGGATCATGGTCCCGAGGTGCTGGAGACATTGCGTCAGATTAAGCTGATCTCCGATCCCCCCCCTAAAACGGTAGTCGGCTTGAGCAATGCTTCCCAGGGCACAAGGGATCGGGAGCTGGTCAACCGTGTTTTTGCCGTTATGGCCATGGCCAGCGGGCTTGATGCCGCTATTGCCGATGCCTGCGATGATGAGCTGATGGCTGCCGTAGCCACGGCCCGGATCCTTCTAAATATCGATATTTACTGCGATTCTTACGTCGACGTCTTCAAACAAGGATAAACACAGCTTTAGGCTGAAAGAGGCTGCCAGGTGTAGCTTCTTTCAGCCTGGTTAGAAGAAGCACAGGCACAATTACAGGTATATACAAACTGCAAAAGCAGCAAAGGAAGGGAAGGTGAGCCATACTATGATTATCGCAGATAGGAAACCCCTGGAGGAGATCTTCGAGATGCTGGCGCCTTACCGGCGGATCGCCGTTCTGGGCTGTGGCACCTGTGTCACCGTATGTCTGTCCGGGGGGCAGAAAGAAGCGGAAGAGCTGGCAGCAGCTATCTCTATCCACCGTAAAAAGGAGAATAAAGAAGTAAGTGTTGAGGCTTTTACCATTGAGCGCCAGTGTGAATTTGAAATGATCGATCAGGTGGCCGAGCGCTTGAAGGGCTTTGATGCAATTCTCTCATTGGCGTGCGGTATTGGAGTGCAAACTCTGGTGGAGCGTATGCCGGAGCTTATAGCATTGCCAGGGCTGAACACCCAGTCTTTGGGTTATCCCGTTGAGCAAGGGGTCTGGGTAGAGCGCTGCCTCGGTTGCGGCGATTGTGTCCTTCACCTGACGCAGGGAATTTGCCCCATCACCCGTTGTGCAAAAAGTTTGTTAAACGGCCCTTGCGGCGGCTCTGCCGACGGCAAGTGTGAGATTAGCAAGGATGTGGACTGCGCATGGCACCTGATCCACGATCGGCTTGCCAAGCTGGGTAAGCTGAATGTGTTAGATGAGATTCAGCCGCCAAAAGACTGGTCTTCCTCTCATCACGGAGGTCCAAGAACAATAGTAAGGGAGGATGTCAGACTTGAAAGCGGGAAGTAATCTAGAAAAAGTAATTAGCAGCGGGCAGTTTGCTGCTACCGGAGAGCTGGGGCCGCCGAAAAGTGCTGATGTGGGCTTGCTCAAGGAGCACGGTGAAGCGATGCGCAACTATGTTGATGCCTTCAATATCACCGATAACCAGACCGCAATTGTGCGCACCTCAAGCATCGGTGTAGCCGGCATCTTGCTTCAGATGGGATTAGAACCGGTTGTGCAGATGACGGTGCGCGACCGCAACCGCATCGCCTTGCAGGGCGATCTCCTCGGGGCGGTGGCCTTGGGAGTTAAAAATGTTCTCTGCCTCTCGGGCGACCACCAAAAATTTGGAAACGAACCGGGTGCTAAAGGAGTTTATGATATTGACTCTATGCAGCTGCTAAAAGCATTCAAGGATATACGGGACGAGGGCAAGTTTATCGGGGGAGAAGAACTTGAAGCGCCGCTTTCTGTCTACCTAGGCGCGGTGGCAAATCCCTTTGCAGATCCCTTTGAATACCGTGTTGACCGGCTGGAGAAAAAGATCGCCGCCGGAGCCAGTTTTATTCAGACACAGTGTATCTTTGATCTTGATCGCTTCAAACGCTGGATGGAGCTGGTCCGCGAGAAAGGTCTGCACAAGAAGGTTGCTATTATGGGTGGGGTTACCCCCATCAAATCCCTGGGCGCGGCCAGGTATATGAAAAACTTTGTTTCCGGAATTACCATTCCTGACGAACTTATCGAGCGTCTTAAGGGTGCCGAGAAGAAAAAAGAGGAAGGTCTTAAGATCGCCATCGAAACAATCCAGCAGCTCAAAGAGATCGAAGGGGTGGCCGGGGTTCATATCATGGCCATTGCCTGGGAGGAAATTGTTCCTGAAATTGTTGAGCGGGCCGGTCTCTATCCCCGCCCGAAGCTATAAAATAAAGGGACCAGTTGATTTGTAGCCTATTAACAGCAAGCTTGCATTAAAAACTGAAGGTATTGGTCTACCGGTTGTAGATTAATCGGATCAATTAATAACAGGCGTCCCCTGCCTGTTATTTTTTGTGCGCCCAGCATGGGTGCAGTCTAACGGGTGCGAGTCCCGAGTGCGGGTTGATAGTGCCAAGCACATAGCCAAGGGCAAGGGTGTCCA
>CAYXKD010000029.1:0-22337 GCA_964464625.1 uncultured Syntrophomonadaceae bacterium
GGATCAATGCTTTGGCTCCTTCTCTCCTCACAGGTTAAACAGAAAGCGGCTGCTGTACATTGCTTAATAGCAGCCGTTATGTTATATTACAGAAGGTAAATCTGGTTGAGGAGGGGCATAGTTGAAAGCGGTAAGGGTCAGGTTTGCACCCAGCCCGACGGGTGAGCTACACATTGGCGGCGCCAGGACGGCGCTCTTTAACTACCTTTTTGCGCGGGCCCAAAAAGGTGTTTTCATTCTCCGGATTGATGATACGGACCTGGAACGTTCCCGTCCTGAATATACTGAAGGGCTGTTCAATTCAATGCGCTGGCTGGGCCTGGATTGGGATGAAGGGCCTTATTATCAATCACAGCGCCTTGAGGAATACGCCAGAGAAGCAGCGCGGCTCCTGGATGAAAACAAAGCTTACCACTGTTTCTGCACAACAGAAGAGCTGGCTGCCGGACGTGAAGAGGCGCGCAAAGCGGGGAAACCCTATCTTTATCCAGGTAGCTGCCGCGAACTGCCCCGGGAAAGGGCAGATGCGTACCTGGCTGCCGGAAGAACTCCTGTAATCAGGCTGCGCACACCGGACAGCGGCGCAACAGTGGTCAACGATCTCATCCGCGGGGAAGTACGCTTTGACAACAACAACCTTGATGATTTCATCATTATTAAGTCAAACGGGCTGCCTACGTATAATTTTGCCAGCGTTGTTGACGATGCCCTGATGGAAATTACAGATGTGATCAGGGCGGAAGAGCATCTCTCAAATACACCGCGCCAGCAGCTCTGTGTGGAGGCTCTGGGCTACCAGTTACCCCGTTATGCCCATGTGCCCATGATCCTTGCACCGGACCGCAGCAAGCTGAGCAAGCGCCACGGGGCCACCTCTGTGGAAGAATTCCGCGAAGGGGGCTACCTTCCGGAGGCGCTCATCAACTACATGGTTCTCCTGGGATGGTCTCCAGGCGAAAAAGAGATCATCACCCTGGCTGAGATGGTGCCGCTTTTTTCGTTGGAGCGGGTAAATAAAACCGCCGCCATCTACGACACCGTAAAGCTGACCTGGATGAATGGTCACTACCTTCGTGAAGCTCCCCTGGATGAACTGGCTGCAGCAGCTTTGCCTTTTTTTGAGGCAGAAGGGCTGCTCACATCCCCTTTGGAGGGGGAGAACCTCGTCCATTTCAAAACAATTGTGGATACCGTGCGCGACCGGGTAAAGACTCTTGTTGACCTGGCTGATGCTTCATCTTATTTCTACCGTGATGAATTCAACTATGATCCCAAAGGCGTGGAAAAACATTTCCGCAAGGAAGGAAGCACCGGGCTGCTGCGGAAGGCTGCCGCACTGATGCAAAAAATTGATCCTTTTGACATGGAATCTATTGAAAATTCCTTTCGCAACTTAAGCAAAGAGCTGGCTATATCCACGGGCCGCCTGATTCATCCCACGCGCCTTGCTCTATCCGGCAGAACCATCGGTCCGGGTCTTTTTGATATAATAGTGTTGCTTGGCCGTGAAAAAACCGTGGAACGCCTTGAAAAAGCGGCTTCCTGGATAGAATGATATCCATTATCTAAATTATGTAATGTTTATTCCGCATTTCTCGAATATTATTGACAAGAACAACCTTTTGCTATAAAATTTTTCTAATAACGTATTATAGTAGGGGATTTTCATACGGAGAAGAGATGTAAAACATCATGATCATTAGCAGAATATCACCTGCCTTTATCTTTTCCGCTTCTATTCCCGGTACAAAAAATGGAGGGGATCACAAAATGAAAAGATTTTCCCTGTTTTTGCTTCTAGGATTGTTGTTGGTTTCTCTGTTTTTGTTTTCAGGATGCACTGGCCCGGAGGCAGGAATCAAGATCGGCATTATGCAGATTTTGGATCATACTGCTCTGAACGCCGCCCGGGACAGTTTCATTGAGGCGTTAAGCGACGAGGGGTTTGTGGAGGGAGATAACATTACCCTGGATATTCAAAACGCACACGGTGAAATCACCACCGCTTCAACCATTGCCGAAGGCTTTGTTGCCGACAAGGTTGATCTCATCCTGGCCATTGCCACCCCTACAGCGCAGGCGGCATACAATGCAACAAAGGATATCCCCATTGTCATCACCGCAGTTACTGATCCCGTTTCCACAGGGCTGGCTGAGAGCCTGGAAAGACCGGGGGCAAACGTAACGGGAACTCACGATATGAATCCCGTAAAATTGCAGCTTGAGCTGCTGCTCGAGATCGTTCCGGAGGCAACCAGGATCGGGGTTATATTCAACTCCAGCGAAGAGAACTCAGTGATCCAGGTAGGGATCCTGGAAGAAGAGATATCCCAGGCCGGCTTAACTTTAATCAAGGCCCCGGTAACCGCCACAGGGGATGTGCTCACTGCCGCCGAGTCGCTTGTTGGCGAGGTTGACGCCATCTATGTGCCTACGGATAACACCGCTGTAAGCGCTATCGATTCAGTGTTACAGGTATCGGAAGAACACCTCATCCCGGTGATTGCGGGAGAGGATAGCTGCGTCCGGAATGGGGCCCTGGCAACCATCGGCATCGACTATTCCGTACTGGGTTATCAGACAGGTCTAATGGCTGCAAAAATCCTGAGAGGCGAAGCAGAACCAGCGACAATGCCCATCGAGGGACAGTCAAAATATACTATTGTTATAAATAAAACCACTGCAGAGAAGTTAAACATAACTTTGCCGCAGTCTCTGCTGGATCGGGCTGATGAGATAGTTGACTAATTTGGAGCCGTCGATGGATAGACAGGCTTTTTAATATGAGAGAGGGGCGGAAGGAAGATGAATCTTGCACTTATTTGGGGCACCCTGATTCAGGGGCTGCTTTACGGTCTATTGGTGCTGGGAGTATTCTTAACCTTCCGCATTCTCAATTATGCTGACCTTACCGTTGACGGCAGCCTGCCCTTGGGAGCGGCCATCACCGCCACCCTGATCGCCAGTGGGGCGAATCCGTTCCTGGCCACACTGGCGGCGCTGCCGCTGGGTGCTCTTGCGGGGCTGATCACCGGTATCCTGCACACACGGTTCTCCATAACCCCTCTTCTTTCGGGTATTCTTACCATGATCGGCCTGTACTCCATCAACCTGCGGATCATGGGTCGGCCCAATATCTCCCTGTTGAAGTATAACACCATCTTCGATGCCCTTGTCGACAGGGGTCTGTCCCTTCGCCTTAGCCAGACCATAGTTGCTCTTGCCGTCATTCTTTTGACAGTACTTTTTCTTTACCTTTTTCTGAACACTGAGATGGGCCAGGCATTGCGCGGCACCGGCGACAATGAAATGATGCTGCGCAGCCTGGGGGTAAACACTGATGGGATGAAAATCATGGGACTGGCCATCTCCAACGGCCTTGTCGCCCTCTCAGGGGCGATGATTGCCCAGCACCAGGGTTTTGCCGATATTACCATGGGCATCGGAATGATCATCATCGGCCTGGCATCGGTAATTGTCGGCGAGGTGGTCCTGGGCGTTAAATCAATCTTCGGGCGCCTTTGCGCAGTGGTGGCGGGCTCGATCATTTACCGCCTGGCAATCGCTCTTGTGCTGCGGATCAAGTTTATCGAATATACCGATCTAAAACTTTTTACCGCCTTGCTGGTCACAATAGCTCTTATCTCGCCCGAAATTAGTAAAAAATTTAAACCTGCACCGAAGCTTTCAGTTGAGAATCACAAAGCAGGAACAGCAGAGAAGGTCGGCGGTTAAATGCTCAAAATATCAAAACTTTACAAGGTATTTCATCATGGGGAAATTAATGAAAAGATTGCTTTGCAGGATATAAACCTCATCCTTGAACCCGGTGAATTTGTCACCGTCATAGGAGGCAATGGAGCGGGCAAAAGCACACTGTTGAACTGCATTGCCGGGGTCTATATACCCGAAGAGGGAACAATATTTTTGGACGGCCAGGGAATAACGAAGCTTCCCGATTACCGCAGAGCAGCTTCAATTTGCCGTATTTTTCAAGACCCCATGATCGGAACAGCAGCTTCACTAACTGTTGAAGAAAATATGGCACTGGCTCAGCGGCGCGGACTTAGAAGGCGCCTTAGCAGGGCAATCACCCAAAATGAACGCAAACAATTTAAAACCAAGCTGGCCGGACTGGAACTGGGACTTGAGGATAGGCTGAACACACCGGCGAAGCTGCTTTCCGGGGGGCAGCGCCAGGCCCTTGCACTGCTCATGGCCACGCTGGTCCGCCCTAAACTGGCCTTGCTTGACGAGCACACCGCTTCTCTTGATCCGAAAACGGCGACGCTGGTGCTTCAGCTGACAAAAACACTCTTCGAAAAGGAAAATATAACCACCTTGATGATTACCCACAATATGGAGCAGGCCCTGCGGCTTGGAAAACGTTTGATCATGCTCCATGAGGGTTCTATTATTCTCGATGTAAATGATGGAGAGAGAGAGGGGCTGACCGTCCCCAGGCTGGTGGATCTTTTTCACGGCGCCAGTGGCGAACAGCTTCAAAACGACCGCCTCTTGTTAAACTAACAGAGAGCAGCAGTAAAAACTCCGTTATTTTAACGGGGCAGGAATTATTTTTTAACCCGGGGAAGATGGTTACAAGTTGCTGACTGACTATCCGGAGGCTTCCCGATAAATAGCCGGGAGGCAATCCTATTTTGGACTGGTCAGGTTCTTGAATTTAAAAGCTTTTGTTGTTATAATGGCAAAGACGATGCGGGATGGTGTAGTGGCAGCACGTGTGACTCTGGATCACAAAGCCTAGGTTCGACCCCTAGTCCCGCAGCCAGTAAAAAACCCCGAAAAGCCAGCGGCATCAACGCTTCCGGGGTTTTTCCTATTTTTACAGATATAGCCTGCTAAAGGGGATTGCAGGGGTGGTAGCTAGCACATAGCTAGCAGAAAACGTACAATCCAAGACGAAAAATTAAGATCTTAATCCATAAAGATATTTTAAGCTGTTAAACCTGCTGATAGTGAAGTGGAGGGGATGGGGGTGAAGGATATTTAGATCGGGAAAGTCTCTCATAATGTGCAACCAACTCATCGGCGCTTATGGAGCAGGAAAGTTCCACAGCGTTTACCTGCGCGTTACGCCGCATTATTTCGTAAAGATCCCGCTCCTCAAGGAGCTTTATAATACTCCGGGTAAATGAATCCTGCGAGTGATCCGTTAAAAAACCGTCTTCTCCATGCCTGACCATTTCAGCCGCACCGAAAGCCTTAATTGCCACCACCGGCAGGGCGGCTGCCTTTGCCTCCGCTATGACCAGACCCTGTGTTTCCGTTATAGAAGGAAAGACGAAAAGATCGGCTGATGCGTAGCAATGAACGACTTCATTGCGCGGCAGGACTCCGGTAAATATAACTTTTTCTTCAATCCCCATCCTCTCACAAAGCCTGCGCAACTCCTCTTCCTGGGGACCGCCGCCTACGATGACAAGGCGGATGTCGGGTATTTCCTGCTGCAGCCGGTAAAAGGATTCCAGCAAAAATACGATATTTTTCTCTTTACCGAGGCGGCCGACAAAGAGAAGGATCCTCTCCTTTGCAAAGAGGCCGTATTTAGACTGCAGCCAGCGAGGATCCTTTTGCTTAAATTCTTCAAGATCAATCCCCGTGGGGATAACCGCTATCTGGGCGGTTACACCAATTTCTCTTAGATATTCCTCCACGAGACGTGAAGGGGCAACCACCAGGTTGCAGCGATTGCAGAAATCCCTTCCGATAGACTGGATAATAAGCTTTGTCCTTTGCCTCGCTACCGGAAGGTAATGGACATACTGTTCATATAGCGTGTGAAAGGTAAAAACAAGGGGCAGGCTGTACTGGCGTGCCGCATATGCGCCCAGCCTTCCCAGGAGGAAAGGGGAGTGGACATGGATGACATCCAAATTGATCCTGCGCAGGGTTGTTCCTATCTGTGCTGAGAAAGGTAAGGGAATGGAAAACTCCGGCATGGTCGGAGCAGGGATGGCAACAAAGCGGAAAACTTTATCCTCCCTGGGATAGTGGACAAGGGGGTAATCAGGTCCAAAAATGTAAACATCATGACCCAGGGCATTGAATTCTCGATTAAACAGCTCGATGGAACGGACCACTCCGCTGGTATAAGGCCGGTAGCTGTCTGTAAAAAAACCTATGTTCAAAGTCACCTGACCTGCCTTTTATACAGGTTTTTTATCCATAAGCCACTGCAGGGCAGCGTATAACCAGGACCACTGCGCCCCATCGCCACCTTCGGTCTGCACCAGTTGGCTTGAAGGGATAAAGCCCAGCTCAGGGTGGGGCCCCGAAAGCAGCACTTTACCTTCGCCAAAGTCAAAGGCAATTACCGCAGCTTCATCATTTGTCTGGTAACTTGCCAGGACATCAATGGAATGATAGGGTAAGCCGGTAAAGCAGGGCCCATCAAAATACCACATCTCCAGGGTCTCCATGAAATCCTCGTTAAAAGCGATCTCTTTATTTAGAGTGACGGAGGATAGCGATCCCCAGTTCAGTTTCAAAGGACCTGCAGCCTCAGCGGGAAAAAGTTTAAGCGGGTATTCAATGGGTTTGCCCTTCCAGCGCATTGTCGTGGAGGCATAATAGGCACCTGCGCAGAAACCCAGGAAACAGCCGCCTTTTTCAACAAAAGATCGGATGTTTGCATGATTCTCTACACTGTAGCGATATTCAGCGCTCCAACCGCCGACAAAAACAAGAATATCGCAAAGGCTGTTCAGATCAGCGCTATTAATCGTTTTACTATCAATGTCGACGCAGTCTAGATCATATTCAGCTGCAAAATTCCGCATCGCCTGCAGATCAACATCCCAGCTACCCTTACCGGTATAGAGGCCGATGGTACAGTCCAAGGGCTCAGGCTTTTCAGCCTCAGCAACAACAGGTTCAGAGGGTGGCTCATCATAGGATGAGATTTCGGTAGGGTTGGCGGTGACAGATTCATTGCTGGACAGATCATGGATAATAAATATCCCAAATGCCACAGCAATCAAAGCGAATATGATTATAACAATCAGGCGCAGCCTGGTCATAGAAGCAACTCCTGCTATATTTTATAAAAATTGACGAAAGTCCTGTAATAGTATTTCCTCTCATTAAAATTATATCATCTGTGATCTTTAAAATAAAGTTGTACCAGTGAGGTGTGTTTAACCTGTGATAATGTCACCTTGTTAATTACGTTGATAAAATGTCACCGAGAAGGCAGGGTACTAATGTCACAGAAACAGATCAGTCGTTATGATGGACACAGACAGTTGCATTAAGATTAATCTTTTCTGGTTCTAAGGCAGCATTCAGGGGCATATTTGTAACTGATCGCTTTTTCTAGGGAACGGGGGAGATGGATGGATCAGTTCACGGTTTACGGTGTCGCCCTTGTCCCGATCATAATCGGTCTTTCAGAGCTGCTTAAGCGTTTCGGCATGCCCACAAGGCTTATCCCTCTAGTAGCACTCTCTCTGGGGCTATTTTTTTCCTTTGTTTACCTGGCACCCGGTGAACCTAAAAAAGCTATTTTATTTGGCACAGTACTGGGTTTATCGGCAATCGGTCTTTTTTCCGGCACAAAGAATACAATTATGAGCCGGAACAAGTAGAGACCTCTGAGATTTAATTTATGCAATTCGGCTCATCGAGACATTTAGATCTTTTAGCTTGCATCAACATTTATGCCTGAATGGTATGGTACAGGCATTAGCTTTTGCGTTGACGACTGTTGAAGACTATATTTATTGGGCGTAAAATGACTCAGCCAGCTATTCAAATCATTGCCGCTAGAAAATTAAATTCTTCTGATCCCCGCTTGTTGACATAAGATACATTATCGGAAGTTAAATTTCCGGGTTAAAAACCATTCCGTCGCTTTTTTGCTGCCAAACCCCGCTGCTATTTTAATCCTATTCCACCTTTGTGACGCCCTCTAGCGCCTCTCTGCGCTCAAGAAGCGCCGATGAAACCATGAAATATATAACAACTGTCCGATTTTCCGGAACAGAGCGCTGCGCTTACAATGATTCTCTCTACTTTTAAAGTGCTCTCCCATGGATGACGCCGGGAAGCTATTTCTTCCTTGTTAAAACCATTAAAGCATATTTGCCATCACTTCAAGCACTTTATTCTTTATAAGCGCAATACTTCTCAGGAAAGCCGCCGGGCTGTCCGGGATCCCCCGACTTCACTTTTTGCACAGAAGCTCCATCCTTCAAAAAAGAATATTACTTTTAGAAACCTCACTGTACAGCTTGCGCTAATTATTATAAAAACCCCGGCGCCCCGGGGTTCATAAAATAAAAAAATGCCGCCCCTCCCCCACTCTAACATAAATTACCATTGCGGGACACTATGGCCCTGCCTTATCCCTCCACTATCAGAAAAGTTGCTAAAAAACTAAATGGAGTAAAAGTTTCAAAACCAAAAAGTGATAATTCAAGACCTGACCCCCTTACTTTTGGAAGCAAAAAGTGATAATTCAAGACCTGACCCCCTTACTTTTGGCGCTTTTTCGGGTGGTCTTAGATGAGTGGGACCCGGGAGTAGAATTAAGACCCCGCCGGCATTACGTCGCAGCGGGGTCTTAAAGATCGGGCCGGCCCATCCAAAAACCAAACCATAACCCAACCTGATGCGGATATGAGCTTGCTCTTGACAGTGGTATGTTCTATTTGACCGCTCTAGGAGTAGCAGAGTGAGAAAATTAAAAAGGAGGTACATCAATGGATGAAGCGGTAAAGGGTAGACTTTTGGAAGACGTCCTGGCGGAAAAAGGTCTATCGATGGGTTTTGTTTACGGGGATTCCGGGGGCGACAGCGACGAGATTGTCGATCGCGAGATCAAACTCGAACCAACCCCGCGGGCCAAAGAGCTGATGCAGCTTTATTATCAGGCTTACGCCAGCTCCAACACTGAGTTCCCCTACTGGTATACCAGAGCTTACGCTGAGGCGGATGGCGATGTGCAGGAGGTCAGAAGAGCGAAAGCGCTGGCCAGCGCCTATGCCCACACCACTCCCAGCATCTATCCCCGGGATTTGCTCCCCGGGGGGAAGACATCTTTCCTGCGGGGCGGTTTCCCCATGCCCTGGCTGACCAACTCCTTCTATCTGGCCAAGGAGGAAGAGCTGAAGAGCCTGGCCAACAGCGGCAGCGTGGTTATTGACGAGCTGGCCCAGCTGGGCCGGGGCGGCGGGAATGTGGTCCAGAGTGTGGGCAAGGTCGTTTCGCTGGCGGGAAAATTCGGGATCCGCGCGGAAGAGGTTCCGGTGCTGACGAAACTGGCCCGGATATGGGAAGGCAAGTCCGTCGAGGACCTGGGGCTTCGCTATGAGCAGCTGATGGACGATTACCAGATGAAGCAGGATATCATGCAGACAGTGCTCATCTTCTGCGACAGCGGTTACACCATTCCCCAGGGACGTGAAGTGGCCAGCTACTATTATCCCCTGGAATACGGTCTCGACGGCATGATCGAGATGTGCGACGAGCAAAAAGAGGTGGTGGCCGGCCATGCCGACGGTGACGGTATTATCGGCATGAAGCGCCTCTATTTTTACGAAGCAGCCTCCATCATATTAAAAGGGATCCAGCAGTTCTGGCTCAATTACGTGAAAGAGCTGCGGGAGCTGGCAGCGGCCGAAGAGGATGCGAAGCAGAAGGCGGAATATGAAGAGCTGGCGGATCGCATGGAATGGATCTCGCACAAGCCGCCCCGGGATTTTCGCGAAGCGCTGCATCTGACCTATCTCATCCATATCACCGTGCTAAACGAAGACGCTATTTCCGGTTATTCACCCGGCCGGCTGGGCCAGGTGCTCTACCCCTATTTTGAAAAGGATATCCGGGAGGGGAAAATCACCGAGGATGAGGTCATCGAGCTTCTGGAGGTGCACCGCTTCAAGTACAGCGCCATTGAGCTCTTTGCCTCCACCGGTATCAGCGGGGGGATCTCCGGCAACACTTTCAACAATCTCAGCCTCGGCGGCCTGAACAAGGAGGGGCGCCCCTGCGGCAACCGCCTGGAGTGGCTTATCGTTCATGCTGCCATGACCAACCCCTGTCCCCAGCCGACGCTGTCAGTGCTCTATGACGAGAGGCTGCCTGAGGAATTTGTGCTTAAATGTGTCGAATGTACCAAAATCGGCACCGGTTACCCCGCCTGGATGAACAACCGCGGCGGCATGGAGTTTTTGCTCAATCAATTTTCAGATGAAGGGATGACCGTGGAGGAATCCCGGGGTATCGCCATCGGCGGCTGCCTGGAGACGACCACCTGCTCCTGGATGCCCCTGCACTTTGACGGGAAGGTTCACTACATTCCGGCGGGCTCCAGCCAGGTCACCTCTGTGGGGATTCATTTCGTGAACAACCCCAACCTGGTCAATGTGGTTCTCTTCAACGGGAAAGATCCCCGCACCAACATCCAGGTTCTGCCGCCGCACAACAAAGAACTGAACACCTATGAAGAATTCTGGAACCAGTACAAGGCTTATTACGAAAAGGTGCTGGAAGTGGGCGTGCGGGCCAACAACATTCAGCACGATATCTGGCGCGACCGCAACATGTCCCTGGTCAACTCGATTATGAAGCCGGACTGCCTGGTCAAGGGCCATCATATCGGCCATATGGGGACCCGCTACAACGCCACCTACAATATCGAGTCCTGCGGTACCGCCAACATGATCAACTCGCTGGCGGCGCTGAAAAAACTGGTTTATGAAGAGAATAAATACACCCTGGAGGATTTCCGGGAGGCTATCATCAACAACTTCGGCTTCTTCACCGCCCTGGAGACAGACTCCTACTCCCTGGGCACCCAGGTGAAAAAGGCGGATGTGACCGAGTACGATGATATCCACGGCGACTGTCTCAAAGCGCCGAAGCACGGCAATGCCGACAAGTTTACCGATGAGATTCTTCTGGAGTATGAGCACTGGTTCTGCGCTGTTTGCAACAATTACCAGTCCCTCTATGCCAAGAAAATGTACGCCTGCCAGATCTCGGTGGCGCTGCATGCCGCCCTCGGTGTCCCCACCCTGGCCACTCCGGACGGTCGCCTCTGCAACACCGCTTTTGCCGACGGCTCCATGTCCGCCTATCCGGGCACGGACCGCAACGGCCCCTATGCCGTCCTCGCTTCCGCCTCCTGCTGGGATCAGAGCAAATCACAAAACTCGCAGATTAACCTCAAGTTCCATCCCAATTCCGTCCGCGGTTTTGACGGCAGCAAAAAGCTGCTCGAGCTGATTCGCTCGTACATGAAGCAGGGCGGGTTCCACCTGCAGTTCAACATCGTCGACTCCAAGATGCTGAAAGAGGCCCAGAAGCTGCCCGAAGCACACCGCGATCTGCTGATTCGTGTCTCCGGATTCACCCAGTACTGGGTTGAAACAGCGAAGCCCGTTCAGGATGAGGTTATCGCCCGTACTGAATACGTGGGAGGTGTATAAAGGTGAAAAAACACAGCGATTGCAAAAACTTCACCGCTTTTGATGTTTTCAAGGGGTACTGCCGGAAGGCTCAGGATTTTGTGCTCATCGACGCCCCCATCTGCCCCAATTTTGACGAGGCCCCCAAGTGCCGCAATTGCCGCCACTTCAACAATCCCGATAAGGAGGAGATCGGCACCTGCACCGGTGTGGGCAAGGAATTCTGGGCTTACGGGGATATGAACGCCAAAACCTGTGAGGGTTACACCATGAAGTAAGGGTTGCAGTACGGGGCGGGCGCCGCCCGCCCCGTTATTAAAAATGAAAGGGGTAAGGAATATGAATGACAATAAGAAATATGGCATTCAAGTGATCATCGCTGCATTTATGGCTTACTTTGTTTTTTTCGGCTACCGCAGTTCCTTCTCGGTGCTGTTGACCCCGATGACCACCGATATGGGCTGGGATGTGGCCAAGGTTACCGCGGGCTACTCCATCATGATGATTATCTATGCGATAACTTCGTATTTTGCAGGGGTCATCTTCAACCGGTTTGGGATTAAGTTCTGTTTTGGGATCGCTTCGGTCACCGCCTTTTTCGGCTACTATCTTACCAGTATAGCGAACAATTATTTTGCCTATCTTGTTCCGTACACCATCTTTGCCGGGGTGGCCACAGCGATGCTCTTTGTCCCGGCGACGTCGTCGGTGCGCAGCTGGCACATCGGCTCGGCGTACGGCCGGGCTTTCGGTTTTGCCCAGTCCGGTGCCTGCGTCGCTCAGGTTATTTTGACTTTGGGGCTGAAAGCGGCGCTTTTGACCATGGACTGGCGCTTCGCCATGACCATGCTTGCGTTCATCTCCATGGGTCTTCTTGTTATCGCCACCATCGTCACCAAAAAACCGCCCAAGACTTACGGGATGGAACCTGTCGGTGAGATTGCCGCTGCGGGCGGCCCGCCGGCGGAAGCGCAGGTGATCTGGACAGTAAAGGATGCCTTTGGCACTTACGCGCTCTGGGGCACTATTGCCTGCTTTTTCTGCGCCTGCTTTTCAGAATTCCTGATCTGGTCACAGCTGGTTAGCTACTGGGTCAAGGATGTGGAGCTTTCGCTTTCCACGAGCACCAACCTCTATGCCCTCATCGGCTTTTTGGGCATTATTTTGGCCCCCACACTGGGTGCCTTTTCCGACAAATATGCGCAATCCATCGGGGATGAAGCCGCCGCCCGCCGCAATCTGATGATGATTGCCCCGGCAGTGGGTGTTGTGGCCATGCTCTTTCTCATCTCCGGGGCATCAGGGTTTACCCTCTCCCTCATCGCTGCAATCCTCTTTCCCATCTACTGGATGATGATGCCCGCCCAGGTAACCGGATATATCGGCGCCATCTTCGGCCGGGCCAGCTTCCCTCAGATCTGGGGTCTGGCCACCCTCATCATCATGGGTGTCGGTCCAGCCGCCGGAAGCTACTTGGGAGCCAAGCTTTTTGTGGTCTACGGTTCATACAGGGTCTCCTTTATCATGGCCACGGTTATGTTTGTCCTCTCGGCCATATTTGCGCTGACCCTGCCGAAGAAGTTTGACAAGTTGCCGGGAAGCATGCAGCCAAAAGTGTAACGGTATCACAAAAGGAAGGAATAGAGCAAATGGGCCAACATAAAGGGTTGATTTTCGATATTCAGGGTTTTGCCGTGCATGACGGTCCCGGTACCAGAACGCTGGTCTTTTTGAGCGGATGCCCTTTGCGCTGCGCCTGGTGCGCCAACCCGGAGGGAATGCGCAACCGGCAGACCCTCCTCTTTGCCGCGGGACAATGCAAGGCGGTCCAAAACAGCTGCAGGCGGTGCATGGAGAGCTGCAGCCGCGGCGCCATCAGCATTGACCCGGACAACGGGCTGCCGCAAATAGAGCGCGACCTCTGCGCAGAGTGCACCACCTTTGAATGCGCTGCTGTCTGCAACTATGAAGCGCTGCGCAAATCAGGCAAGTTCTACACGGTGGCTGAATTGATGGAGGTGCTGCAGCGCGACCGCAACTTCTGGGGCGGCGACGGTGGGGTTACCTTCAGCGGCGGCGACCCCCTGGCGCAAAGCGCCTTCCTGCAGGAAGCCCTGAGCGAATGTAAAAGGATGGTCATCCACACGGCCATTGAAACTTCGGCTTATGCAAAGCGCGATCTCTTTCTCCGGACGATGAGGGATGTTGATTTTGCTTTCATCGATATCAAGCATATGGATTCATCGCAGCACAAGTTAAAAACCGGTGTGGGTAACGAACAGATCTTGGGCAACCTGGAGGCGCTGGTGGCATCGGGATGGCCGGGGCGGCTCATCCTGCGCTCCCCCATTATCCCCGGGTTCAACGACAGCGAGGAAAATGCCCGGGCGGTAATCGCTTTCATGAAGCGAAACGGTTTCTTCGAGATCAACCTGTTGCCTTTTCACCGGTTGGGAACATCAAAATGGGAGCAATTGGGTAAAACTTACCCCTATGAGCATATGGAAAGCGGAAAAAAGGAAGACCTGTACGGATTGCAGCAGATCTATCTCAACGCCGGGATTGTCTGTTATGTGGATACCGATGTTGTCTACAAACTGCACCGGATCGATCGCCAGAATTTCTAGAACAGCGGCAGACAACTCGTCGTTTCGGTAAGGATAACCCGGCCTCGGTGTTTTATCGAGTCCGGGTTATTTGTTATAATTGAGGGGTAGAGGTTATGGGCAAATCGATTTGGAAAGGACATCCGGGATGAGCAATTCGAGTGAGGCTCTAACATGGCTGCGCTCCATCGGCAAGGAGAAGGTGCAGTCATTTCAAGACGGCTTTTCAGAAATGTTTGATATTAGCTTGTGCCTGCTCTCCCTATCCGGTGAACCGCTCACCGTCTGGTCGAGCGAATCCCTGCTATGTCACTATATGCAGAGCCATAACCATGCCCGCTGCCAGCTGCAGCGGCAACAGATGCTGCAAAAGATGTGCCGCAGCGGCTCTGTTTTGGTCGATAACTGCTATATGGGGATGGGCATTTTCGCCTGCCCGGTGCTGATCGGGGGCAAAGCGAAGGCTGCTTTTTTTGGCGGCGCCGTCGACACCGGCGACTGCAGAATCAGCCTCAACGAGGATTACCATGTCAGCTTTATGACCCCTGAGAGGCTTAAAGAGATCAGCAAGTTTCTCGACAGCATTATTTCCCTGGCCGCTCCGGGGAACAGCGTATCATACCCGGAGATGGATACAAGCGGCCAGCAGCTGATTAACCAATTCGGTTTGACCCCCCGCGAATTTACCGTTGTCGGTCAGATCATGACGGGAAAGAGCAACAAGGAGATCGCAGCGGTTCTTTTTATCAGTGATAAAACGGTGAAAAGCCATATTACGAATATATTGCGCAAAATGCAGGCCAAGGATCGCAAGCAGGTGATGCTGCTCTGCAAAAACTATTTCAAGAATTGGTAGGTAAAAGCGATGTCCATCAGACGTCAGTTCATGATCTTCACCTCGCTCATGGTTGTCCTGGTGATGGCATTATTGTACGGCATCTCCAGTATGGTTTTCGACGGCCTCCAGAAAAATACAGCCTTCAACTATCTGAAGACGACCTCGCATATTGCGGAAGAGCTGATCGATAGAAGGCTTGATCAGATGAGCAGCTGCAGTGCTATCGCGGTGCAGGCTTTCGGGCTCTCCAATGCTTTCAGCAGCGGCGATAAGGAGCGGTTGAACGATTGTCTTCTCTTCCTGCGCCAGAGCTGTCCTTATTTGAGCTTCGCTCTTTTTGCCAATCAGCAGGGCGGACAGGTGGCCGCACTGCCCGGGTTGAAAGAGGAGGCGGCGCTGCTCTTCAGCGATAGTATATGGAAGCTGCACAGATCCGGGGCCTCCACCTTAAAAACCAAAGCGGTGATCCCCCTGGAAAACCTTTTCGCCGCCGGTACAGAGCCGTTGACTGAATATGAGATCACCCTGAGCGACGGGAACCTGCTGGGGCAGGCTCTGGCAAACCTGACGATCACGGCGGTGGGGGACAGCGGTTATCTCATCGCCGGGGAGATCTTAAACAACAGCGGCTATTATCCCGGCAGCTACAGCGCCACCATCGACAACTCCTATCTCTCCATTTCCCTGGGGAATATCCGGGTCTGTTCAAATATATCCTCCCCCGAAAGGGACAATTACCTGGGCTGCCCCATCCCTGATTTCGAAGACAATTTCACAACTACAGCGGATTACTACCACGGTGTGGAATATGCCCCCATCGGGGGGGACTATTATTTCAGCTACAAGGCGATTCGCGATTATTCCGGGGAGATCATCGGGTACCTGGGTGTGGGCATCCCCGAGCGCGACTACAAGCTTCTCCTGAAGAGCAATCGCACGATTATTCTTGCGGTTATTCTGATCAGCCTGCCCATAATTCTGATTGGCAGCTGGTTGTTCTGCAGCCGCATCACCCGCCCCATTATCGCCGGCAAAGAGATCTCCCAGAAGATATCCCGGGGGGATTTTTCAGCGGGCCATGACTATCCGGTGCCTTCAAATCCGCGCAGTGAACCGGAACACCTCATTGTGGCGATCAACGAAATGGCAGATAAACTGCGTGAGAACAAGACCCGGCTGGACAAATATGTGGGCGAGCTTCGCAGAAAATCCGAGGAGGCGACTGTGCTCTCCGGCCAGCTGTTGCAGCTCAACGAGCAGCTGGAGGCGAAGGTGGACGCAAGAACCCTGGAGCTGCGCCAGACCGTTACCGCCCTCAAAAAGTCTAATATAATCAAGTCCAGGTTTTTGGCGAACATGAGCCACGAACTGCGCACTCCGCTGACAAACAATATCGCCGCATCGGAGCTGCTTTTGGACGAGATCTTCGGGCCGTTAAATGGGAAGCAAGCCAAATATATCAATAACATTCTGGTGAGCAGCAACAATTTGCTGCAGCTGATCAACGACATTCTCGACACCGCCAAAATTGAGGCGGGTAAAACCACGATAAATCCGGTTTGCCATCCCGTCCGGGAGGTGCTCGACGAGGTTTTTTCCATCGTCAAAAATATGGCCGAGCAAAAAGAAAGCGACATCCTCATCAAGATCAAACCGAAAGGACTCCGGGTGACCGCCGATAAGATGCTGTTGAAGCAGGTGCTCTACAACCTGCTCTCCAATGCGATCAAATTTTCCGATCCCGGAAAAAAGATTTGGATAGAGGTGGAGGAAAAGCCGTTAAACGGCGGTCCCCCCGCAGTTTATTTCTCGGTGCGGGATGAGGGCATCGGCATCGATGAAAGCGATCTGGACCGGGTCTTTGTTGAGTTCGAACAGGTGGACAACTCATATTCAAAAAAATACGAGGGCACCGGGCTGGGCCTGCCGCTGTCACGGAAACAGGTAGAGCTGCACGGGGGCAAATTGAATATCTACAGCAAGCCGGGAAAAGGAACGGAAGCCATATTTTATATCCCTGTAATTACAGGAGAAAAACATGCTGATACTGCGGGGAGCGAAACGATATGAGCGGGGAAAAAATTCTGGTGGTTGACGATAATATTGAAAACTGCAATATGATGGCCGACCTTTTGGATCAATGGGGCTATCGGGTCCGGGAGGCGCACCAGGGCAAAGAGGTGCTGCCGCTGATCAAACAATTTCACCCCGATCTGCTGCTTTTGGATGTGATGCTTCCGGGCATGAACGGTTTTGAAATTTGCAAGCGGATTAAAGAGGCGCCGGAGACAAAACATATTGCGGTTATCATGCTGACCGTTCTCGATGAGGTGGAGGATCGCGCCAGGGGGCTCACTGTGGGAGCGGACCTTTTTATCAGTCGCCCCGTCAACTACAAGGAGTTACGACGGCAAATAGAGTTTGTCCTGGCCAAAAAGCGCAAGGTCATGGATATGGACAGCCCGGCGGCAATCTGTGAATTTTTCATGAATCTGCTGCACCGGCTCTCCCCGCAGCTGCACCGGCAGACACTGCCGGTGCTTCAGTACAGCCGGAATATAGCAAAGCTGCTGGAGATGAACAAGGACCTGATCGCCATGACCGGACTGGGGGCGGCTCTTCACGGTTTCAGCCGCCTTTTTGGTGCCCATGCCGGCGGGTTGAAAATCGCCGGGGAAATTTTGCAGCCCCTGCAGATCGCCGGGCCTTTGTCCGCTTATCTGGATGCACCGGAGCAGAACATTTGCGAAACCTGCTCAGGTGTGCCCCACAGATGCAGGGATGCATCCACCGGTTCTGTCGAGGGAGCCCAGGTTGTTCGCCTCTGCAGCCGTTTCTGCGAGCTCGCAGAAGAGCTGGGAGAAAAAGAGGCGGCCTACAAGGCACTGCGTGCCGGGCTCTCACCAGGCGTGGAGGACTGCCCCATATATACCGCTCTTGCCCAGGTTTTGGACGACGAGGCTTTTGTGCAGAAACTGAAATTGGGGGATCTCTGACAGCCCGGCGGATTTCCTGCCCCTGCAGAACTTTTTCCTCTGTTAACTGCAGCGCCTTACTGTACAGGTTTGCGCTAATCCTTATAAAAGCCCCGGCACACTACTATGGTTCATAAAATAAATATAAGCTGCCTCTCCCCCACTCTAATATCAATTACCATTGCGAAACAAAATGGCTCGGCCTGCTCCCCCCACGATCAGAAAAGTTGCTAAAAAGCTAAATGGAGTAAAAGAGCCGGAACCAAAAAGTGATAATTCAAGACCTGACCCCATGTTTTTTGGAGCCAAAAAGTGATAATTCAAGACCTGACCCCGTGAATTTTTGACCCCATTGGGAGTGTGGTATAATCTAGTGGAAAGATAAGGAGGTACCGCGGTGAAACCATTGACATCGCAGCAGCAGAGGGTGCTTGACTATATCAGCCGTGAAGTAGAGGAGAAAGGTTATCCGCCCTCTGTCCGCGAGATTTGCGCAGCGCTGGGCTTCCGCTCCAGCTCCACGGCACACCGTTACCTGTCTATGCTTGAAGAGATGGGTTACCTGGAGCGTGCAGCGGAGAAGCCCCGGGCGATACGCATCCTCGAACCTCCCGGCGGGCGAATGCAATGCCGTTATGTGCCTTTAATCGGCAGGATCAGAGCGGGAAAACCTCTTCTGGCAGGCGATAATCTTGAAGGCTACCTCCCCATCCCCTCCGATTTTGCAGCGGGGGGAGAATACTTTATCCTGCGTGTGGAAGGTGAAAGCATGTCCGGCGCAGGCATTCGCGACGGTGACTTTGTAATTATCAGGCGTCAGAAAACCGTGGAAAACGGCGAGATCGCAGCGCTTCTGCTCGGCGACGAAGCTACTGTGAAACGGCTCTACCGGGAAAAGGACTCTTTCAGGCTGCAACCAGAAAACGATAGTTTTGAACCGATCCTGACGCCTGAAGTCGAGGTGCTGGGCAAGGTCACAGGCCTTTTCCGCCGATTCTAAGCGGATTTATGGTCAAAAAAGCTGTAGATTTTACCCTGCTTTGATGAAAAATGCAATGGAATCAATCCGAAAAAGTGATAATTCAAGACCTGACCCCATTATAGCTTCTTGATTTCTATTAATAGCCATGTGCCTGTCAGGATAAATGCGCCTAAATCAGATAAAGGTGCAGACCACCAGACCCCCTCCAGCCCCCAATAAAAAGGAAGTATGAGCAGCAGTGGGATAAAAATCAGTATTTGTCTTGACAGGGCTAATATAGTGGCTTGATTCGGCTTCCCTACAGCCTGAAAATAGCTGGAGCCAAGCATCTGCACCCCCACAAGGGGAATGAATTTAAAAAATATGTCCATGCTGTGCACGCCCAGGGCAATGAGTTCAGGTTTTTTGTTAAACATGCCGATGAGCTGGGCAGGCCATATTTTGGAGATAATAAAACCCACAGTGATAACAAGCACGGCTGAGATGGCCGATAGCTTCAGGGTGTCCTTAACCCGTCCATACTGCCCGGCGCCTTTGTTAAAGCCCAATATGGGTTGCGCACCCTGAGCAATACCCATGGCCGGCATTACCAGCAAGGTAGTTATGCTCATAATCACACCGATAACCGCCAGGGCCAGATCGCCTCCGTAATGAGCCAGGCTTCGGTTGAGAATTAACTGTTGAATGCTACTGGTAATCTGGATCACAAATGTGGGGATACCGCATCTTATAATCTGGGAAGTAACATGTAACTTAAGTTTGAGGTTTTTAATTTTAATTCTAAGTGTGCTATTTCCAGCAAGGAAGTAGTAGAGCACCCAGGTGCTTGTTACAGCATAGGAGATAACAGTTGCCGCGGCTGCTCCCGCGATCCCCCATCTAAAGATAAAAATAAATATATAATCGAGTATTATATTTGTTATTGTTCCGATGAGCATTGTGTACATTGCCACTTTGGGATTACCCTCGGCGCGAATAAAGTTATTCATGCCTGTCCCGATTACCAGGAAGACACTGCCCGGTAAAATAATCCTCATGTAATCTATTGAATAGGGCAATACATTTGCGGTGGCACCGAAGAGAATCAAAATCTTTTCAAGAAAGATCAATCCGAATCCAGCCAATACAATCCAGAGAATTACAAATAGCGCTAAAGCATTGCCCACGATCACTTCCGCTTCGCTTTTCTTATTTTCACCCAGGCGGATGGATATAAGAACGGTGGCTCCCATACCGATCAACATAATACAAGCGAGAAAGGTGGTCACAAAGGGAAAGCATATTGTAACACCGGCCAGCCCTAAATCCCCTACCCCCCGCCCGACAAATATACTATCCACAACATTATAGAGAGCATTTACGAGCAGACCAACTATAGCCGGCAGCGAAAATTTTAACAGAAGTTTGGGGATACTTTCCATCGACATTTGTTTCGATTTATCCATCTATTATCCTTTGGCACAGTTTTAAATTATAGTGTAAGCGTTAATATAAGCCAGCAAAATCCTGCTGTCTCCCTCTAAAACAGGGCTTTTCACTCCATCAACATATAAACCTATCAGATAGCAGCAATTTTATCAACAAAACAAATTGGGGTCAGGTCTTGAAAAGCTAGTTTATCGGGGTCATTATCGGGGTCAGGTCTTGAAAAGCTAGTTTTTATCCCTAATTGGGGTCAGGTCTTGAAAAGCTAGTTTTTATGCCTGGCGGGATTTTCAAGCGGCGGGGATGGGTTGTCTGAAATATGCTGAGCTTTTGGCGGCATTCCTGATCTACTTCAAAACATGGCCCTTCAGTTACAACAGGCCCCATGCATACCGGCGCCTTCGCCCGGTTAAACACTGTTTCCGGCCGGCGCCCCAGATGGCGTTAAATCAACACCTCAATGCTTAAATCGATGTCAGAGTTTGTCTACTCAATCAAGTTTAGTTTTCATCTTAAAAAGTGATAATTCAAGACCTGACCCCCGGTACTTTGAAAAATGATTCATCAAAGTCGGGTCTATCCTGGTAGCGCCGCATGAACAGCCGGAGATAGTCTACTGTACTGCTTAAGTGGGATGGATCCACCTCGATACCAGCCTCATGCAATGCCTTTGCCATACTTTCTGGGGAGGGGGGACACCCCTTGACAGCAATCAGCTTATTAATATTCGAATGATCCTTATTTAATTTGCACATGCACTGACCGAACAGAATCGTCGCCCCCATACCCGGTGCTGGTTCCATAATCTTTCCCGTTAGCACCTCAACATTGTCCCAGGGTTTACCTTTCCAGGCCTGTCGGATAGCAATAAGAACCCGCCCCGTTAGCGATGAGCAGTAAGTACACATGGTATCGTCAAACTTACGGTAATAAAGTCCGCTGAGACCATCCCTTGCCAGCGCCAGGGGCATTTCACCGTTTTCGTTTTTACTGTAAGGAAAGGTATAGTCATGCTCTGCAGCCACCTTTTCGATATCCTCGCCCACAATTTCTATATCGGATAAATTCAAAGGACGGCCCCTTCTTTTCGCCGCCCATACCAGGTGGGGAACTTCATCGGGGTTGTATCCCAATATTTTTGATCCCACCATATCCGCTGATAACACATCGGTGGAAGCAATCAGCAAATTGCTGCGTTTAGCCTTGCCATTAAAGGAAGGCCCCCGTTCAAGCGAATATATACCATCGATAAGGGTAAGAATAGGCGGCATTTTATCTGCCAACCTGGCAATATGATAATGTAGATCATTTTCCTGATCTGCGTTATGGCATTTTTTCCGTGAAGGAGCGTCGATAGTCCCCTTCAAGTTTTTGATGCCCAGGCTGACTACTGTTTGGCTGTGAGATTTCAACACCGGTAAGTCAACGACAAAATCACTGTGCAGGATATCCCGGTTGAAATTTAATGTAATCCCATCTCCCAAATCCACCTTTTCAAAAGGCCGGCTCATCACATCTATAAATTTGATGCCATATTTTTTCCCCAACTCTTCATAGCCCAGGTTTTTGAAAGCGTGGGAAGCCATCGTCTTATCCCTGGAGTATGTTACAATTCCCTCGCCTATAGTAATGTCCTCGATCCCCTTTTCTTTCAACAAAACAACAACATCCTCGATAACTCTGGAAGTGGTAATCACGCCCCATTTAGGGAATACACCTTCCTTACTCCAGAATACAATATTAGGTTTTATAAAAACGCGAGCTCCGGGCCGTATCATTTCAAAACCACCGCAACTGGAGATGGCATTTTTCACTGATGTACATGGTTTTTCGTATTGAGTTATGGATACAATCTTTTTATGCAAGCTATAATTCCCTCCTTTTTTTATTGGAATGGTCCTGTGGTTCCCCGCCTGCCTGGCCACATTGCCGGTATCGCTGAAAAAAGGATCGGGGTAAATCGTCTTCCATAATTTTAATTTTAGCATAAATAAAAATTGCACAATCCGTCCGATCATTCGCCTCTAAGTGATGGCTTTGGCGGCGGCGCAGGTGGCCCAGAGAGCGTGAGGCAGG
>CAYXKD010000030.1:0-21766 GCA_964464625.1 uncultured Syntrophomonadaceae bacterium
TTTCCCGGAAGACTGCCGCTCCCTGCGAGCGAAGCGTCTCACCGAAAAGGCCCACATGGGAGGGCATAAGCTGCGTCAGGCAGGCGTTGAGCACCCAGAGCAGGCCTGCAGCCAGAATGAAAAAGGCTGCAACTGTGAGTGCAGCTCTCTTTTTCTCTCCACTTATTCCGGTAAGCTCCGCCCAGGCTGCACCGAAAGAGACCGCCGCTGCAAGGGTTCCGCCCAGGTTGGCCCCAAAATTGGGCGCCGCCAGGATAAAGATGATGAGGGCATAGAAGATTGCAATGGAGGCTGCCGCCAGGGTAAAAGCAATTTTCTGCTGCGGGGCTTTTTTTTCCCCGGCAATGTACGCCTTTAAGGAAAAAGTGCCAAGCAAAGCCGCCCCGATAAGCACACCCATATACTCATTGCCTACTCCGTAATAGCGGGCCCCGCCGATGGGGTCGTAGCTCAAAAGGGAAAGCTGCTGCAGGGGGGCGCCGGCCAGGGTGTCGATGATCAGGGCAAGAGCAATCCCCCAGCCGATCACGGCCCAGTATAGATGACTGTTCCTGCTCTGCAAGGGGTGCAGCAGCAAAGCCGGCAGCAGTACCGCTCCGGAAAGGATAAGGGCGCTCTGCCAGAGAGCGGGGCACGGATAGGTAAGCACTCCGGGAAGCAGGAGCAGGGCCGGGGGGATAAAAAGCAGCAGCTCTATCACCCGGGCAAGGGGGGGTAAAAGCAGGTGTATTTTCAGCAGCAACCCGGCCAGTGCAGCCAGGAGCGCAGCAACCAGGATGGCAACATAGCTTTTGAGCAGCGGGGTGCGCTGATTATACACCAGCACCGCCTGGGTGCTGAAGTGATCCAAGAATTGAAGAGAATCATCATTGGGAATGATGTTGAAAGGCGGGACCGTCCGGGGCAAAGCGCTGTTTTCTGCATCTGTCAGCAGAAAGCGGATCATGGGAAGCAGGTCGACATTTTGCACCAGGCCCGCACGGCGGGTGAAGCTGCCGGCAAGCAGCCCCGGCCCCGGCGCTGCTCCCCGGTACATAATCACGGGAGCAAGCTGCTCTCCCGCTGCAGGGCGGTTTAGCGGCAGGGAGGGGCTTAGCAGGAGCAGGGTACAGCCCTCCCCTGCAGCAAGAGGCTGCAACTCCCCGAGTAACCGGTCCAGCTGCTCCATGGTCATTTTGAACAGCGCCTCACCCCTTGCCGGCGCCAGATTGGGCCAGTATTCGTCCAGGCGGCTGCTGTCGCCGAATTCAACAACGTGCAGTTCGGCAGCGCCGATATTGTCGGTAACAGCGGCGGCAAGCCCGCTCACATCGGTGCGCACACCATAGGGAAAGAGGGCATCTTCACGCAGCAGCTCATCTCCCACCTTTCCCGTCAAAACCGCACCGCCGGAATCCATAGCCACCATTACAGCGCTGCGGTTGGGCACAGCACCGTCCGCATTGCCCCAGACAGCCGCAGTCAGGCCCTTACCCTTCAGCATCTCCCCCATCAATCCCACCGTCACCCCGTAGGGAAGAGCCCTGTTTCTCTGCTGCAGCGCAGCACCCTGGAGATGAAAGATGGTTCCAGCCGGCTTATCCCCCATATGCCTTTCGAAAATTATTTCAGCCCTTTCCCCTTCAAAGAGCTCCCCCTTTCCGAAGGCGGCTCTCCCCTCGGGGCCGGCCGCCGCCCGGGACCCCGTCCCCAGGCTCAGATATCCACTTTCGCTGCCTGAACGACCGGTGCGCACATTCATCAGGGCAACAGCCCCCTCTTTGAGAATTTTGGAGAGGTTGGGCCCTGCAGCGCGGCGCAGATCACCGTAAGTAAGGCGATCCGCCAGCAGCAAGATGACCCGTTCGCTCCTTTTCCCGGCGCCGGCGGGTGCAAAGGTAATCCCCGGATCCGGCTCCTCCGGAGGAGAAACCCATTGGAATATTAAAAACGCCACTATGAAAAGCACCGCCGCCGCAGCTGTCAGGGCGATGCAAAGATCTCTGCCCAAGACCCGGCCTTTGTGAATCACCGCTTACCTGCGGTTTCAGATTTAGCGGATTCAGGTGCAGGACATCTAAATTCGCTAAGCAGCCGGGTGTAAAGGGCGGCGGTCCTGGTGAGCATCCTCTCTAGGGTAAAGTGGGTGGCAACCCGTTCACGACCAGCCCGGGCAAGGCGGCGCGCCAGCGCCGGATCGCGAGCCAGGGTGGCAATGGCCCGGGCCAGGGAGGTCACATCAGCAGGCGGGACCAGGAGTCCCTGCTCGCCGCCGGTGATCACCTCGGGGATACCTCCGACCCCCGATGCCACCACCGCACAACCTGCGGCGGCGGCCTCGAGTACAGCCAGCGACAGCCCTTCCGTAAGTGAAGGCAGCACAAAGATATCGATGGCGGCCAGCCTGCGGGGCAGATCTGTGCAGTGGCCGCAGAAGGAAAGCCGGCCAAAGAGGCCCAGTTGAAAGGCCTGCTTTTTCAGGTGGGAACTGCCGGGACCGTCGCCGGCAACCAGGAAACGCATCTGCGGAAAAAGGGGCGCCAGCACGGCGGCAGCCTGCAGAAAATAGGTTAGCCCCTTTTGAATGGCAAAGCGGCCGGCAGTGCCGACCACAATATTATCTGTGCTCCAGGGCCGCGAAAAGCGGTCAGCGGCAGCCGCCTCATAGGGAATAAGATCAATTCCATTGTGGATCACACTGATCTGCTCCCGCCGCACACCCCATGCGGCAAGGTCGCCGGCCAGGGCTCCCGAAACGGCAATATAGTGCGCTTTTCCCGCCCCCAGCGCCCTTAAAGCGGCGGGCACATGGAATGAGGCCTTATGAGCTGGATGATTGTGCACCGTGATGAGAACAGGAACCCCGATCTGGCGCGCCGCGGCAAGGCCGGGCAAAGCCGCTTTAAACCCGTGGATGTGCAGGAGAGCAGGACGGTGCCTGCGCAGTACTTTGCAAAGGCGGCGGAAAGCAAGGAGATCACGAACCGGGTTCAAAGCTCCCGTAAGAGGCAGATGAAAAAGAGATGTAGCAGGAAGGCCCGATGATTTCTTCAGTTCATCATCCAGCGGAGCGCCCAGATATATAGTGTAATCGCTCCCGAAGCGGCTCAGCAGCTGCAGCAGATGGCTGCGCATGCCGCCGGCAGCGGGACGCATGAGGTAAAAGATTTTCTTCTTTCCGGGATGACTCCCGGCTTTGCCTGCACCCAACGTAATTGCACCTTCCTTTTGTTCTATTCAATGTTATATATTGCCCCTTTGCAGGCAGATAAGTCAGGCAGTAATCCGGTGAATCAGGCCTGGATAAAGATAAATCCACCTGTGAACAGCAACGTTCTGACAAAAGTGATATTTCAAGACCTGACCCCCTGTTTAATCCCGGGTAGAAGAATGATATACTAAGGCAAGTTAATTCCAGCAAATTAAAAGGTAAAGGAGAACCGATGGCTACAGATAAAATACTGAGAAACAGTGCTGAACTGAAAGCTGGCAATCCATCAACATATTCTGAATCACGCCCGGGAAACGGCAGAACCCGGGTTTTGTTAACCGCTGTGTTCGGACCTTATGCACAAGATGATGAATATGGCAGCCGGAGAATAAACCCTATGGAGCTTTACCATAACCAGGTCACGCGGGTTCAGGGAATTTTTTCACCGCGCCGTTTTCATCACACCTGGGGCATCCGCTTTATTCAAAGAAATATCTCGGCTCCCTGCACAGTGCTCGATTTTCCCACCCGCGAATCATTTGCCCGCGAGCTAAGGGCCAACCAATACGATGTTGTCGGGATCTCCGCCATTGCTGTAAATGTATGGAAGGTGAAGGAGATGTGCCGCATGACCCGTAAGCTCTCACCCCAGGCCGTGATCGTTGTCGGCGGCCATGTGGCGGCCATCCCGGGGCTGAAAAAAATGATCGATGCCGATCACGTTGTCATGGGAGAGGGGATCGCCTGGTTCAGGGCTTTCCTTGGCGAGGAGGTGGGTGCGCCCATAGAGCACCCCACGCTTTCCACCGGTTTCGATTTTCGAGTCATGGGTGTCAGGGTGCCGAACATGCTTGTCAGCGCCTCCACCATCATCGCTTCAGCCGGTTGCATGATGGGCTGCAATTTTTGCAGCACCTCCGCTTTTTTCGGGGGTAAAGGCAAAGTTGTTAACTTTTTGAAGACAGGGGCAGAGCTTTACCGGGCCATGGAGGCGGCGGAAGCCTCGAATCACGTTAAAGGGTTTTCAATTATGGACGAAAATTTTCTGCTGCAAAAAGAGCGTGCTCTGGAGCTGATGAAATTGATGCAGAAAGGGCGAAAAAGTTGGACCATGAGTATTTTTTCTTCCGCCAATGCCATCCGGCAGTACAGTATAGAGGATCTAATCGAAATGGGCATTACTGTGATCTGGCTTGGGCTGGAATCTTCCCGGGACACCTATGCGAAGCTAAAAGGCATTGACACTGCGCTGCTATGTCGCGAACTGCAGGAACACGGCATCACTGTGCTGGGATCTTCCATTATCGGCCTGGAGCATCACACCCCTGAAAACATTATGGAGGATATCGAATATGCCGCGGCTCATGAAACCGATTTCCACCAATTTATGCTCTACACCCCCGTGCCGGGCACACCGCTCTACCGGGAAATGTTGGAGCAGGGGCGTCTGTTGGACGTTGACCTGGCCGACATTCATGGACAGCATGCTTTTAATTTTAAGCATGAAGCAATTACCCGCGCAGATTCCTCAAAATATCTCATCCAGGCCTTCGAGCGGGATTACAAACGCAACGGCCCCAGTCTTTTCCGGATGTGTCGCACCTCTCTCAACGGCTGGAAACGCTACAATGATCATCCCGACATGCGGATAAGAGAAATATTCAAGCGAAAGAAAAACCTGCTGCGCTATGTTTTTCCCCCCGTTCTCCGGGTGATGGAGCAATACAGTCAAGACATTGATCTGACAATGGCCCGCCGTATCGGCAACCTGCGCAAAGAGTTGGAACAGAGTTTTGGGCCTGTCACCGCGGCATCTGCCCGGTTGTTTGCTCCACTGCTCAACTGGACCAGCCGCAGAGAAGAAAAACGGTTATCCCGCGGTATCACCTATGAGCCGAGGACTTTTATCTATCGCCTGAACTGGACCTAGCCAGTCATTTTGGCCACATCACCAAAGCCTGGGATTCCGTTGAATTCTTGACTTCACCCGGCCGGAATGGTATCATTTCACGTACAGAAAGTCCATGCGCCCGTGGTGAAAGGGATATCACGCAGGCCTCCGGAGCCTGAAGTCGGGGTTCGAATCCCTGCGGGCGCACCAGGCAACCCCCGATTCGGGGGGTTGCTTTTTTTATCCTTTTTTTATTTTAGCTATTGCCATGCATAAAGAGAGATAATATGATCATATAGTCGATAGAATGGGCTGCCGCATGAGAAGGGAGGTGGGGCTGTGGAAGCAGAGGAGATTCCTAATTCCAGTTGCATCCGATGGATCAATTTCTATTTACAACAGAGCTGCTTGCAAAGCCCTGCAAAGGAGGATTCTTCTCATGTCAGTTCAAGATATTACTTTCATTGAACAGCTCCGTGAACATTTAAGAGCCAAGAGTAGTTCACCCGGTGGTTTACAGGAACTTGTTTCCGGACTGCAGCCTTATGACCTGTCGCTGCTGATAAACGATCTTCATTATGATGAGCAGCTTCTTTTTCTTGCCTCCCTGCCCCCACAAACAGCTGCTGAGACTCTGGAGCATTTTGAGCCCGTTGAACAGTACCAGTTTCTCGATCACCTGGAGGAGGATAACAGGGCAAAAATATTGAACCTCATGTCCAGCGATGTCGTGGTGGAGCTTTTCACGGCGCTGCACCCCCGCCAGGCAGAGCTGCTTTTTGCACTGCTGCAAGAGCCCTTTCACGGGCAGATCCGCGACCAGATGTCCTATCCGGAGAACAGCGCCGGCAGCCTTGTTTCTGTGGACTATATCGCCGCCCGCCGCTGGTGGACCGCGGAGCAGACCCTTTCGCACCTGCGCAAGGTGGGCTCAACAGCGGAATTCTACAATTATATCTACATCCTCGGCTCCCTGGGCGAGCTCGTCGGTGTTCTTTCCCTGCGGCAGCTTATTCTCGCCGATCCGGAGAGACAGCTGGATGAGTTCATGGTGCAAAAGCTGATTACCGTCCCCGCTGAGCTCGACCAGGAGCATGCTGCGCGGCTTGTGGCTCAATATGACCTTATCGCCCTGCCGGTAATCAGCAAAATGGGTAAAATGGTAGGAGTGCTCACTGTCGACGATATCATCGATGTCATCGAGGAGGAGGCCACCGAGGATATCCATCTGCTCGGCGGAAGCGAACCTGTAGAGACCCCCTATTTAAAAACAAAACTTACCACCTTTTTTCGCAAAAGGATTGTATGGCTGCTGCTACTTTTTGTAGCAGAGGCCTTTACCGGGAATATTCTCCGCCATTACGAAGGTTTGCTCACTCAGGTTGTTGCCCTCTCTTTTTTCATCCCTCTGCTCATTGACACCGCCGGCAACGCCGGAACTCAAACTTCAACGCTGGTGATCAGGGCCATGGCGGTTGGGGAGATCCGGAGCAGTGACTTTTTGAAGGTGGTCTGGCAGGAAATGCGACTGGGATTGGCCCTGGCCCTGCCCATGGCGGGGATTACTTTCCTGCGAGCCATGATGCTGGGTAGCCCCGGCAATCTGGGTCTGACCGTTGCAGCAACAATTTTGGTGATTATTACGGTAAGCTCCACACTTGGCGCGATCATGCCCATCGTCGGGAAGAGGCTGGGCATGGATCCCGCCGTATTCTCCTCTCCCCTGATTACCACCGTGGCCGATGCCGTGGGCCTGGTGATCTACTTCCAGTTTGCCCGCCTGTTAATGGGGCTCTAAGCTGCATCAGGGGGCGGCTTGCCTTCCCCACCCCCTGATGCAGCTTAAAAGATATTCCCGATGGAGGGTATTTCAGTGTCCTTGATCCTTTTGGCCATGCGTATGGCCAAAGGCAACTCAATTAAAAGTTGTTCCCTGTTGCACAGCTGGGTAAGCCTGATCACCCTGCTTAGCGATTCATCCAGACGATCCACCTGGCGGTGGTCCATGATGGGTGTCCAGGAGGCATCGGTTCTGTTCCATACTTTTTGAAGCTGCTCCGATTCCCGGTGTGCCGCCGGCCAGTCCTCCTCTTCCACAGCCAGATACATCCGGTGCAGGCTTTCCTGAAGCTCATTGTGCAGGGCTGTGGTGCAGATAAAAAGTGCAACAGCACCAACAAGGAGAGCCAGGAGCAGGAATACTGCAATCCATATTGTTTTCACAACTTCTTCGGATCCTCCTTTCGTTGTATATAAAGCTGTCCCTCCGTATCCAGGGTGGCAAAAAGGACATCGTTGAAATCCTCAATCCCCGCTTTCTTCATCTCATTCCGTAACCAGAGCAGGTCCAGCTTTGTTTTTCCCAAGTTTTCATGGTTGACATTGCCGTCGACGATAAGAGGGTGGGGCACGCCCTCGTATTTTGTCTCGATCTGCAGATCGCGCGGCTGCAGCGGGCGGCATTGCGATTTGGGAATGATGCTCAATTCACCGTTTGTTTCAAAAATGGCAAACTCCACATCAGTGATGTTTTGAAAGCCGCAGATGCGCAGCTGTTCCAGCAGGTCATTAATGTTTAGATGCATCTCGCGCAGCTCCGATTCAATAATCTTTCCGTTCTGGATGATGATGCTGGGACGACCGCAGACCACCGAGCGCACTCTCTCGCTTCTCTGGGCGGCATATGATGTCACTACCTGGAAAACTACGAGCAGGATGATGGGAATGATGCTGTTGAAGAGAGGGATGGCAATATCCTCCATAGGGATAGCCGCCAGCGCAGAAACCATGATTAAAACCGCCAGTTCGTAAGGCTGCAGCTGGCCAATCTGCCGTTTTCCCATGATCCGCATGGATAGAATCACCAGGGCAAAAAGAATAAGTGTCCTTAACATAACCACGAACAATATTTTCACCTCCCCAAATAAGGGAACAGCTTTGCATAATTGCCCCCTCTATAGCATAAGGAAAAGTGAAATGTTCATACACCGGGATAATCGCAGCAAAAGGTAATTGTCGCTCCAGCCTTAAAAAGCCCGCTTTATGGGTTATGCAGGATAATAAAGCCTTTATCATTATTCCCATAGTTAGCGCTGTCCTTTTTTTGCTTTGTTCTTTTTTAGCAGGCAGGAAAATTTCTTCTAATCAAGAAAGAAGTATAATGAAAATGATGTAAGGAGGGATCGACATGGCTAATGGTGAAATTAAAATATGCACCACCTGTGGAGGGCAGATTATGCCCCAGGACAGACTGGTAGTCTGTAACGGCTGCAACAAACCTTACCACACGCAATGCTGGTCACAAACAGGGCGTTGCCAGACCTACGGCTGTGAGGGGGAACCTGTTTATTACCAGCCCGCCGAGGTAACAGAACCGCCGCCTGCCTGGCAAAATTCATCCGCCGGGGGAAATGTGCCGAACCACCTTGTATGGGCCATTCTCTCAACGCTATTCTGTTGTCTGCCCTTTGGAGTTGTAGCCATCATCTACTCATCGCAGGTAAGCGGCCACCTTTCTTCGGGCGACTACAATGCAGCCCTTGAATCGTCTACCAAAGCGCGCAACTGGAGCCTGGCGGCGACAATTTGCGGCGTAGTTGTCATTCTCGTAAGCATACTGGCAGGAGTAATTCCCTTTATCATGGCAATCCTGGGAGAGCTATAGTGCACTGAATGTGTCACTGGGTAAAAGATCTGTCGCGTTGTAACTGTTAATGGGGCAATATTCCTTTGCTGCCGGCACTGTAACCGGTTTAGCAGCAGGTGAGCTGCTCTATGGCCCGGCTTGATCAGTCATCATTGCCAGATCCAAAGCTCTACCGCCTATAATGGAGCAACTGCAGGCACTGCTTCAGTTTGCTCCTGACAGGATATATATTGTTTTTCCTTTAAGGCTGCTTACATTTTCTTTTATAGGCAGCTTTTATTTTTATAATCTCGTATACCAGGATCCTTTTGCAAACTCTTTCTTCTACCACTACCGCCTTTTTCTGCAACGGGTACTGCTTTCTGTTTTTTTTATCTTATTCAGGCTTGCCGCTGTTCCATTCTTTCAACTGGCAGGAGAATATAAGCTGATCAAGAACTTTATTTAGTATTGAATGTAGGGGTATGAAGAAAGGGATTTGTCACCATTGGGACTTTTTACTATACATCCTCCAATTACCGCCGGCCGTAAAGAAAGGTGGTCAGCTCTGCTTCTGGTCCTGATCGCAGCAGGAGGAATACTCTATTTTTTCACCTATGACCTGATATCCACGCCGATTCAAACGATTCCCTGTATTTTCCGGACTCTGACAGGCCTCTATTGCCCGGGATGCGGCAGCCGCAGCGCCCTGATCCAGCTTGCCCGCGGCAATCTCTACGCCGCCTGGCGCTTAAACCCGCTGATGATCCTTTTTCTGCCGGCAGCCTTTCTTTTTGTAATCTCACAGGTCAAGATCCTTTTTACAGGCCGTTCCCTCCCCCGCCTTTTCCTGCACCCCTCACTGGTCTGGGCAATTTTTTACCTTATCCTGGCTTACTGGATCTTCCGCAACATCCCCCTTTACCCCTTTACCCTGCTTCAGCCTGTGATTGTAAATTGACCCTTTGAAGAGATGGTGCTAAGATAAACGGGAGATCTTACATTTTTGAAAAGGGGTCGAATCTTGAACACTGTTGCACTGGCCTGTGAAACAATTATTGATGAAATCAATCGTTCAGCAGCCGAAATCAACTCAAAGATCCCCATCCGCTGGATCGAGTCGGGGTTGCATAACTCTCCCGAAAGATTGCGAAACCACCTGCAAGATGAAATCACCACTCTCGAGAGCGATGATCTGGACTATATTCTCCTGCTCTTTGGATACTGCGGCAATGCCTTGCTGGGACTGGTCTCGGCCAAATGCCGCCTTGTCATCCCCCGCGTTGATGACTGCATTTCCCTCATTCTGGGCGGCAACAATAAACGCAATGAGTTGAGCAAAAAGGAAATGGCCTATTATTTAACAAAGGGATGGCTGCGCCATGACAAAAATCTCTGGAATGAATACCATTATTGCCTGCGCAAATACGGGCAGCAGCGCACTCACGAAATTTACCGGATCATGCTCGGCAACTACAAAAACCTCAACGTAATCGCAACAGGCGCCTACAATCTGGCAGATATACTCCCGCAGACAAAGGAGCTTGCCGGAGCGCTCGGCCTGGAGCACAAAGTCATTGACGGTTCCCTGGACATCATTCGTAAAGCGCTGCTGGCAGAATGGGACGATGATTTTGCGATTATCGAGGCGGGCGATCCCGTCAGCCTGGAGACACTGCGGCTTCTCCCGCCATCCCTGCCCCAGACCGGATCAAGCGGTTAATCGTTAAACAGTCCACTGGCACATAGACTTTTTCCCCGGATAAGAAGTAAAAACATCAGGAGACGGAGTTGTGGTTAAAATATGAAAACAAAAATAACCTTTGTAACATCAGCAGGCCGGCAGACTGAGATCATGCTGGAAAAGGGAACCAACCTGCTTGAGGCTGCAGCACGTGCAGGGGTGGCTGTCGAAGGGAACTGCGGCGGCAAAGGCAGTTGCGGAAAATGCAAAGTGAGGCTCCCCGACAGGGACCCGGCAGAACCTACCGAAGCGGAAAAGAAATTTTTATCAGATGCCGATCTTGCAGAAGGCTGGGTTCTCGCCTGCCAGAGAAGTGCTGAGGAAGATATGATCGTGGAGGTTCCTGAGCAGAGCGATGCCTTCCGGCGTAAAATTTCCTTAACTGAAGACGAAGAAGATACCGTCAAACCTGATCCGGCTGTACAGAAGATTATGCTCACACTGGAGCACCCCACGGTAAAAGATCAGACTCCCGACCTGGAGAGGCTGCTCAACGGGCTGCCCGACGGTGAAATAGAGGTCTCGCACCGGCTGCTTACGGGCCTGCCGCAGATGCTGCGCCAGGAACGCTTCACTGTCACCGTAGTGCTCGCTCCAAATAAACTTCTGGCTGTTGAACCGGGCCGTACACTGGGGCGCCTTTACGGAGTTGCTTTTGACATCGGCACCACCACCATCATGGGCTCTTTGCACGATCTGAACAGCGGCAAAGCGCTGGCTGTAGGAGCGGCCACCAATCCCCAGAATGTTTATGGAGCCGATGTTATTTCCCGGATCACTTATGCCTCAGGCAATGAGAAGGGCCTGGAAAGGCTGCAGCACAAAGTGATGGAAGCTCTCAACGGGATTATCGAAGGACTGGCCCGGGAAGCAGGCATCAATCCCCATGAGATCTACGAAGCAACGGCTGTGGGTAACACTACCATGAGCCATCTTTTTCTCGGTATTGACCCTTCTTATCTGGCTCCGGCTCCGTTTATCCCGGCATACCGCCGCCCCGTTGCACTGGAGGCAGCTGACATCGGGCTGGGCATAAACCCGGGGGGGCAGATCGTGGTCTTGCCCAATATCGCAGGTTATGTGGGTTCAGATACGGTGGGTGTAATTCTCGCCACCGGGCTGGATCAGCGCAATGATTGCTGCGCCGTGATCGATATTGGAACAAACGGTGAGCTGGCCCTGGCCGCCGGGGGTCAAATCCTGAGCTGCTCCACAGCTGCAGGACCGGCTTTTGAAGGCGCCCAGATCAAACAAGGTATGCGGGCGGCTGATGGAGCCATCGAGGCGGTCCAGATTGATGACGGAGAGGTTTTACTGGATGTTATCGGCGGCACAGCACCGCGGGGCATCTGTGGTTCCGGTCTCATCGATGCCGCTGCGGCTCTTCTGAAAGCCGGTGTGATCGAGCCCTCGGGACGCATGGTCAATCCGGAAACAACAGTGACGCCTTTGTCCCGGCAGCTAAAATCACGGCTGCGCCCGGGCAAGGGCGGATTTGAATTTATCCTGGCAGGAAAGGAAGGCGGGGAAATCCTGCTAACCCAGTCCGATCTGCGCGAGCTGCAACTGGCCAAAGGGGCTATCTATGCGGGGCTGCAGATCCTGCTAGAAGAGGCTGGGCTGACAGAAGACGATCTTGATGAGGTCCTGCTGGCCGGCGCCTTTGGAAACTATATCCGCAAGGAAAGCGCCCGGGCTATAGGGCTGCTGCCGGGGATCCCCCTGGAGAAGATCACGCCGGTGGGCAATGCCGCAGGAAGGGGATCCAGGATGGCCCTGCTCTCGCGAACCGAACGTGCCCGGGCTTTCGCACTGCCCGATCTGGTCAAACATGTGGAACTTTCCGCCCGGCTAGATTTCCAGGATGCCTTTATCAAGGCGCTCTCCTTTAAGGAAACCTGAACCAAAACATTCCGGCTGCAATAATGAATCCATTTCCCCCATCCCCAGACCAACACAGCGCGGGCGGGCGTAGAACCCCGCCCTTGCTAGCATTGCCAGGCGTCTTCGAACATGTGCAGGTGTGTTGGTGAAAGCACCTTAAAGGCCTCGGCCAGTTCAAATCCCCTCCCGGCAGCATGTTCACCCGCTTTTGCGGTAAGGTAGGCGCTAATCATCTCCAGGTTTTCCGCAGTGAACTGGCTTTCGTGTTTTGACAAAGCCTCCATTTTCAGCAGCCAGGTAGCAGTGACATCAATAAAAGTATTCGGCCGCGAGGTGCTGTAGAAAGCCACCGCCACCGGTGAGTGCGGCTTCAGTCCCCGGGTAAAATGATGGGGGGAGATATGGGGAAAACCGCTCAACAAGACTGCCTCCGCTGCCGCCAGGCCAGTAATCCGGTGATCGGAATGGGCTTCATAAGGCAGCCAGGGATCCATCACCATCAGCGCATCCGGGCGGGTCTGCCGCACCGCTTCGATGATTTTATCGCGCACCGCGGGAGGCTCCAGATGGCTGCCATCTTGAAAGTCCAGCCAGATCATCTGCTTTACTCCAAGCAGACTGGCAGCCTCTTCACCTTCACGCCGGCGGATGCGGGCCAGTTCGGAAGGGGTTATCGATGCATCTGTCGTACCTGCAGCGCCGTCTGTCACGGTCAGGTAAACCACCTCGGCTCCTGCCTGGATCAGCCTGGCCACCGTGGCCCCGGCACCGATCTCGCAGTCGTCGGGATGTGCCTGCACACATAAGACCCGGCGCATCGACAGCAGCTCCGGGATCGGGAGCAGATCTTTTACTTTAACAGCGGTCACTGTACTCCACGCCTCCTTTTCCCCGGCTCAATCCTGTCACTTTCCGGAAACCATAAAATAATTCTCCTGGAACTGCGGCCGGTCATCATAGCGCGCTGCCAGTGACTTTCTGTATTGCACATAGCTGTCAAAATCAGCCTTAATCCCATGTTCGTTCAGGATGCGGATAATATCCTTCGTGCGCGGCGGGCAGCCCTTTATGGTTACCGCTTCATTGATTGCGGGATTGTCGCGGTTCTCACGGACAATACAGCTGCCAAAAAGAAAGGTTTTCTTAAAACCGCCTTGTGAGCGGGCTACTTTACCCGTTAAAAATTCAATATCATCGAAGGGCTCGCCTGTATAAGCTCCGAGAAGCAATATTAAAACCATGTTATTCAAAAAGGAACATCCCGAGCAGATAGTGTCGTCATACTTGGGATAGTGGATCCCCTGGATCCCCATCCTGCCGAAAGCGGTCGGCCCGGAATTATCCTCCAGCCAGCCCCAGTCCCACTTCAGTTTCATTGCATGTTGAGAAATCTTTTCACCTTTAACCTCGATATTGCTTCCGTCCAGAGGCAAGTTGTGCCGGCCGGCATGCTCTGCCAGGTGGCCGATTTCAGCGGGATCCATCCCCATGAGCATGGTTCCAACAACATCGGCGGAAAACATATCCCGCGAGGCGATAAGAAGATCGGCGCGGTGAGCAGTCCCGTTCAGAGCGGGGCCCCGGTCAAGCGCATAGATTCCGTCAATGAGGGTTAAAGCCGGGGAGAGTTTCTCCCCCAGGCGCTGGATAAAACGGTTCAGGGGGATCTCAGGATGGTGGCAAAAAATCTTGGAGCGGCGGGCCAGGCATCCTTTCAAATTTTTAAAACCAAGGGTGACTCTCGTGGAATTGTGCGTTTTCAGCATAGGCAGGTTGATCATGAAGTCCGTCTCCAGAACAGGGAGGGCAATCTCAAGCGAGAAGCCGTCAAATTCGACTTTTTCATAAGGACCCCGATTTAAATCGAGCAGCTTAACCCCATACTTTTTCTCCAGAAGGGGGTAGCTCATCCCCCGGTAAGCCGCCAGGGTGCTATAATTGATCTCTTTATCTTCCGTCGCCGCTTCGGCAATAGTGATATCGTTACAGCCGTACTCTTTGAGCAACCTGACCATCTCTTCCACAACGAGCGCCGTTGTGATCACGCCGTACCTGGGGAAAGGCAGCACCTCATCCCACATCACCAGGTTCGGTTTAAGCAACACCTTTTTGGATGGGGTCAGTTCTTTAAATCCGCCGCACATCTCCAGAGCCTTGCGAATATTTTCCCGCCGGTCATTAAATTTTACGAGGCTCACTTCTTTCAATCCCATTCCACCGGCCCTCCATTCAAAATATTGTGAAATCTCTCTAATTGAATTTTAACAGTTGCGGACAGGTTCTTCAACCTTGCGGGGAGAGGGACTGTGAAAGGGGACCGGGCTTGGCGCTTCAGCATGAGAATAGAAATATCCCCGAGGGATTTCGCAGTTTATTTCTAAGAAATTCGCACAAGATAGGAGAGGCTAGAGTTTAACATGAGGGGAGGTGTGCAAAAATTGACCAATATAACCACAAAAGAGTTAAATTATGTGAAGGATTACCTTTCCTGGGAGCTTTACATGGCCAAGCTCTGTCACCAGAACGCCGAACAGATGAGCGATGAGGGTTTCGGCCGGATAGTGGATGACATCGGGCGCATGCATCAGCAAAATTTTAACGATATCTGCGGTTATCTTGAAAGTATATGAAAGGAGGATGCACAATGCCTGTAGATACCAGCGCCACGATCACCACAAAGACAGGGGTCAAAAAAGTTGGTAAACCAAAAGCAGGAGTAATGAGCGGACCAAAGGACAGCACGATTAATGACCGCGACCGCCTCTCGGGGTTGCTGCTGCTGGAAAAACATCTCCTCTCAGGCTATACCACCGGCCTGTCGGAGACTTTTGAAAGTGGGCTTTACAACCATATCAGGAAGGTCCGCAGCCGCAATGAAGAGAGCCATTCACGGATCCTGGAGTCGCTGTTCAATACCGGAGAGTACACCGCCGATATTGCCTCTCCGGAACAGGTGAAGGATGCCTGCGACGTCTTCTCCGGATACCGCAGCCAGCTGCCCTATTAGAAGTCAGATCCCCGATGTCCCGGCATGCGGGCATGCTCCGCTTGTATCCACAGCCGGCTCCAAAGCTGGTGGGACAATGCCGGGGACGGGAACCGGAACAGCTTAACAGCCGGCCCGCACTAACCGGCTTATTCCCCCTTTGCTGCAGGGGCGGGCCACAACCCGCCCCTGATAAACTCATAACATTTCCTGAACCGCCTTCAATTTTAGCCCGGCCCTTATCTAACCTCCGGGTAAAAAGCCTGTCATATAAAACTAAATGTGTCGACATCAAAGAGACCGTGATCTGTTATTTTAAGGTGCGGGATCACCGGCAGGGCCATGAAGGAGAGCGTCAGAAAGGGCTGGTGAGGCGCCGCTCCCAGGCCGTGTGCAGCAGCATTGACCTCAGCAAGGGCTGCAGCCACCTTCCTGGCAGGCTCCCTTGATATAAGGCCCGCTACCGGCAGAGGCAACAAGGATTGCACTTCCGCAGAGCCGTCAACGGCTACAAAGCCGCCCCCGGACCGGGCCAGTGCATTTACCGCCGCCGCCATGGCCGTCTCCTCCACCCCGGCGACGATGATGTTGTGCGAATCATGGGCTACACTTGAAGCAACAGCCCCGCGGCACAGGCCCAGCCCCCTGACCAGCCCCAGGGCCACCCGGCCGCTGCGGCGGTGACGCTCGACAACGGCGATCTTGATGATATCGCGATCTGGATCTGCCTGCACAGCCCCCTCTTTGTCACGCCGGGGCTCAAGCATCAGTTTTTCTGTAATTATCTGATTCGGAATTATCCCCATCACCGGTATGGCGCCGGGGCCGGCTTTTAAACTGAAATCGGCGGCCTGCAGCGGGCGCAGCAGGCGGACTGTATTCGTAATGTTTTCATCCACAGGATGAGAGGCTGAAGGAGACAGTGCTTCTCCCTCCCGGGCGACAACAGACCCCCCTTTGATTACCAGCCTCACGTTAAAATCCCGCAGATTGTCAATTACCACCAGATCGGCGAGATAGCCTGGCGCCACCGCACCGCGGCGGGCTAACCGGTAATGAAGCGCCGGGTTTAATGTGGCCATCTCCACTGCATCCATCGGATCGCATCCCAGCGCCACCGCCCGCCGCAGGATTTCGTCCATGTGGCCCGCCGACAGCAATTCCGCCGCCTCCCTGTCATCGCTTCCGAACATGAAATGACGGCTGCCGGCAGCCTTCACAGCCGGTAAAAGATCAGCCAGGTTGCGGGCGGCGGAGCCCTCGCGGATGATCACCTTCATCCCGCAGCCTACTTTCTCCAGGGCTTCCGCTGCGGTAATGCATTCGTGATCCGTGGAAATTCCAGCCCCTGCATAAGCCTGCAGTTCCCGGCCGGCCAGGCCCGGCGAATGTCCATCAACGGGTTTAGACCTCCGGTACGCCGCAGCGATCTTTGCCTCCACTGCTGTATCGCCGTGTACAACCCCTGGAAAATTCATCATCTCACCAAGGCCTAGCATACGCGGATGACCCAGCAACCGCTCCACCTGCACCGGGGTGATCTCCCCTCCCGCTGTCTCCATCTCTGTGGCCGGGACACAGGATGGCACCATGAAATAAAAATCGAGGGGCAGTTTTTCAGAGATGCTGAGCATAAAGTCAATGCCCGCCTCTCCAAGGACATTGGCGATTTCATGGGGATCGGCAATAACCGCAGTGGTCCCATGCGGCAGCACCGCTGCGGCAAAATGCGACGGCAGGAGCAGAGTGCTCTCAATATGAATATGCGCATCGATCAATCCCGGAATGATGAGCCCCCCTTCCAAATCGATCACCTCGCTGCCCTCAGAGTATCTTGCTCCCACTCCGGCAATTCTAGAACCGAGAAGGGCCAGGGAGCCCTCTTCTATTCTGCGGGTAAATAGGTTAACAATACGACCTCCTTCAAGTAAAAGCGAAGCCGGCTTTGCGCCTTGGGCCACTTCACTTACCGCTCTCATCTCTTCAGCAAACAGGACAAACACCCGCCTTCTCAGAATATTTATTAAACCCCCGGGTGCGCTCCGCACCCACCGTAAGCTTTAACCATAACCTGCTCTCCGCTTTTTACTCCATCATGGGATGTTCCCCCAGGCAGGAACCATTTCCCCCTTTAGCGAATATAGTTGTCATTGCTAATTGCAAAGCACAACTCGAGGAGGCGAAGCTACTTGTTAAAACCCGCCAAGGATATCATGACCAGAAATGTAATCAGCATCACCGGTGAGAAAACCCTCCAGGAGGCTGTTGACCTTATGGCCAGAAACAATATCAGCGGGCTTCCAGTTACCGATGACCGGAATGTGCTCACCGGTATTATTTCAAATACGGATATAATTTCTTATTCACAAAAGGTAAATGTTGTTCCGCTGTTCGACCCTTCCGGCTGGATTTCACCCCATGCAGAAATCACCGATCTCACCTCTATCCGCAGGGGTATGGATATGCTGGCCAAAACAAAGGTCAGCACGCTAATGAAGAAAAAGGTCTATACCGCCGGTGAAGAAAGCGATATTATCAAAATTGCCGGTCTGATGAGCCGGCGCCAGGTCAACCGTGTTCCCATCGTGGACCGTGAAGGCAGGTTGACCGGAATAATCACCCGTGCAGATATGGTTAAAAGTATCGCTAATCCGGATGATTCCATTTAACCATAAATCGCAGGAGATGGAAAGAAACCCGGGGATGTCTCATCTACCGGGTTTCTTTTGCTGAATCCCACCTCCTTAACACGGTTATTTACAGGCTTTCAAGCATAGTATAATCAGAACAGCTCTGGCGTCATTTCTTAAGGGCCGGCGGATAATGCAGGATAGAATTTCACCCTGTCGAAGGGTAAAACTAATATTTTATTTTTGACCGGAGGAGCCTGGTAAATTGACAGGTGCAGAAGGCCCCGGACCACGCCGGGTTGGGCAGGCAGGCATAGGGATTCTGGGCGCGCTTTATCTGGGCAAGATTCTTATCGGCACCACCCGTCTGTTAAAGCGCGGCGGCACAACACTGCCCGGGCGGGCTGCTCTTAAGATTTCACCACAGCTAATCGCCCTTATGGCCGGCCAGTTGCCGCGAGGAACAGTTGCCATCACCGGAACCAACGGAAAAACCACCACCGCGGCTCTGCTGGCAGACATCATCAAAGAAAGCGGGCTGAACTGTGTACACAACAGCTCCGGCGCCAATCTGGCCTGGGGCGTAGCCACAACCTTTATCGAAGCGGGCACCTGGAAGGCCCTGCTGCCTGCTGAGATTGCTGTTTTGGAGATAGACGAAGGAGCTTTCCCGGCGCTCTCAGAAAGCCTGGGGCCCCGCTGCGCCGTCGTCACAAATATCTTCAGGGATCAGCTGGATCGCTTCGGTGGAATACAGCAGGTTCATGATTCGATTCAGGAAGGCGTACAATCCCTCCATTCTGGCGCAACGGTATGCCTGAATGCCGACGACCCCCTTGTAGCCGCTATTGACAGCGGCGGCAGAAAAAAACTTTACTATGGTTTGGATCTTCCCGCAGTTACCACCCCGGGGCTCTCTCCGGCAACAGAAATTAGCTGCCCGCGCTGCGGCGGCATCCTCATCTATACCGGGGTTTTTTATGCCCACCTGGGCCGCTACCGCTGTCCCCGGTGTTCTTTTTGCCGCCCCGAGCCCGAGATTAAGCTGCGCCATTTTGATATTTCCCCAGGGGATAGCACTCTTCTGAAACTGAGCCTGCGCGGCAGATCTTTGCAGGCAAAGCTGCCCCTCCCCGGAATCTACAACCTTTACAACGCCCTTGCAGCCGCCGCGGCAGCCACTGCCCTAAAGCTGCCGGATAGCGCCATCAAGGAGGCTTTTGCTGCCGCCACCCCGCCTGCGGGCAGGATGGAACAACGCCGCGTTGATTCTAAAGATCTGCTCATCGCCCTGATTAAAAACCCGGCGGGCGCCAACGAGGTGCTGCGCACATTGCTCAGGGAGAGGGGTGATCAGCGGCTACATCTCCTCATCGCGATTAATGACCATATCGCCGATGGAAAGGATGTCTCATGGCTCGAAGAAACAGATTTTGAACAGTTCGCCGCCATCCGTGCCCGGACGGGCAGCATGGTCTTCTCTGGAACCAGGGCTTTCGAGGCCAGGGAGAGGCTGTTAAAATCAGATTTTGAGCCGGCAAAGATGATCGTGGAAGCATCACTTCAGGGGGCGCTCCAGAAAGCGCTCGCTTCAACGGCAAAGGGCGAAAAACTGATCATTCTGGCCAACTATACGGCCATGATGCAGCTGCGCCGCCTGCTGAACTGGAGCTAGGATGTCAGGGGGCAAAATTCAAAGGTAACAAAATCTGCATTATTGATGAACCCGGTGCTGTGCTTTGCACCGGGTTCATCAATTTCAGAATTATAGCCTGCAGCGGCTGCTCAGTCACGGTAATCGATGAGCGCCTCATCTCTCAGCCTGGAAATCAGTTCTGAGATCAGCTGCGGGATCTTCTCGTCTCTAATCATCTCTTTAACTTCATCAGCCGTCTCTTCGAAGTCCACCTCGCGGCCTTCCTTGTACTCCAGCCTTTCGATGATATGGTATCCGTGGTAAGTTTTAACGGGAGTGCTCCTTTCGCCGTCCTTCAGCTCGAACACGGCCTCATCGAATTCTTTAACCATCTTCCCGCGGGCGAAAAAGCCCAGTTCGCCACCTTCATCCTTGGAACCGGGATCCTGGGAGTGTTCTTTGGCCAGGTCGGCGAAATCTTCGCCTTTCTCCAGGCGTGAGATGAGCTCTAAAGCCTCATCCTCCGTCTCAACAAGGATATGACGGGCTTTGACTTCATCGGGAATATCAAAGAGTTTCTGGTTCTCCTCAAAATATTCCCGGGCCTCACTGTCACCTATTTCCAGATCATGGGTGACAATCTTTTCCGCCATAAGGCTGATCCGCGTTTCATTGCGAATGAAATCCATGGAGACGCCCTGGTTTTCCAGGTATGATTCAAACTGATCCTCCATCCCCATGAAATGTTGATCAATGATGTTTTGTAATTCATTATCGACATCTTCTGCTTCTACAGATAAGCCTAAATTTTTCCCCTCTTGCAGGATCAACCGCCCGATGATGATGCTGTCGAGGGTATCTTTGCCGCCCTGCATATACATGGCTGCATAAAGGTCACTGCGCTTGACCTTCTCTCCATTCACCACAGCCACGGCAGGATCATACTGCATAAACATGATCAGTACTACCGCTCCCAAGATCACCAGGGCCAAAACCAGCAGGATTACTTTCTGCGGCTTTAGCGGATTGGCGGCCCCTTTTTGCTCTTCCATCGTCTCGCTCATCTAAGAACCCCTTTTCTGCTCTTTTTTGGCACCTTTTCTTTTGAAAACTTGTCCACTAAATTATAACACTATGAGAAAAGGCGTCAACTTGCAGATAATCCCCTTTGATCCACCACATGACGCCTTTGCCGGGGGCAAATCCCGCCCCTCTTCAGGGAATTATTTTATTCAGGGGAAATTCGATGATCCCCTCGGCACCTGCTTCTTTCAAGTCACAGATGAGCTTGCTAACTGTCTTCTCTTCAACTACACTCTCCACCGCCGCCCATTTATCCTCGCTAAGGGCGGATATGGTCGGTTTACGCAGCGCCGGCAGGATTTTGATGATCTTTTCAAGATCGTCGCTATGCACGTTCATCTTCAACATCACTTTCTGCTCTGCCAGCAGCGCTCCTTTCAACAGCGTGACCATGTCATCAACCTTTTTTTTCTTCCAGGAGTCGCTAGAACTTGCAGAATTCATGATCACACGCGGTGTCGAGATAAGGATCGTCTCGATCTCTCGCAAATTATTCGCTTTCAGGGAACGCCCTGTTTCTGTAAGCTCGGCGATAGCATCAGCCAGAAGGGGCGGCTTTACCTCAGTGGCTCCCCAGGAAAAAATCACTGAAGCGGAAATCCCTTTGCTATCCAGGTATTTTCTGGTGGTTTCTACAAGCTCAGTGGCAATTCGCCTCCCCTCCAGGTCATGAACCGTCATTATTTCTGAGTCCCGCGGCACCGCCAGAACCAGGCGCACCGGCCGCAGGCCCCGCTTGGAAAAGGGAAGCTCGGCAACCTCATCCACCTGAACCCCTGTCTCAACAATCCAGTCCTTGCCTGTCAGGCCCACATCGAGCACCTGCTCAGCCACATACTTGGGTATCTCCTGTGCCCGTATGAGCACGCATTCAATTTCTTCGTCATCGATATGCGGATAATACGAACGTTCGCCAATGCTAATTTTATAGCCGGCCTTTCTGAAAATCTCCATTGCCGATTCCTGCAGGCTCCCCGCAGGCAGCCCCAGTTTCAGTCTCTTCAACGTTGTCCTTCCCTTCCATTCAATTATTGCTAAAATAGTTTGATTCAGGCTATCATTTTTAGTGGTTGCCGTCAACTGCGCTGCCGGGACGC
>CAYXKD010000031.1:0-21174 GCA_964464625.1 uncultured Syntrophomonadaceae bacterium
CCTCTAAGTGATGGCTTTGGCGGCGGCGCAGGTGGCCCAGAGAGCGTGAGGCAGGGTCAGCCCGCCCTGCATAAAGACAGCGTAAGGCTCACGCAGCGGGCCGTCGGCAGTGAGCTCCCCTGTGGCTCCCTGGAAGAAGGTCCCGGCCGCCATGACTACCTGATCATCGTAGCCCGGCAGCGGGCCCGGTTCAAGGGTGAGGTATGATTCAACGGGCGAAGCCGCCTGAATTGCCTGGCAAAAGCGGAGCATCTTCTCTGCACTCCCCAGAAGGATCATCTGCACGATATCGCCCCGCCCTTCAGCAAAACGGGGCCTGACTTCATAACCCAGCTCCTCAAAGAGAGCGGCGGCGAAAAGAGCATTCTTCAGGGCGTTTCCCACCAGCGAAGGAGCCATGAACAGCCCCTGGAAAAGGCTGCGTTTCCCTGCAAAAGCGCCCATCTTGCCATAAAGACCGGGCGCCGTCAAACGGGCGGCAACGCGCCGGACAAGGTCGCGCCGTCCGGCAATGTAACCGCCGCTGCCGGCAAGACCTCCGCCGGGGTTCTTGATCAGAGAACCGGCGATGAGATCGGCGCCGGCATGGAGCGGCTCCGATTTTTCGGCAAATTCGCCGTAACAATTATCCACCACCAGCCAGGCATGGGGATAGCGGATGCGCATTTTTTTTACCAGTTCTCCCAAAGCTTCGTTGGTCAGTGATGTGCGCTTTACATCATATCCGGCAGAGCGCTGAACATAGACAATGCGGGGTTGCAAGTCCCTTTCGAGTGCATCAATATTGGGATAGCCCTCTGGGGTTAGATCTGCATAGCGGTGAAGGATCCCCCACTCCTTCAAAGTTCCCGTCTCCTCCCCGCGGCTGCCGATGACAGACTGCAGGGTGTCATAAGGCGGCCCCATGAGGCAGAGCAGCAGCTCTCCCGGGCGGAGCAGCCCAGAGAGGGTTAGAGCCAGCGCATGTGTTCCCGATACTATCTGAGGCCGAACAAGGGCTGCCTCTCCCCCGAAAACAGCGGCATAGGCTTTCTCCAGCTTTTCGCGGCCGCTGTCACCGTAACCGTAGCCGCTGCTGTCCTGAAAATCTCCTTCGCCGATCCTCAGCTGCTGAAAAACCTCAAGGACACGGTGCTGGTTATAAAAAACAATGCCGTCTATATCTTCCCAGGGCTTCTGCGCTCTTTTCAGAGATCGGGCAACAGGGTCCTGGAGATTTGGAGGAAGGCCTTGAATAAGAAGCCGGCGTAACTCAGGCATCTTCGTCCTCCCCCTCTGCAGGTTGCGCCGTTACATCTTTATCCGGGGGCCTGCTGTAAAGAGCCATTTTTTTTGAAAGAGAAGGATGCACCTCCGCCTCCACCTCGATATAAAGGGGGCTGTAGTTAAGCCGGAGAATCTGTCCAGAACGGCGGATCTGCTCCAGAAGAGCGCTTTTGCGGTAAGGGAGGTAAGCTACTATCCTTTCGTTGGAGCGGTCGATAATCCCGGCCAGCCGCTCTTTGAGGCCGGAAATCCCCTCTTCCTCCTGCGCCGAGATAAAAGAGGCTCCGGTGTATTCACGCTCAAAGAAAGGGCGCTCTGCAAAGCTGCCCATCAGATCTACTTTGTTAAAAATCAGAAGCTCACGTTGCTCAAAACCGGGATCCAGCCGTGAAAGGTGCCGCCGCACAATTTCGATTTGCGATGCGTAGCGGGGATGGCTGATATCGGCTACGTGGAGCAGGATATCGGCATCGGCAATTTCCTCCAAAGTAGCCTGGAAGGCGGTCACAAGCTGTTTGGGCAGGTGCTTGATAAAGCCCACGGTATCAGTAAAAAGGATCACCCTTCCATCCTCCAGGCGGCCGCGCCTCACCGAGGGATCCAGGGTGGCGAAAAGTTTATCTTCCGTGTAGAGATCGGCTCCTGTGAGAGCATTGAGCAGTGTTGACTTGCCTGCATTTGTATAGCCCACCAGCCCGACAACGGGTAATCGCTGTCGGCGGCGCTGCCGTCTGTGCAGCGCACGGTGCCGCCGCAAATCGCTGATCTCTTTTTGGAGATCGCTGATCCTGCGGCGGATGGTGCGGCGGTCAACCTCGAGCTGCGTCTCACCGGGACCGCGTGTTCCGATCCCGCCGCCAAGCCGCGAGAGCTGGGTTCCCAGGCCCGTCAGCCGCGGCAGCAGGTAATGCAACTGGGCCAGCTCCACCTGCAATTTTCCCTCACGGGAGCGGGCCCGCCGGGCAAAGATATCGAGAATGAGAGCAGTGCGGTCCACGATCTTTATCTCAAGAATCTCGTTAAGGTTTCGTAATTGGGAGGGTGAAAGTTCATTGTTAAAGATGATCAATTCCGCGCCTGACATGAGAGCTTTTTCCGCCAGCTCTTCCGCCTTTCCGCCGCCAATATAGGAGGCAGGATGGGGCGCCTCCCGCCGCTGCACCATCTTCGAGATGACCTTCGCGCCGGCCGTCTCCGCCAGGAGCGCCAGCTCATCCATAGCGGCGGCGATCTCAGCCCCCTCTCCCGATCTTTCCACGCCCACCAGTATCGCTTTTTCAGCAGTCAGTTTTGCCGCTCACCTTTCATCGATTATTATCTCTATGTTACCACAGGGCTAAAGCGTTGATAATTACCCTAAGTTAAAGGATGATAAAATGGAAGCGGTTAAGGGAGAACCTCTTCCATATCCCGGTGACAATCGAAGCGGCGGTACTCATCAGCGGCGCGATCCTGCAGATAGATATAGTCAAATCGGCCATCCCTTTTTTCCAAAAACTCTTTGTACGCAGCCCGCCCCTCCCCGCAACATTGGGGACAGCCGTACAGGGGAATACTTAAGCATAGCACGCGATAACGGTCACCGCCGGCATGAGTGGCTGCTGAGTTAATCACCCGGTAAGAGGAGCAATTATCGCAGAGACGCTGGCTGATCTGCTGGTTCTCATTGATACTGTCCGTATCATAGTAGATCTGCCGGGTGGTGTTAAAAAACTCTCCGTGCTTTTTCTTCAGGGCAGCCTGATTCTCATCGCGCCGGCGAAAATTCTCCAGCTGGTGCTCTGCAATCTTCTCGATCCGCTCCATGTTGCCCGGTTTTTCCTGAAAAACCCTGCGTTCATAATCGGGCTCGCGAAGGTTGGAGTGATCAATCCCCGCCATGGCCATGATCAGCGCCATGTTAATGTAGGGCAGAGCCGTCTCCACGGAATAACCACCTTCAAGGACAGCGATATGGGGGGCCAGCTTGCGGTTGAGCAAGGCATACCCGGTGGCGCTAAAACGCATATGAGCCAGTGGATCAGTATAATGATTATCCTGTCCCGCCGAATTCACCACCAGATCAGCATTAAATTCCTCCAGCAGCGGCATAACCAGTCTCTCCATGGTGTGGAGGATCCCCTCATCAGTAGTGTAGGGAGCCAGCGGTATATTGATCGTTGTCCCCCAGGCATTAGGCCAGCCCAGCTCCTCCACAGATCCGCTGCCAGGATAAAGGGTCCGCCCATCCTGGTGAAAGGAGATAAAGAGAACATCAGGATCATGGTAGAAAATCTCCTGAGTGCCGTCGCCATGATGCACATCGGTATCGACTATGGCCACCCTGCGCAGCCCGTATTTACGGCGCAGGTATTCAACCATAATGGCCTCATTGTTTATATTGCAGAAGCCGCGGTTCCCGTGGGCCACGGTCATGGCGTGATGTCCCGGGGGCCGGATGATGGCAAAGCCGTTCTTGACCTCGCCATCCATAAAAGCCTCGCCCATGACTATCGCCCCACCGGCAGAGACGAAATGAGCCTCTGTGGCGATACGCTCCACTGAAGGTACGCAAAAATGAACCCGGGCTATATCCCGGGGTGATGCCAGCCGCGGCTGGTATTCCCGGATCTGGGGCAGATCCATGATCCCCTCCTCAAAGATCTGATCCCGTGTGTAGAGAAGTCTCTCCTCACGCTCGGGGTGTGTCGGCGAGATAGCCCAGTCAAAAGCAGGAAAGAAAAGCACTCCTGTCGGTTTCATTCCTTCACCCCCTGAAACTCATCTATAAGGCCGGGTGCTATCTGCACCCCGACCTGGAATATCCTCCCCACCCTGTTCCAGCCGCGGATCATGTTGAACTGTTCGGCAAGATCCACGCGCGCCTCCCCGGCATAGGCGCCGGCACCCTTAGCTTCGGCAAGCCTGGCCAGGTGCCCCAGCGCCAGCTCTTCAGCACTGTCAAGCTGAAAGGCGGAAGGGTTTGAAATTGCCCCTTCAATCCCCTCCTGGTCTATGACAAAACGCTCCTGCTCAGTATCGGCGTAGAGATGCAGCGCCAGCGTGGGCCGCGCCACTGCGGCGCCCAGGGCATTGCCCACAGGGGCCAGGCGGTGCACCATGAAGGGAACGCCGATTCTCCCGGCAAGCAGCGGTATTATTTGGCCTGCCGCCGCCCCGATACCGATAAGGCGCTCCAGCTTGAAACTGCGCCGGTGCACGATCTCCCAGACCTTGTAGGCCGGCTCATTTTCCCATTCGCAAAACATCTCCTCGATAAGATCCTGCAGCCGCATCAGTACCTGCTCCACAACAGCGGCGCAAAGATCTGAAGGGTCCAACCCAAGGGGTGCGGCGAACTCTGCAATCCTGGACTCGCTGAGCGCCCTCTTTCCAACGTTCAAGTTGCCCGCCAGGTTGAATGCATCGGTTACAGTTGCCGCCGGGCCTCCGAAACAGGCCGCTGGGCCCAGCCGCTCCGTCCCGATCTCGATTTCCCCCTCCCCCGCTTTCAAGACGCTGTCGCCGCCCAAGGCCAGCGAGCGCAAAGCCAGGGCATGAATATGTGTAAACCGGCCTTCAATGCAGGCCCCCTTAGAAGCGTGCAGCGGTTCGCCCTCGATGAGGAGGGCAATATCTGTGGTTGTCCCCCCTATGTCGATCATTACGGCATTCTCTTTCAGGGGGTTCAGCGCCACCGCTCCCATGGTGCTGGCGGCCGGCCCTGAGTATGCCGTCTCCAGGGGCCTTTGCCGCGAAACCGCCAGCGACATCGTCCCTCCGTCGGCTTTAAGAATTTCAACGGGAGCGGTAAGTCCCCGCTTCTCCATTGCCTCTTCAACACGGGAGGCAAATTCATTCCACCGCGGTGCTGCTATTGCGCTGTAATATACTGTTGCCGCCCTGCGGGGAAAATTCAGTCGATCCGCTATTTCACTGCCAAGAAGCACATTTGCCTCCGGAAAGCGCTTATGAATCATCCCTGCTATCTTCTGCTCCACGCTGCGGTTGCGATGGGAAAACTTTGCGGCGACAGCTATATGTTTGATCTTCTTTTCCCGCACATCATCGATTACTGTGTTTATTTCTCTCTCAGAAATATTCTCGGTAATATTGCCCCTGAAATCCACATTCCCCAATAGAAAATAAGTGTCCGGTGCAATTTTATAAAAACTAAAGGGCAGTCCCCTGCCGGGAACAAGAAACAGCGCTGTCCGGACCCCACCCTGTGTTGCCAGCAAATTTGTCACCAGGGTGGTGCTTATCACCAGGCGGCGCACTTCCGACGCAGAGCGGCCTTCCAGCAGCTCATCCAGCACCTCCAGAATTGTTTCGGTGAGACCGCTGTCATTGCGGAGCTTCTTTACGCTTCGCTCCATGGATCCCTTTTCAAAAAGCACTCCATCGGTGGAGGTTCCCCCAACATCGATCCCAAGCAGCATACACAGACCACCTTCCGGAAAATATTCCCGCCAGTCTATATTCTACCACATTTCCCCCGCCCCGCTGTCTACAGTTCAATCCACAGGACTTAAAAAAGATATTTTATGGCAAGGCCTCTGCAGCCGGAGCATGAAAACGCTGCCCTGAACAAAGTCCCCGCCGGGTGCCGTGAAACAATTTTAAAAGGGTGCCGCCTTTCCTTTGCCCGCATCAGCGAAAGCAGCCAGGGGAAGATTTACAAAGCGGGTTAGAGCATTACATATAGCATATAGATTCCCTGAACAGGGTCATATTTCCTGCGCACCGGCTCCTGACAATAAGATCCTTTGCCCGAAAGCAAAGTGAACTCCTCTGAACAATGAGGGCTTATCTTCAACCATGAAAAAGGATTCTGCAGCGCCGCTGCAGAACTATGTTTAAACCGGAAAGAGCCCTTTCAGGTGGAAATCCGGCACACATTAATCAACATGAAACAGGGATAAAGAAAGTGATCAAGCAGGAGTTGCAGCAGGGGTTAAAAGATTCCATTCCTGTCGTCCTGGGATATCTGCCGCTGGGATTCGCCTTTGGCGTGCTGGCCGGTGATTCGGGCCTATCCGCATTTCAGGCCTTCATCATGTCAGCCCTCTGCCTGACTGGCGCGGGGCAGTTTATTGCCGTAGGAATGTTTAAAGCAGGAGCGGCTGTAATCGCAATTTTTCTTACCATTATCCTTGTCAACCTGCGCTACTCTCTTTTTGCCGCCTCCACGGTGCCCCATTTGAAAGGACGGATACCACCCCTCCTGGCCACTGCACTTTCCTTCTTTCTCACTGATGAGATCTATGCTGTATCCATGAACCGCTACCGGCTCCACCCGCCTACAACATCGTACCTTATCGCCCTGGGTCTCCCCTCCTACCTTAGCTGGAGCGGCAGCACCCTTGCCGGAGCGCTCCTGGGCACCTTTGTAGCAAACACCGACCGCCTGGGGATGAACTTCGCCCTGCCGGCCATGTATATCTCTCTTCTGGTCATCCTTATACAGCGCAGATCCCATCTATATGCCGCCATCGCCGCCTCTGTCGTCGCTCTCCTGGTGGGCCACTTTTTCCCTGCCGCCATGTCCAACAACTTTAATATTATCGCCGCCACTTTTGTGGGCGCAACACTGGGGGTAATCCTTGATGAAAAGCGCTGATATCTGGATCATGATTTTCGGCGTGGCCCTTTTCAGCCTGGCGCCGCGTATCATTCCGGTGGCTCTTTTCACCCGTTTCACGATGCCTCCCTGGCTTGAAAAATGGCTCTCCTTCGTTGCACCTGCCGTTCTCGGTGCTCTTACCGCCGTAAGCATCCTTGCTCCGGAGGGAATGATCGCCATTGGGAAGGACAATCTCTACCTCTGGGCTTCAATCCCCACCCTTGCAGCAGGCCTGATCACAAAAAGCATTTTTTTCACTCTGCTCGTGGGGATTTTGACCATGGCCTTTCTATTTCATCTTGCAGGTTAATGGTTCTGCGAGGAAGATAAAACAGCGCGGTCCAGGATATCGCTGTGCAGCCGGGGAAAACCGGCCTGCGTCAGCGATGAGATGTACAGGATTCTTCCCGAAGCGGTAATGCGTTCTCTCCCGGAGGAATCTCCGATGAGATCAGCTTTACTGCCCGCTGTTAGAAAAAGCTTATCACGCCTCCGGCAGTAAGCGGCAAGAAAGCGGCCCACCTTCTCATCAAACTCGAGTCTGGCCGGGTCGCTGCAGCTCAGATCGATCATCTGCAGCACCATCACGGCACTCTCCAGGGCCTGCAGGGTCAGCAGAAGCCTGCTGCGCTCCAGATAAGGCAGCGGAACCCCCTCTTTCAGGGAAGCGGTATCAATGAGAGCAATGCGCTTGCAGGGCTGCCGCAGAAGGTGGACTGCAAAGGTGCGCACCACTCCCCTGCCTCGCTGCCCGTTAAAGACCATCATCTCCCTGGCGGCAGCGGGGGAGAGAGTCCCCCTGCGACGCCCGGCAACACTCTCTTCAGTGTAATTTAGAATGCGGGAGCCCAGGTACTGGGCAAAATTTATGCAGAAAAGGGTTTTTCCGCTCCGGGGCGCCCCCAGTACCGCCATGTTCACTTTCACAGCCCCTCCACCGCCAGATCGCTCTCCTCGATGGTGACCAGCTCTTCCCTGCTCAGCTGATCCCGCCCGCTCAGGCGCACCGCCTGGCGCCGCATCGCTTTCTCCATCAAATTGCGCACCAGGCGGGCATTGCTGAAATTGAGATCGCCCCTGTGATCCTCTATGTAGCGCTGCAACATCCTTACAGCGTTTTTTGAAAATCTGTAATGGCGCTGCTGAGCCATCAAAGAGGCTATCTCCAAAAGCTCGCCAACGCTGTAGTCGGGAAAATTTATCTGTATGGGAAAGCGGGAACTCAGCCCGGGATTCAGCTTTATAAAAGAGGCCATCTCGCGGCGATAGCCCGCCAGGATAAGGATAAAACCGCTGCGCCGGTCCTCCATGGACTTAACAAGCACATCAACAGCCTCTTTCCCGAAGTCCTTTGCGCCGCCGCGGCCCAGCGAATAGGCCTCATCAACAAAAAGAAGGCCCCCCATGGCTTTCTGGATCTGCTCCCGCGTTTTTTGTGCCGTATGGCCGACATATTCCCCTACAAGATCAGCCCTCTCCACCTCGATAAGATGGCCCTGCGGAAGCACCCCCAGCCCTCTGAAGAGCCGGCCCAGCAGCCTGGCCACAGTGGTCTTGCCCGTCCCCGGATTCCCGCTGAAAATCATATGTAAAACAAGCTGCTCGCACCTCAATTGATGGGCGGCGCGCTGCTGCCCGATCTCAATGTAAGCTTTGATCTCTTCCACAACCTGCTTCACACCGGCCAGGCCTACAAGCTGATTCAGCTCCCAGAGGGCAGCCGCCGCTGCGGCTCTGTTTTCCCGGGGATCATCCTTTTTCTCAGTCCCCCTGCGTCCCTCGCTCATCCGGTGCAGCGCCTCCAGAGTCCCCATCTCACCGCGCTCTATTTTTCGCCACATCTGGTGGTCAATGGAGCCGTAAGGCTTCCTTGAAAGAAAAAACATCCTTCCCGCTCCTCTCAATGCACCGTACCATTATACGCGCGGGGAGGGTAAAAGGGGATAGTAAAAGCAAAGAAGGTATCCCGCATGGGCACCCTCTTTACCAAAAAGCAAAATTTATTCTCCCTGCTACTCTATTCTTCCTGGCTCTCTTCAGACTGCTGCAGGCTGATATTCCGCACCGGAATTACAGTGGAGATAGCATGCTTGTAAACAAGCTGCTGCTTCCCCTCCACCTCGATGAGCACTGTGAACTGGTCAAAACTGCGGATAACACCCTTGATCTGATACCCGTTGATAAGAAATATAGTTGTCGGCATGCTCTCTTTGCGCAGCTGATTTAGAAAATTGTCCTGTAAATTCACCGGTCCTTTCATCGGTGTCCCTCCATTTCTCTATAGGCTAGGCTATACTATTCGTTTTTCAAGCAAAGATTCCCTTTTATCTGGCGTCTCATTATTTCAGCAACCCCCTCCTCGCCTCTGTTTTTGGAGCTATCCATCCAGATAATCCGCGGATCGCGCCGGAACCAGGTCAACTGCCGCTTAGCCAGGCGCCGCGTATGCTTCTTTATCTCCGCCACCGCCTCCTCCCGCGAAAGCTCCCCCTCTATAGAGGCGGCAAGCTGCCGGTAACCGAGAATCTGCAAACCGGGACAGCTTCGCGGGTAACCTTTCTGAAGCAGTGCCCGCACCTCCTCCAAAAAACCTCGCTCAAGCATTGCCTCCACCCGCTCTTCAATGGCGCGGTAGAGAAGCGGCCGGGGCAATGTCAGGCCAAAGATAAGCAACCGGTAAGGCGACTCATCCCTTTGCGTTCGCACCACCTGTTCCGAAATGGGCCGGCCTTCCAGTGCAAAAACCTCCAGCGCCCTGATGATCCGCCTCTCATCGCGGGGATGAATTTTCGCCGCAGCTGCAGGGTCAACCTTTTTCAGGCGCTCATGAAGCAACTCCGGGCCTTTTCTGCGGACCTCCGCCGCCAACTCCTCTCTCAAGTCACCATCCCGGCCCCTTTCCCCAAAAGCATAATGGTCTGTAACAGCGCGCAGATAAAGACCTGTTCCGCCCACCAGGAAAGGCAGCCGCCCCCCCTTCCAAAGTTTGACTATGAGCTTCTGCGCATCACGCTGGTAATGGGCAACACTGTAATCCTCATCAGGATCCACCAGATCTATAAGGTGGTGCCGTACCTCCCTCTGCTCAACCGCTGTCGGCTTTGCCGTTCCGATATCAAGTCCCCGATAAACCTGTGCCGAATCGGCGCTGATAATATCGGTCTTCAGAAGCCGCGCCAGGTGCATGGCCAGGGCGCTTTTGCCTGAAGCGGTAGGCCCGGCCAGGACCAGCAGCGGTATCTTTCCGGACATCAGCCGCGCCCCCCTTTGCGCTGAAACCCTTTGTCCAGCTCATCGCGGTGAAACCTGAGCACAGCCGGACGGCCGTGCGGGCAGTGCGCGGCGCCTGGGGTCCTCTCCCAATCGCGCAGCAGCTGCTCGCCCTCTTCGCGGGTGAGCGGCTGGCGCGCTTTCACAGCATGATGGCAGGCCATTGTTTTTAAAACCCGCTCCCGGTTTTCCACACCCGGTTCGGGCGCCCCCTGAAGCAAATCCTCCAGGAAATCATGGATCCAGATCTCACCGGCCGCCTCTAGGGGAAAGGGAACGGACCGGAGAATGTAACTATTATCTCCAAAAGGTTCCAGGTTAAAACCTGCCTCCTCAAGAGCAGGGCGAATTTCCTCAACCCCTTCACGCCAGGCCGGTGGCAGCTCCAGGGTCAGCGGCACCGTAAGCTGCGCCTCTTTTTTGCCAGGCCCGGCGGAGGAGAGGGCGTGATAGAGAACGCGCTCATGAGCGGCATGCTGGTCAATGAGGAACAGCTCCTCCCCGCGCTGCGCCACCAGGTAGCTCTGCAAAAACTGTCCGATGAAGCGGCAGCCCCCGGGAGCCGTACCTGGAGATGATTCCACAACAGTAACCGGGGATGGAGAATGGCTTTCCCCAGCGGCGGCGCCTTCCCTATCCCTATCCAGATCCAGATCCAGCGGGGGCGGCGCTGTCGCTGCAATGGGCGCTCTCTCTTTCCCTCTCTCCCATCCATAGTCTCCGGGGTACAGCAGCTGCTGCTGCTGGCGCCGCCATTCATCCTGTTGCTCCTTGATCCAGGCAACTCCGGGTTCGCCTCCTGGCGGGCCCTGCAGAGCCAGGCGGGAGGCCCTGAAAATAAGCTCATTAAAGATCTGCGGTCTGTGAAAGCGAATTTCACTCTTTGCCGGATGGACATTCACATCCAGGCGGTCCGGCGGTACTGTCAGCGAAATTACCGCCAGGGGATGACGGCGCCGGGCCAGCATACCTCCATAAGCCCGCTCCAGCGCCCCGGCCAGCAGAGGGCTCTGGACCACCCTGCCGTTGACCACGGTGGTGATCCAGCGCCGTGAACCGCGGCTAAAATGAGGCGCACTCAGATAACCCTCCAGTGTTACCCCGCTGGAGGAATCACCGCCCTGCAGCGGGATCATTGCCGCGGCGGCCTTGCTCCCGTACAGCGCACCAATGGCATGGAGCAGGGAACCGTCTCCGGTTGTGCGCAGCACGGTCCTCCCCTCGCTGATTAACGTAAAAGAGCATTCCGGGCGGGCCAGAGCCATAGAGGTGAGCAGAGCGCTAATCCTGGCCAGCTCCTGCGGTCCGCCGCGCAAAAATTTCAGACGACCTGGCGTGTTGTAGAAAAGATCTTCTACAAGCACCTCTGTTCCTTCAGGAGCTCCTGCCCCGGCAGGCGGAAAGATTTCCCCACCCTCCACCCTGATTCGCGCCGCCGAAAAATCTTCTCTCCGCCTGGTGGTGAAGGTAACGCGGGACACTGCGGCAATGCTGGGCAGCGCCTCTCCGCGAAAACCAAGGCTGGTTATGGAGTCAAGCTGCTCCAGCCTGCTCAGCTTGCTGGTGGCAAAGCGGGAAAAAGCCAGCCTTAACTCCTCGGGAGCAATGCCGCAGCCATCATCGGTAACCTTTATGGATTTTTTGCCCCCTTCAGTGACGCTAACCTCCACCCGGCCTGCGCCGGCATCCAGGGAGTTTTCCACCAGCTCCTTAACCACGGAAGCAGGCTGTTCAATGACCTCGCCTGCAGCAATTTTTTCAGCTGTCCGCTGATCTAATATCTCAATCAATTTTTAGGGCCCCTTTTCTTCCCGATCAAAAATATCGTCCCCATTGTTATCCTCATAGAGTTTCTGCTGCAGGCGGTATAGGTGCTGCAGCGCCTCCAGCGGGGTGATCCTGTTCAGATCCAGCGCCTTGAGCTCCCCGATGAGCTCCTGCCCCGGGCCGTCTTCACCGGGTTGCTCCATAACAAAAGGGATCAGGCTGAGCTGGCTCCCCGTTGCGGCTGCCGCCGTCTCCAGCTCGGCAAGAATGGCTTCGGCCCGCAAAAGCACCTCCAGCGGGAGTCCCGCCAGGCGGGCCACATTTATCCCATAGCTTTTATCCGAACGTCCCGCCACCACCCGGCGCAGAAAAAGCACCTCTTTCCCTCTCTCCTTCACCGCCATGGAGTAGTTCTTCACGCCCGGGAGCTCCTCCTCCAGTCCGGTCAGCTCGTGATAGTGGGTTGAAAAAAGCGTCTTCGCCCCGATCTTGCCGCAGATATATTCGAGGACGCTGCGGGCAATACTCATCCCATCATAGGTGCTTGTTCCCCGGCCGATCTCATCCAGGATAAGCAGGCTTCGCGAAGTGGCCTCCTTGAGTATGGATGCCGTCTCCTGCATCTCCACCATGAAAGTGCTCAGCCCGCTGCTAAGATCATCGCTGGCCCCGACGCGGGCGAAGATCCGATCTAAAACCGGCAGCACCGCCTCTTCTGCGGGGACAAAGCCGCCCATCTGCGCCATCAGGCAGATCAGCGCGGCGGTGCGGATATAGGTGCTCTTCCCCGCCATATTGGGCCCGGTAATTACCAGAACATAAGAATCTTCATCCATGAGCAGATCATTGGGTACAAAGCGCTCCTTTGAAGATTTTTCGACAACGGGGTGGCGGCCCCGCTTTATCCACAATCTTCCGCCGGATGAAATCTGGGGTCTGCAGTAGCGGTAGCGCTCCGCCGTCTCGGCCAGGCCCTGCAGGCAATCAAGGCCGGCCAGGTTCTTCGCCGCCTCCTGCAGCAGAGCAACTTCAGCGGCCACTTCCTCGCGAAGATCCTCAAAGAGCTCATACTCCAGCCGGTTAAGCTGATCACTGGCCCCTGTTATCTCCTCCTCCATCTCTTTGAGCGCACCGGTGATGAAGCGCTCGGCATTGACCAGAGTCTGCCGGCGGTGATAATCCGGGGGCACGAGCTCCAGGTTGGGGCGGGTAACCTCGATATAGTATCCAAAATTGCGATTGTAACTCACCCGCAGCGATTTAATCCCTGTGCGGTCGCGTTCATTTTTCTCAAAAGCAAGCAAACGGCTGCGGCCATCCCGGGCGATGCTTCGAAGACGATCCACCTCTGCGCTGCAGCCCTCCCGGATGAGGCCCCCTTCGCGGAGCTGCAGCGGCGGATCATCCACAAGGACAGCGGCGATACGGTGAATGATCGCGCTAAAATCAGGCATCTGACGCAGTAATTGCAGCAATACCGATTTGCAGCCGCCAAGAAGCTTTGCCGGCTGCACCAGTTGCTCCAGTGTATTTTTCAGGGCTACCATGTCGCGTGCACCCGTCCGGCCGCTGCAGAGGCGGCTGCAGAAGCGCTCCAGATCGATGATCTGCTGCAGTATGTCGCGCAAATCTTTCCTGGTAAGGGGGTTCTGCAGGAGCTCCTCCACCGCATCAAGGCGCTCTTCAATGAGATGCTCTTCCGTCAAAGGCTGCTCCACCCAGAGGCGCAGCAAGCGCCGTCCCATGGCCGTAAGGCAGTGATCAATCAGCGCCAGAAGACTCCCCGCCCTTTTGCCCTCCCGCATAGTCTGCGTCAGCTCCAGGTTACGGGCTGTAATTCCATCCACAAACATCCGTCCGCCCGGCGCAGAATATTCAAGAGTGCGAAAGTGTCTCCCCTGCGCAGGATGCTGCAGCATCTTCAGGTAGGTCAGCGCAGCGGCGGCGGCAGATGCGGCAGCCTGATGGCGCGATAGAGCAAGCCGCTCCCAGACCTCCTCGCCCCACTGTGCGGAAAGGAGCGCCTTAACCCCGTCGGCGGCGGCCCCGTATTCCAGGACTGTCCCGGAAGCACCATTACCCTCCAGACCTTCAAGACAGGGGCGAAAGAGCTCCGCCACCTCCCCGGAGCTGTAAATACATTCTGCGGGCTGCAACCGGAGCAGCTCCTCTGCAACCCCTGCTTCAGACTCTTCACCGGCCCATTCATTGATCCGGAAATCTCCTGTGGACACATCTACCGCAGCCATACCATAATAGCCCGCCCCTCCGCCGGGAAGGGAGCTTATGGCAACAAGATAATTATTTTTGCTCTCCTCGAGCATTTCCGGATCGATAATCGTTCCCGGAGTAAATATCCGGGTAATCTCCCGGCGCACCAGCCCTGTTGCGGCGGAGGCCTCTTCAACCTGCTCGCAGAGGGCTACCTTGAAACCCTTGTCCAGCAGCCTGTTTATATATGTATCCGCTGCATGGATAGGCACACCCGCCATGGGGATGGGGTTCTCCTTATTGCTGTCTCTTGTGGTCAAAACCACATCCATGGCCCGGGCCGCCAGCAGGGCATCCTCAAAAAAGACCTCGAAAAAGTCCCCCACCTGGAAAAATATGATCTTATCAGGATGGGGCTCTTTGAAAGAAAGATACTGTTTCATCATCGGCGTCAATTTGCTCAAGAAGCCTTCACCTCCTCCATATCAACAATTCCTCCATATCAACAATGAGGCGCCGCTACCGCCTCCATAAAAAGGGAATATAAAGCCGCCATTGCTTTGAAAGCGGGTGAGCCTCCCAGGCGCTTTTCTCTTCCCTCTCTATCCTTATCCTTCAATCCTCTGACGGATGAAAATTCAGATTCAGATAGTATTCGAGCACAGTGCAGCCCACGGGGAGGGCCTCTGTGACTGCCATTTTTCCCTCCTCGATTACCACCGCCACAACGATGCCCGGCGATTGGGCCGGTCCGTAGGTGACATACCAGCAGCAATTTCCTTTTCCTCCGGGAACCTCTGCTGTTCCTGTTTTACCCGCCACGGTGAAGCCCGGAATTATACCGGCGGCGGCAGGAGCGCCCTCTCCATGCAGCGTCTCCACCAGAGTGCGGTGCACCGTCTCCACAACTGCGGAGCTGATCACAGACTCTTTCCAGGGAGCAGCTTCTTCTTCGAGTAGCAATTGCGGTCTGGGGATGGTCCCGCCGGCGGCAAAAGCGCTATACATTAGCGCCATCTGCAGCGGTGTCACCATCACCTCACCCTGCCCGTAGCTGCTGTCGGCAAGCTGAACCTCCGACCTGATTCCCTGGTATGCCAGGCTGGAAGAGGCTGCCGGCAGTAGAAAATCTATCTCCCCGCCAAAACCGAAACGATCCCCATAGGACAGAAAATTTTCCCCGCCCAATGCCAGTCCGGCGCGGGCAAAATAGATATTATCGGAAAACTTCATCGCTTCATTCAAGTCGACCCTTTTCAAACCCTTATAGACCCGCTTGATGTAATAATCACCCCAGGCATCTGAAAGCTGCCACTTATCCCCTATAATCTCCAACTTTTCAGCGGGGTCAATGGCTTTTTCGGCGATAGCCGCGGCGGCGGTAAAGGGCTTTAAAGCCGAGCCAGGCGGATAGAGCCCCGAAAGAGCCCGGTCCAGTAGAGGCATTTCAGGATCTGCCTGCAGAGCCTGCCACTCAGGGCCGCTCAACCCGGTGACAAAAGGGTTGGGGTCATAGCCCGGGCTGCTGAAAAGCGCCAGCAACTCCCCATTCTGCGGGTTAAGCGCCACCACCGCCCCCTTTTTCCCCTCCAAAGCCTCCCGGGCGTAATTTTGCAAACCCATATCGATAGTCAGTGCGATATCCTCGCCATCCAGTGCATCCCTTTTGGCAATGAGCGCAACTTCACTCCCATCCTCCTCGACTATGTGCAGGGAATAACCTGTGGTACCGGCAAGGCGCTGCTCCAGCACCGCCTCCAGACCGGTTTTGCCCACAAGATCGCCTGCAACGCAGCCTTCATCCTGATTTTCAACAATCTCCTCAGCGGTGACTGCACCCATATATCCCGTCAAATGTGCCGCGGCGGCACCTTGGGGATAACTGCGGCTTTCAACTTCCCTGAACATCACCCCCGGGATCTGGATCAGCTCTTCAACAAGGTATTCCTTTTCAGCTCTGAGCAGCGCCAGGGGAACATAAAAACCTTCCCTTACCCAGGGCTGATTCAATTTTTCAATGATCATCTCGCGGGGCAGACCCAGCAGCCTTCCAACATCAGCAGCAAAAAGAGCTTCATTTTCATAGCGGCCCGCAACGGCGCCAACCTCTTTTAACAGCACGGGCCCCGCCAGGATCTCCCCCTTACGATCGGTGATCATCCCCCGCCTGGGAAAGTCACGCCTGAGATCAACCTTTCGTTCATTGCTCAACTCCGGCAGTATAAGCCGGGGATGCCATTCTAGCAGCCAGGGCGCACCCCTCTCTTCACGGCTCATCTCCATACTGTATCTAACGGGGATTATACCCACGGTGTATGTGTGCAGGGATAGGGATAGAGATAAAGAGGCCCTGTTTTCCTCTGATCCGCACCTGATTACCTCTTTAATTTCTATATCCTGCAGGCCAATACCCCCGCTAATTTTGCTGTAACGCTCCGTAAAGTAATCAAGAGTATAGCTTTCCCGGGAGGCACTGTCCAGCAGCTCATACATTGCCGCATAATCGCCTTCCGGCCAAAGCATGAAGAAGCTTTCGGCCTGCTTCTCGGGCCGCAACCCTGCGCAACCGGCAGAATAAACCAGCACCATAAAGGCTATCCAGGCAAACCCTAAATAGAGCTTAACAACCCTTCTTCTCCGCATCCCCCCGGCCTCCTCCCACTTAGTAAACTTGGTGCCTGGCACCAAGTTTACTAACTATTTTTCCTGAAAGGTACCAGGTGTAAGCTTCGGTAATTTCCACCTCCACCAGCTTTCCGCTGAGATCCTCTGCAGCATGAAAATGGACCAGTTTGTTCGTGCGAGTGCGGCCGCTTTGCATCTCCGGATTTTTCTTACTGCTCCCCTCGACAAGCAGTTCCACCTTTTTTCCAACGAGAGCCTTGTTGATCTCCAGGCTGATCCTGTTCTGCATCTCTGTAAGGATAACCAGCCTCTCCGTTTTTTCGCCGGGCGTCAGCAGCTCTTTTTCCTTTGCCGCTGTAGTGCCGGGACGGGGTGAATAGATAAAGGTGAAGGACTGATCAAAGCGTGCTTCTTCCATGAGATCCAGTGTCTGCCTGAAATCCTCTTCAGTCTCGCCGGGGAAGCCGACCATAAGGTCCGTTGTCAGGGAAATGTCCGGAATCGCTTCCTTCAGCGCCAACACAAGCTCAAGATAATGTTCGCGGCTGTAACGGCGGTTCATTAACTTTAGAATGCGGTTGCTCCCTGCCTGTACCGGCAGATGTAGATGCTCACAGATCTTCTCCCCTCTGCGCATCGCCTCAATAAGGCGAGGCGATAGATCCTTGGGATGGGATGTGAGAAAGCGGATCCGGGACAGACCATCCATTTTATCCAGCTCCATGAGCAGATCAGCAAAGTCGCGCTCCTCATGCAAATCATTTCCATAGGAATTTACATTCTGTCCCAGTAGTGTAATCTCCATGTAACCGGAGGCTGCCAAAGAGCGGGCATCGCCAATGATCTCATCAAAAAACCTGCTCCGCTCACGACCCCGCACATAGGGGACGATGCAGTATGAACAAAAATTATTGCATCCCTGAATCACCGGCAGCCAGGCGTGAAAGTCCCTTGAGCGGCGCACCGGCAGTCCCTCCCTGCTTCCAACCTCTTCACCGGTGTCAACATCAACTAATGTCCGGCGGCTTTCCCTTGCCCGTTCCAGCAATTGGGGAAACCTGGGCAGCGCATGGGTCCCGAAAATAAGATCGACAAAGCGAAAACGCCTGGCCAGATCGCGGGCCACTCCCGGCTGCTGGGGCATGCACCCTCCCACGGCAATGACAAGATCCTTATTTTTCTCTTTTAACGCTTTCAGCCTGCCCAGCAGGCCTGCCACCTTCTCTTCAGGTTTACGGCGGACCGCGCAGGTGTTGATTATAATTAAATCGGCATCGTCGGGACCACCGGCGGCTGAATAACCGGCGCTCTCCAGCATTCCAGCCAGCACCTCGGTGTCGAACTCGTTTGCCTGGCAGCCAAATGTTATGGTGAGGTATCTTTTACCCTTACCAGCCAACCCTGCCGGCAAATCCTTTTCCAGAATTTCCTGCTGCATCCGCCTGCATCCTTTCTGGACTCATTATACCAAATATTTATCCCTTCGCAGAAAAAGGGAATACCGGATAGCCCTTTAAAAAAGAGAAGCAGAAAATCTCTGCTTCTCTTTGGGGACTTTTTATCTCAAGCTCATTCCTATCTACAATCTCTCCGTTTGCCTGGTCCGCCTTCTTCTCCCTTGAGCCTCATTGTTTCGCAACAGGTCTGATGCGAAGAAAGCGCCGCCGGCACCTCTTCTATCTCCCCGTATTCTTCACGATGAGGCCCCATTTCTTCGGCAAACTCAAAATCCCCATTAAAAATTAGATCCTCATCATCACCGCCGGCAAAATTATTTCTTACCCAGATCTTGCTGGCACTGCAGTAATCCCCTTTTTCCCAAAACTCGCAGCTGTGTACCGTACATCTTACTTCTGTCACCGGACAAGACCTCCCTGCTACTTCTTTTTCTCTAGAATAGCCGGTGCTGTCCTCTGATATTCTGCCATTATATACCATACGACCCTTAACAATGCCTTAAAATCCTTTAAAAGCAGGAATTCTTAATTCAAAACCGAAAGATAAATTCATCGTACCCGTTAATCAATTAAACAAAGGGGTCGAGGTAATGCAACAGTTAAGGTGGTTTCTCTTTCTGGCAGCATCTACTCTGATCATGCTGGGACTGGTCTATGCTCAACATTACCTGGATATACAGCAGGAAAAATTTGATCTTTTAAACCAGCGGATCGCCTCCCTGGAAGAAATTTATGAGAACACCTCCCAGGACCTGACAGAAGCAAATAAGAAAAATAGCGAGCTCATTCAGGATTTACACGAAGCCATTATCCTCATAGAAAGCGTTGAACAGAGGAACAGCGAACTCGAAACGATTCTCTTTAACCAGCGTGAAACGTACCGCAATGCTGTAGCCATGCAGGGCTCCGTCATGTCTGTGCTTTCACCCTCCAATTTTACGGCAAAACAGTATGAGAGAGCCTGGAACAGGCTTGGCGCTCACGGCCTTAAGGGAACAGGAGATTCTCTTGTCCAGGCTGAAGAACTCTACAGCGTAAACAGCCTGGTCCTCTCGGCAATTGCCTATTTGGAAAGTGCCGGGGGGATGTCCAGACTGGCCCGGGAAAAGAACAACCTCTTCGGACTCGGCGCAGGAGGCTCCAATCCTTATTCCAGCGCACTCTGCTTCTCCTCCAAGAGCGAATGCATCCACTATACCGCACGGTTGCTCCGGAACCGTTATCTTAGCCGCGGCTCTCGCGGCGACAATCTTGTCGCAATAGGCCCGCGCTACGCTGCAGATCCGCTCTGGGCAGAAAAAGTGGGCACCACCATGTCTAAAATTGCCCGCTCTGCTATCCCGGGAGGAAGATAAGCCTTAGAATTAACTCTTTTTGTAAAATCTTCAAACCTGCAAAATAATTGACGAATCCTGCGCTTGCCCGGGTAATAATTCCCCGGGTTTTCTTCTTCTTGTATCCGGTGGGGCATAGAATAATAATGCCATGCAGTCGGAAGGTCTTAGATCCTCGCTTATCAAGGGAACACTCCAGCTGGCGGCGGCGGGAATCCTGGTTCGCCTCATCGGTCTGGTAAACCGGATGGCTCTTGCCCGTCTCATCGGGGCTGAGGGGCTCGGGCTTTTTCAGATGATCTTGCCCCTGTACGCTCTGCTGGCGGTGATCACGGGGCTGGGGCTTTCCGGGGCGGTAACCAGGATGGTAGCCGACCGCACAGCTACAGGCGATATGGAAGGCAGTCGGCAAGTGCGCCAGGTTACCCTGCGGCTCGTTCTGGCCGCCGCCCTATCAGCAGCGCTGATCCTCTGGATCGCACCGGCCTTTCCTTTAAAATTTATTCCCGACAGCCGTATCATCGCTTTTCTCCGGCTGATGCCCGCTGCTTTTATCTTCTCTTCCATCTCTTCTATCCTGCGCAGCTACAGCCAGGGGCAGGGGGAAATGACCCCTACCGCCCTCTCCCAGATCGCTGAACAGGTTGTCCGCGTCGCTGTGGGACTGGCAGCAGCCTACATTTTGCTCCCTTACGGCCTGGAAAAAGCCCTTGCCGGTTTCTTTGGCGGGATCATCGCCGGTGAAATAGCCTGCCTGGGAGTGCTCTGTCTCATGCTGCCTTCCCGGGAGAGGAAAGCGCCCCTGTCAGCATCCCGCCGGGCCTCTCCCCGGATGTTAAAAGAGATCTTCTCCCTGGCCCTGCCCATACTGCTTATCCGCCTGAGCACCTCCATAACGCAAACCATTGAGTCGATGATGATCCCATCAAGGCTCCAGATTGCCGGTTTCACAATCGATGGGGCCACCACCCTGTTCGGTCAGCTGGCAGGGATGGCGCTGCCTCTTCTCTTTCTGCCCACAGTACTGATCATCCCGCTGAATACAACCCTTGTACCTGCCATTGCCGGAGCTTTGGCCCTTCGCCAGCGCAGCCGCCTGGAGAGGCTGGTCAGTCTTTCCCTCTGGGGAACGCTGGCGGTGGGCTCTTTATCAGCAGCTCTGCTCTACATTGCCGCCTCGCCCCTTACAGCGCTTCTCTACGGCAGCACTGCATCATCAGCATTGCTCGTCAGACTGGCCCCGGTGGCTCCTTTCGCCTATATGCAATTTACCACCGCTGCCATCCTCCACGGCATGGGCCGTCCCGCTTTTGCCGTGGCCGCCGATCTGACTGGAACCGCCGTCAGCCTTACTTTCATCTACTTTCTTACAGCTTTGCCTCACTGGGGAATTAATGGTGTCGTCTGCGGCTACACATTCAGTTTTATCATCATCTCCCTGCTCGGTTTCCTCCTGATCAACCACTTTATCAGGAAAGTATAGCGGTTGATTGATCTGATAAAAAAGCACCGGGGGATCCCTGACAACGCTTAGTATCTGTGGATCCATATAAAAGAGCATCCCTGGCCTGGCAAGGCAAGTGGGGAATCTTTTTTTGCGATAGTATGAAAAACTAGCTTTTCAAGACCTGACCCCGTC
>CAYXKD010000032.1:0-20818 GCA_964464625.1 uncultured Syntrophomonadaceae bacterium
GCTTAAAGCAGGCTTATTTTGATCTCCTTCCCCCCGCTAACATTTTACTCACAGAACACCTCCCCCCAGGCTGGTCAGGCTCAGGTCAGATAATCTGTAAATGCCTCTCCAGAAAAGCTTAACTTAAATTTAAGAATCTGATTTGGGGCTTTTGGGTGACCAATAATACTGTAACCGCTGGAGACTACTTTTCTCTTCCGTTGTAGAGCAGGAGATTATCTGCACGCAAAATATGAGATTTATTTTTTTATTTAAACATATATATATATTCACTAGGACGTCTCCAACTTGGCGAAGGACGGTGAGGACATATTCTGAAGCGAAGCACGAAAAGAGGTAAAAAGAAGAGCACCGCACCGACATTAATGATCTGGATTACGCTGACCCTGGCTCTGGGGATGATGGGCGTGGGGGTGGCAGCCTGGCAGGTGGGAATCGCGGTAGGGGGGGTGATCTCCACCGGGGATATTGATCCGGTCTTCAAAAGCGCTGAGGCCTGTAAAGCTGGCAGCGTTTACATTTCTGAAGATAAAAAGAGGATCTCCCTTTCTATAGAAGATGCCGTCCCTGGCGAGGCATATGTCTTTGCCTATACCATTGAAAACCGGGGGAGCGTGCCGGTAAAGCTGGCACTTGAGGATAATCAGTATGACCCGGAAGAGATATCGCTTGAAAATGAGTTTACCCGGGACTCTATCGGTGGAAACGGGAGCAGTGCTAACGGGACCTTGACTATTAGCCTGAGCGGTAATGCATCCGCTGAAACCAAATATGAATTCAGCATGAGGCTTTTATTCCAGCAGTGGAATGCTGCTCCCTTATGAAGCAGTCGTTACCGATAAAGGTGGTGATATACGGGCACTGGAGAGGCCGAAACCTGTTACGCTTTCAGCAGGAGTATGACGTTTGCGGAAATATTAAGTGGGAAAAAGGAAGGTAAAAAAGGAGAGTGTTTTTCTTGAAAAAAGTGAAGTATATCACCTTAATTCTCGTTCTCGCCCTGGGGCTGTTAGGAGGGGCCTATGCCGCCTGGAGTGATGCTTTACAGGCCAAGGGCACGGTTGCCACCGGTAATATTGATGTGGTATTCACGAAGGCAGAAAGCAATGATCCTGGGGAGAGCCTGGATCCCTCCTCTCCGGAGGGAGACGAAAAGCATGTGGGATCGACCGAAGTAGAGATCTCTGAAGACGGCAAAAAGCTTATTGTAACGATTGTAAACGGCTATCCCGGCTATGAATCGGAAGTCTACTACTGTGCGGTGAACAACGGCACAGTACCTGTAAAGCTGCAGAGCAAGAACGTCACCATCAAGGGAAATGCCACCGGATTGGAAGTGGAAAACGGCCCGATAGGAGACCTTATCCGGAAGATCCTGGAGTTTCTTTTTGGAGGTCAAGAACCAGGTGAGGATAATCCCCCGAAATTAGAAGAGGGCAGCCAGCTGCATCCAGGTGTCGAACATTGTGGTGCAATAAAACATAGGATCACTGATAAAGCCAAACAGAACAAGAGCTATAAGTACACAATTGACTACGATTTTATCCAGTACAACATGTATAATCCATCGCAAGATTAAGAAGCTCTAACCCTATCCCCGGGAGAGGGGCGTTTTTTCCCTTAAGATAGCCCCCAAAGCGGAAACAAAGATAAGGAGAAACGGGGGAGGACTCAAACCTGGTGCGGCCTTCCCCCGCCTCCGGTTCAGAAAGAAAAACAGATTTACGAAAGCAGGGAGAAGGATTGAAAAATATGGTTGTGATGATCTCTTTATTTCTCATCATCGCCCTGGCAATCCTGGCTTCAGGCAGCTCTGCCCGGCAGGAACCCCTGCTGGTACAAGGCAGTCTCACCGCTGTTTCGTCGGGGGAGGAGATGGTTCCGGCAGAGGCGGCGGGACTGCCGGGCGCAGACAGTGAGCCCTGCGGGCTGCTCGAAAGCACGGAGGCTTTGCCCGTGGAAGAGGATACTGCAACCGGCACGTCAGAGGGCGATAGAGCCGGGGAAGGGAACAGCAACGTAGAGGAGCAGGGAATTGACAGCGCAGCCGGCGGTGCCCCGGAAGCCCGGGGCGAAGAAACTCCAGAACCCGGCAGCAGTGGAGAGACTAGAGGTGCTGCTGACGGAGAGGGGTCCTCTCCCGGCATAGAGATGGCTGCAGATGAGCCGGAATATAAGCGGGGTAAATAATATTGTCTAAAACCTATGGCAAGGGTGCTTTGGAGGGGAATTACTTTTCCGCGCTTATCCCCATTTCCATTATTGTGATGATCTATGCCCTGCAAAATTTCTGTCCCTTGCTTCCGGGCGGTTTTTGGAGCAGCTACGCCCTGCCGGCGCTGCTGTGGGGGGGGCTGGCCTGCCTTATTTTAAAAATGCCCGCCGGGAGAGCAGCGGCCAAGCGAAGGTTTCAAAATCTCTTTCGCTGGCTGGCATTAATGTGCGCTCTGGCCGGCACCGCAGCCGCCTACGCTGCCGGCTTGCTGAAGGGATTCGGGAAGAGCCCCTACGACCTGAGCTGCAAGGGAATTCTTATAAACATCTGTTACCTGGGTACCGCGCTGGCCGGCATGGAGCTTAGCCGGGCCTGGTTCCTTAACGTATTATTTCGCAGGCGCCCCGTGCAGGGGGTGGCCCTGACCGCCCTGGGATTCACCTTTTTTGGGTTTACCCTGAACAGGATGCTGGCCGTTAGCGGAGGACTGGAGACAGCAATTTTTATCGGCGGCACCTTTCTGCCATCCTTTTCCATAAATGTGCTGACCTCATACCTGGCCTTCTGGGGCGGAGCGCTGCCTGCAGTAATCTACCGCGGCACACTGCTGGCATCACACTGGCTTTTACCCCTGTTGCCTGATCTGGACTGGATTACAGAGGCGCTGGTGGGCACATTTGCCCCCGCCTTCGGCCTGGTCCTGACTCACCAACTGTTTGTGGGAGAGTCGCTGGGGGCGAGAAGAAGGAGCAGCACAGAGGGAAGCCCGATGGGCTGGATTGCCAGCAGCATCATCTGTGTGCTTATTATCTGGTTTTCTCTGGGCGTCTTCAGCTATTTCCCCGCCGCCATCGTCAGCGGGAGCATGTCTCCGCAGATCGAGATGGGAGATATGGTTATTGTCAAAAAAATGTCCGCTGGGGCGATAAGGGTGGGTGACGTTATCATGTTCAGGGAAGAGCAGATCAGGATTACACATCGTGTCGTAGAGATCGGAAAAGATGAAAAGGGCGGGCAGTTCTTCTGGACCAAGGGGGACGCCAATAAGAACCGGGACCTGCTTCCGGTTTTACCCGAGCAAATAGTAGGGACAGTTGTTCAGATCATCCCCAAGGCAGGCTGGGTAACTATCTGGACACGCAGCCGCAGCGGGGAACGATCAGGGACAGCTGAAGGGCGAAATTTAGCCTGCTGCTGAAGAAAGAGGGATTTTGCGATGGAAAGAATGCCAGGTAAAAATAAAATGGGGCTCCTCGTGGGTTTGGGCTTTCTTCTCGTAGGAGCGCTGGCCGGGCTGTTTTGGAGCTATACCAGGCCGGAAAATAGAGCCATTGAGCAGACAACCCTTCCTTACATTTATGAAAGTGCGGTGGATTACCGGGTCTACCTTCTGCCAAACGATCTTTATACCGAAACATACCTCGGACCCGGCAGAGCCTATCTAAGCGCCCTTTCCGATTATCTGGAGGCAGAATTTACATTTCATTTTACCGCGGAAGAGGAGGCGGAGCTGAAAGGAGAATATTCGGTGACCGCCCTTATCACCGCCCAGGGCGGCTCGGATAATCTCCCGGTCTGGGAAAAAAGCTTTCCCTTGCTGCTACCCCAGACTTTTCAGATCAGCGGTAATGAGGTGCTGGTGCAGGAAAGCGTAGTCGTCCCCTATTCTCAATATGCGGATCTGGCCAAGAAAATCGTGGAGGAGACGAAATTTTCTCCGCAAAACCTGGACCTGGAGGTTGTCTGCAATATTACCGTGGAGACTGACACCCCCGAGGGTCCCTTAAGAGAAAGTGCTGCCCCCAGTTTGACCATCCCTTTAAGGGATACGGTTTTTACCGTGGAGAGAAGATTAGGGAAGAAGGAAAATGGAGAGGTGGCGGTGACAAGGTGGGAGCCGACCCCCTATTATAAAGAGGCACGGTGGGGTTTTGCCCTGCTCTCAATCTTATCGGGCTGCTCCTTGCTGCTTTTTTTACAGCTAACTTCCGCCGCAGGAGATACAAATATGGCCCAGAAAGAACTCTCTCGCATTTTGAAGCAAAACAGCGACCGCATTGTCCGGCTTGCTGAAAAAATTTCATTAACGGAGCATAATGTACTAACAGTAGCTTCTTTCGAGGACCTGCTGAAGATCGCCGATGAGCTGGAGCTGCCTGTTTTCTATCAAAACGGGGAACACGAGAATAACCGGGGCCATGCATTTTTTATTTTTTCGGGGCAGTATACTTACTTCTACTATTTGACAGGCGCTAAGCAAAGAGGAAACAAGGCGCCCCAAAAACGGCTGCCCCGCCGGGCTGCCCGCTAGGCGAGTCTGAGCACCTGTTTTATATTTACAGATGTGAGGAGGTCGGGAGAATGAAAAAGAGTAAAAGGGTTGTTTCCAACCTTCTACTATCCCTTTTACTGCCCTTTATTGCGCTGTGGACCGGAGCATCATTTTACAGGGAAACCTTTGCCTCCGGGACAGGAGGAGCCCTGATCATCGCAGGCAGTGAGACCCGGGGCCTTCAGGTGGAGCACTCTGAAAATCCCTTTGCCTTTGAAAATCTGTACCCGGGCTGCAAAGGCGAAGAGCAAGCCACTACGGTCAAAGTAAGCAATGACGGAAGCGGAGATTTTACACTGCGTATTGAAAAGAGATTGATTTCCAGCGGCGCGGAAGAGCTTGCACTTTACCTTTATGATGGTTTGATAATAGATGTTATTGAACAAGGCATGGCGGAAAATATATTCTGGTACAGCGGACCTCTGAAAAATTTTGAAAGGATTGATGTGGGTAAAGTGCCCCCCGGTCAGGAAGCAAGGGTTTTTAAGTTTATTCTTACCCTGGATGAAGAGGCGGATAATACTTTGCAGGATAAACACTTTGTCCTGGAATGGACTCTCAGGGCCTGCGGAGGAGTACCGCACCTGCCCAAAACAGGAGTGTTATCCCCCCCACTCCTTTGCAGCGCAGTTCTGCTGCTCGCAGCCGGCCTGATTTTGGGGAGAAAGGCGCTCGCCAGAAGACGGTACCAGTAGCCGAAAACAAAGGGGCCCGGTAGTTTACACTTGTTAACATATTCACGGGCGCCCTCTTACGTTTCCATAGTGCCGGCTCGCAAACGCACAAGAGCCCGTAAGATCCTGCCTTGCACTAGCCTGCCCGATGCGGCGGCGGGTTGATTCTGTCCCGACCGCCGAAATAGGGGCGCAGAACTTCAGGCAGGATCACGCTTCCGTCTTCCTGCTGGAAGTTTTCCAGAAGAGCGGCAACGGTGCGGCCTACGGCCACGCCGGATCCGTTCAGGGTATGCACGAACTGCGCTTTCTGGCCCGGCGCTGGGCGGTAGCGGATCCCGGCGCGGCGGGCCTGAAAATCGGTAAAGTTGCTGCAGGAGGAGATTTCCCGGTAGGTCCCGGCCGAGGGTAACCATACCTCCAGATCATATTTTTTCGCCGCGGCAAATCCGAGATCACCGCTGCACATGAGCATGACCCGGTAGGGCAGTCCCAGAAGCTGCAGCACTTTTTCGGCGTTGCGGGTCAGGCTCTCCAGCTCCCCGGGTGAGTTTTCGGGCAGCACAAACTTGACAAGCTCGACCTTGTTGAACTGGTGCTGGCGGATGAGGCCGCGGGTATCGCGGCCGTGGGCTCCCGCTTCGGAGCGAAAGCAGGCGCTGTAGGCCACATAGCGCAGGGGCAGCAGCGCGGCATCAATAATCTCATCCCGGTGCAGGTTTGTCACCGGCACCTCTGCTGTGGGAATCAGGTAATAATCTGAGCCCTCGATCTTGAATGCATCTTCAGCGAATTTCGGCAGCTGTCCTGTGCCGGTCATGCTGCCCGCATTGACCATAAAGGGGGGGAATATCTCGCAATAACCGTGCTGGCTGGTATGCAGATCAAGCATGAAGTTGATCAGGGCCCGCTCCAGCCTGGCTCCATCACCGCAGTAAAGAGCAAATCTGCTGCCGGAGATCTTTCCCGCCCTGGGGAAGTCGAGGATGCCCAGCGTCTCTCCGATCTCCCAGTGCGGGAGGGGTGAAAAGGAAAAATCAGGCGGGCTGCCCCAGGCACGCACCTCCCGGTTGTCGGCTTCATCCTGGCCGGGAGGCACCACCGGATCAGGGATGTTCGGCAATCGCAGCATAATATGCTCCATACCGGCATCAACACGGCGTAATTCCTCATCTAGCTTTTTGATTTTTCCCGATACTTGCCGCATTTCCTCTTTTTTCTGCTGCGCCGCAGCGCAATTTTTGCCAGTCCGTCCAATTTCCTTAGAAACCCTGTTTCGCAGCTGCTTCAGTTCATCAGCCTCCTGGAGCAGCAAGCGACGCTCTTGATCCAGCTCCAGAAGCCTCTCCAGATCAGCCGGTTCATTTTTTTGAATGATGGCCTCTCTAACTATTTCAGGATGTTCCCTTATAAACTTTAAATCTAGCATTATGCCAAACCTCCGACAGTGTTATCTGCAGTCTTTTACATCTCTTCCGGAGCAGCGATACCCAGCAAGCTCAGGCCATTTTTCAGAACCCGCCGCACCGAAGCGATCAGGATGAGGCGCGCCTGCCGCAGCTCCGGGTCGTCAACCAGAACGGGGCATTCATGATAGAAACGATTAAAAACGCGTGCTACATCAATGAGGTAACGAGCCAGGATTGAAGGGCGGTAGCTTTCAGCAGATGCTTCAATTTTACCGGGGAAGCCAGCCAGTGTTTTTACCATGGCTTTTTCTTCCTCCTGATCCAATAGAGAACCCGCCTCATCGGACCAGGCAGGATCGGTGATGCCTGCCCGGCGCAGGATACTGCAGATGCGAGCGTGTGCATACTGAATATAGGCCCCTGTCTCACCGGAAAAGTCAAGCACTTTTTCCCAGTCAAATTCCACATCTTTGATCCGGTCATTGCTCAAGTCACCGAACCGGACCGCACCGAGGCCCACTGCTTCAGCGGCGCTCTCTTTGTCAGGAAGATGGGGATTTTTTTCTTCGATGATTTCGCGGGCCAAGTTTATAGCGCGCTGCAGGACCTCCTCCAGCAGAATCATCTTCCCTTCCCGGGTGGACATACGTCCTTCCTTGAAGCGAATGAGACCGAATGGAATGTGAATACAGTTGCGGGCCCAGGGAAAACCGAGCAGTTCCAGGATCTTGACCATCTGCTGAAAATGCAATTTCTGCTCGGCACCGACAACATAGAGCGCCTTGACAAAATTAAAGGTGCGCTGCCGGTATTGCGCCGCCGCAAGATCCCTGGTCAGATAGAGAGTAGCCCCATCTTTCTTGCGCAGCATAGCCGGTGGAAGGCCGTATTTTTCCAGATCCACAATGAGGGCGCCTTCGCTTTCAATGGCTACCCCCTTTTCCTGAACCAGATTGATGACATCATCGAGCATCTCATTGTAATGGCTCTCACCATGATAGTAATGAAATTTGATGCCTAATAGATCATAAATCTCATCATAGTTCTCCAGGCTGAGCCTGCGAAAAAGATTCCAGAAGTCAACAGCCTCTTTCTCCCCCTCTTCCAAACGCTTAAACCAGAGACGGGCCTCCTCTTCAAGAGCTGCATCGTTTTCGGCTTCCTGGTGAAAGTGCACATAGAGATAATAGAGATAGTTGACAGGATCCTGATTCAGCTTCTGATCATCGCCCCAACGTTTGTATGCTACGATCATCTTGCCAAACTGGGTCCCCCAGTCGCCCAGATGGTTAATCCCGAGGCATTGATACCCCTGGGCTTCCAAGATCAGGGAGAGGGAGTGTCCGATCACTGTGGAGCGGATATGCCCGATTCCGAAGGGCTTGCAAATATTGGGTGAAGAGTAGTCTATAATTATGACTCCGCCTTTGCCGCGATCAGATTTACCAAAAGCCGGACCTTCCGCATGGATCCTTTTGAGCAGATCCCTGCTGAAAACCGGGTAATGCAGGTGAAAGTTGAGATAAGGCCCCCTGGCAGAGGCCTTCTCCCAGAAGGATCCTTGCCAACCGGAAAGGGAGTCTCCCAGTTTTGCAGCAATTGCCGCCGGTGACTGTTTTCGCTGCGCCGCCAAGGAAAAACAGGGAAAGGCCAGATCGCCAAACTCAGGGTCCGGTGGTATTTCAAGTAGTTCTGTAACGCGGGATTTTTCAAGCATGACCAGTGGCGCCAGAACCCGGCCGATCTCTTCCTTGTAGCGCTCCATTTCCGGCCACCTCGTTTCTTCAATTTATCATATTTTAGCCCAAATACACTAAAATGACAACGCATTTGCCCTAATGAGGAAAAACCGCCTCTTGGGGAGGCGGTCCGCTAAATCCACAAAGACATTCAAACCTTAAAATTCGGGATTGATATAGTAGGATTCATGAATAACGAAGCTTAGAGAAGGATAGCCTTCCGGCGGGATCCAGTTTTCCCCTTCCACATTTATTATAGCTTGGTAGCTGTCGCTGTTCTCCAGGGCAGTTAGAAAAAGGGCATCCAGGATCAGAGCCGCCTGCAGGTGCTCCTCCTCTCCCCCATTTTCGGGGAAAAGCATGCGGAAGGAAGGCCCTAAATTTATTGTAACAACCCCGCCGGCTTCCACAACATCAATGAGATCAAGGTCTCCCGGGACAAAATAAAAGGTGCGGCACTGCTTGACAACCGCTCCCAACAGTTCGCAAAGATCGCGCCGCTCAATTTCAAGATCACTGGCTTCCCGGGGTAGCAAATAATAATGCTCCCTGACACGCACAGGGAAAAAGAGCGGATCTATCCAGTGATAGGGCTCCAGGGGTTGCTCCAAAACAAGGTCGTCACCACATATCTCCAGCGGTTCTTTGTTAACCGTCAGGTAAATTTCTTTGATCCCTGGGAGACAGCCCGCTGTATAGCGCAACGAATTTAACACGCTTATGATCTGAAACGAACCAGGCACCTGGGCTGCTTCAGGAGAAAGATCAAGAAAAAGCTGCCCCGTTTCCTTTTTAAAAGTTACATCGATTCCGCCTTCCCTGGAAATAGTCCGGTTAAGTGCGCTCTCACGGGAAGGACCGCGGATCAACTCTTCAATGGCAGCCCGCTGCGGGCTTTCTGTCTGGCTGATCAGCCTGGAGACAGGTATTAAAGCATCATCGCTGTTGAAAAAGAGGGTAACTGCCATCTGGTCTTTGTCCAGTCCGGTGGCCACCGGACTGTAAAAAGGTGGCTCCACTGACGGATTGGTATTATCCCGGGCCAGTTCTTCATCAAGATCGATGACATCAATGTAACCGTCTTCTCCGCTGACAACAATATAACGGCGACTTGTAGAAACGAGCAGCCTCTCTACGCGCATCCCCAGCTCCAGACTTGTCGGGAATACCTCACCAGCTTCATCAAAGAAAACCATCTGACTAAAGTCCTCCTTGTAATGGCGCCAGGAGCTGGTTATAATGCGGTTGCCTTCAGGAGTAAATGAAAGCAGCGCCCCATCAGTTATTTTTTTCTTCCAGAGAATCTTCCCGTCAGCGTTAAAATAGTGAAGGTTTTCATTCATGCCATCGTCACTGCCGTATAATAGAAGGCTGCTGTTTTGCGGATTGAACAGCGCCTCCGTCATCCTGAAACCTTCGGGTAGTTTTCTCTCCCATAAAACATCCCCACCCGATCGGCAGGCCATGAGAATGTGATCATTGTACAGTGCCAGCCTGTTTCCAGTGCGGGAGACCGCCGCCAGCTCAAAACCGTCAATTTCCCACAAAGTCTCCCCGGCCAATGATATAGCTCCCGTTACCACGGTTTCATCCTGCTGGCAGCTGTAAAATACACATCCTTTGTTAAACTGCTCCCCAGCCAGGAAAATCCTTTTCAAATGGCCGGCAGGTATGCTCCATTGCAATGCCCCGCCGTGGCTGTTATAAAGCTCCAGGTAATGTTTTTCCTCTTCCGGAGCACCCCTGGCGATAAGAACCCATTTCCCGTTGGCTGAGATCGCCACAAGGTAGACGGGCTCTTCCAGTTCGTTCTGCCACCAGTGCTGCTGGTCCGTAGACATAAAAAAGAGGGCCCCGCCTTCAGTACCCACAGCCAGGTAATTCCCGCAGGCGGAAATCTTTGTCTGCAGCGGGCTGGTGGGAAAACTTTTTTCCCAACGCAGTTTTCGTTCACGGTCCAGCAGGCTGACTTTTTTCGAGTCGGTGCCAAATACAATTCCTGTAATGTTGCGATCTACACTAAGATCGAGAAGATTGGCTCCTGTAAACCATAGTTCAAAAAGGTCTCCTTTTTCGTTGCAGATTTGAGGCTCGATGGGATCTCCCTGCTTCAGAGATGACAGGCCGCGTGCACTGTAGAATATCGTTCCGGCGATAACAAACAATGCCGCCAATCCAATTAAGAAATAAAAGGGCTCAATTTTTTTCATTAAAAACACCTTCACAGGCATTCAAATAATAATATAATATTATCATTAATTCAGAACAATGCTTTTGCAGGCTTTTTAAGTTTAAATTAATTATCGTTAACATCCTTCGGTGCCAGCGGCAAGGTAAAATAAAAAGCGCTGCCTTCACCTTCAATGCTCTCGGCCCATACCCTTCCGTCGTGCGCCCCAACTGTTTCTCTGACAATAGCCAGCCCAAGCCCTGTACCCCCCATCTCCCTGGAACGGGCCCGGTCAACTCTGAAAAATCGCTCAAATATGAAGGGAAGGTCTTTTTCCGGTATACCGCAGCCGGTATCTTCAATTTTTACCCCCGCCTCCTCTTCTTTTCTCCAGAGTGTTATCTTGACCCAACCTCCCGGTGAGGTATACTTCAATGCATTGTCCAGAAGGTTGTGCAGTGCCTGGCGCAGCTGCAGCCTGGAACCGTATATTAAAAAATCTCCCACTGGGAGGTCGCTGAGCAACCTGACATCCTGCCGGTCAAACCGGGGAACAGCCTGCCTGATAAGATCCTGGAGCAGATCATCGAGAGCAAAATGCTCTCTGCGGGCTTCACCGCCTTCCAGTGTGGTCAGTTCCAGTAGATCCCTGACCAGTGTGATGAGGCGATCAACCTCATGGTCCAGGTCGTCCATAAATTCCTTTTGCTGTTCCGGCTCCATTTCGTAGTCTTTGAGAGATTTAGTCAACAGACTGAGAGAAGCCAGGGGGGTGCGCAATTCATGAGCCACATTGGCAACAAATTCGCGCAGATTTTTTGTATAAAAACCCAGCTGCTCCGCCATGAGGTTAAACCGATCTGCAAGACGCCCGATCTCATCATCTGATTTCACGGTAATGCGCTGCTCGAGTTTTCCCTCAGCCATCTCTCCTGCCGCCTCTGTGAGCAGTTCCAGGGGACCGGTAAAACGGCGAGCCAAAATGACAGAACCTGTTCCGGTAAGTACTGCAGCCAACAAGGTGGCCAGTATAAGAAAGCCTCTTATGTCTGCGATTATCCCTTCGATCTCCTGAAGGGAAGCAGAAAGAAAAACGGCTCCAACAGGTTTGCCCTCTTCCTCCTGCACCGGTAGGGCTACCTGCATAACTTTTTGTTCTGACAGCTCGCTATATTGTATGCTAATGCCGGTATCGCCGGAAAAAGCGGCAGCCAGCTCTTCACGGTCGAGTAACTGCCCTAAAAGCCCTCCTACGCGGACCGAATCCCCGATTACGATCCCTTTCTTGTTGACAAAAATTACACGTGCATTCATCTGACGGCCAAAATTTTCTGCCAGCCAGCTCAGGCGGACGGGGTCAATCTCTTCTTTTAACTGACCGGCCACGAACTGGCCGGCCAGCGAACCCGAACGTACAAGGTTCTCCTGCAATGATTTGATATAATAGCGACCCATCAGTTGATCCAGGAAAAAACCGACGAGAAGCATGATCGCAAGTATCACCACTAAAAAAGTAGCAGTAAGGCGTGAGCGAATGCTTCTAAACCTGAACATCAGGGCTCCTCCCTGAACTTATAGCCTGTTCCCCATACGGTAATAATCAGCTGGGGGTTGCTCGGCTCCTCCTCGATTTTTTCACGCAGGTGCCTGATGTGAACATCCACCGTTCGTGCATCGCCATAATAATTATATCCCCAGATCTGCTCCAGAAGCTGCTCCCTTGAATAGACCCTTCCTGCGTTGGAAGCCAGGAAACTCAGAAGGGCAAATTCTTTCGCCGTGAGGTCAATATCCTGCTCACCTTTGCGCACACGGTGCTGTAATAGATCAATCTGAAGCGAACCGACTTCGATCTGTTTCCGCAACCCTTCATCCCTGGTTACGGTGCGCCTTAGAATTGCTTTCATCCGAGCGACCAGTTCCCGCGGATTAAAGGGCTTGGTCATGTAATCATCGGCACCCAGCTCCAGGCCAATGACCTTATCTATGTCATCGCCTTTAGCGGTAAGCATAATAATGGGAACCTCTTCTTTTTTACGAATTTCCCGACATACCTCAAAACCGTCCAGGCCCGGGAGCATCAAGTCAAGGATAACAATGTCCGGTTTTACCTCGAAGGCCTTTTCCAGCGCCTCTTCGCCGTCAAATGCCTCCTCAACAATAAAACCTTCCTTTTCCAGGTTAAATTTTAGTGCCTTCACCAGTGTTTTTTCATCATCAACGAGCAGCACTTTCTTTTTGGCGGACATAAACCTCTAACCTCCGCTGATAATATGCTGATAACAACGCGCTATCTCTTGAAAGTCTTCCCAAACCGGTCTTTTTTTGCTGCTGTCTCGAAGCAGCGCCGCTGGATGGAATGTGGGCATGTAGAGACGTTCTCCAATTTCATACCAGCGCCCCCGCAACCGGGTCAATGTATCATGACCGCCAACCAGGTTTCGAGTGGCAAGTGCGCCAAGGCAGACAATCAAAGGCGGATTAATAAGGCGAATCTGCTCTTTCAAGTGCAGAAGGCATTGCTCTACTTCATTAGCTTCGGGAAGTCGGTTTCCCGGAGGGCGGCACTTGACCACGTTTGCAATATACAGTTCTTCCCGTTGCAGCCCCGCCGCTTTCAGAATGCGGTCAAGCAGCTTTCCCGCAGCCCCCACAAAGGGCTTTCCCAGACGGTCTTCTTCCGCACCGGGACCTTCACCAACAAGCATTAACCTGGAAAAGGGGTTGCCCTCTCCAAATACAACCTGATGACAGCCCGATCTGAGAGCACAAAGGCTGCAGGTACGACATCTTTGCTCAAGTTCAGCCAGCTGAAGCTCTGCCGCCTTACCTTCGTCGGGTTTTACACCCTTTTCCATAAAGTCAAAGAGTGTCTGCTGGGTTTTATTGCCCACGCGCCCTCACCTCGCTATGCTATTTCCACACGGCCGGCCTTTCTTCCTGCACCTCTTCTACTCTTCCATCGCTTCCTCAGCCGCACCGACGGCAACTCCCCGCTTTACCGGGTAACCCAGCGATTGAAGTGATATCTCCAGGGCAGCGACACCGACAATCAAATCGAGCCCATCAACTGCTCCCAAATGGCCCAGTCGGAATATCTTTCCCTCCAACGTTCCCTGCCCACCAGCGATCTCCACCCTGAAACGGCGGCGCATCACTTCCTGAATCCCGCTTCCCTTTACCTGCGGCGGAATCATAATCGCAGTAACTGTTGGTGAAGCAAAATGCTCATCTTTAACCAGTAACTCCAAACCCAGTGCCTTAGCCGCCGCTCTGACCGCCGCAGCCATACGCCTGTGCCTGGCATAACAGTTTTCTCGCCCTTCATCAAAATAAATCTGAAGCGCTTTTTTCAAGGCAACAAACTGGGGCAGGGCAGGTGTGAAGGGGGTTTGTCCTTTTTGTAAAAGATTTTCCGCCGCGTGCAGATCAAAGTAAAATTTCGGCATTGTAGCCCGCGCTGCCACTTCCCAGGCTCTTTCGCTGACGCTGATGAAAGAGAGTCCCGGAGGAAGCAGCAGAGCTTTTTGAGAGCCGGTAAAACATACATCAATGGCCATCCGGTCCACAGGTAAATCGACAGCTCCCATGGAGCTCACAGTATCAACCATGAGCAAGGCGGGATGATCACCGCGAATCCGGCTGATTTCTTTTAGATCATTGAGCATGCCCGTTGAGGACTCGTTATGGACCACTGTTATCGCACGAATGGTTGAATTTTTATCTCCTTGCAATTTAGCCTCCAGCCCGCTGTAGTCAAGGGGCTGCCCCCAGGCAGTTTCCAGGCGTTCGACATCAGCCCCATAGGTGGCGGCAATGCCGGCGAAACGATCTCCAAAAGAGCCATTGATCAGTGAAACAACTCTATCTCCCGGTGAAAGAAAGTTAACGATAGCCGCCTCCATGGCCCCGGTCCCTGATGCAGTTAGGATATAAAGGCGGCCTTCTGTCTGAAAAACCTTTTTCAAGGAAGCCGTCAATTCAGCAATCAGTTCTGCAAAGCGGGGCCCGCGGTGATTGAACATCTCTGTAGACATGGCCTGCATCACCGCGTGCGGCACGGGCGTCGGGCCTGGAATCAGCAAATAATTTTGTGGCATTTTAGCGACAACTCCTCTTTTTTAATCTTATATTTCTATTCAGGCGGAGCGGTAAGCAGTTTCTGTCGGCGAGCAAATCTTTTCCCCGCCAGATCGAGCAACCGGCTGACCAGATCAGAATAGCCAATCCCACTTGCTTCCCACAGCTTGGGATACATGCTGATGCTGGTGAACCCGGGCATGGTGTTGATTTCGTTGAGTACTATTGAACCGCTTTCAGAATCAACAAAGAAATCGACACGGGCCAGCCCACTGGCTTCAACAGCAGTAAAAGCCCGGCAGGCTAATTCCTGCACCTTTTCCTCAAGATCCCAGCCTAACTCGGCAGGATAGATCAGTTCAGAACGATCATCAAGATATTTGGCTTTGTAATCGTAAAACTCGTTGCAGGGAATGATCTCGCCAGGCCTCGAAGCCTTAGGTTCCAGGTCACCCAGGACACTGCATTCTATTTCCCTTCCCTTGAGGACCGCCTCAACAATAACTTTATCATCATAGCGCAGCGCCTCTGCGACGGCCTCCGGGAGCCCGGCTGCATCTAAAACCCTGGTTATGCCCACACTGGAGCCGAGATTGGCTGGCTTGACAAAACATGGCAGTTCTAACACATGGCAAATCTGCCTGATGAGCTGCCTCTCTTCATTCCACCATTCCCAGCGGGAAAAAGAGAGGTACGGCCCTACAGGCAGACCATGTTTTTGGAAAACATTTTTCATCACTGCCTTATCCATTGCCACTGCCGATGAAAGCACCCCGCATCCCACATAGGGTATTCCGGATAGTTCAAGGAGGCCCTGCACGGTCCCATCTTCACCGTAAGGACCGTGTAAGACGGGAAAGACAAGGTCCAGTGGCTGAAATTCCCAGCACGAAGAAAGCTCCTTTTTCTCAACCAGCAAACCTGGACGGCGCGGATCGGTCAACATTACCGCCCGGTCTGCCTCTGCAAGGGGACGCCGGTTCCACAAAACCTGCCAGGCATCATCCCCCGATATCCAAACACCTTCCCTGGTAATACCTACAGGAACAATCAAATACTGTTCCCTATCAACAGCCTCCATGATTGATGCCGCTGAACGCAGAGAAACCACATGTTCCCCGGACTGGCCCCCAAAAATAATGGCCAGATTTTTTTGTTCCACTTGAAACATCCTCCTTCATTGTCAGCAGCATAACCGCTTAAACATGAACGGGGCGGAAAATGTTGCATCCTAAAAAAACGGTTGGGATTATTATAACTCATCTTCAGCAACCTTTAAAACGAAAAGTAACTTTTTATTGATTATACAGTATCAGTTCGTACGGTGCTAGAAAAGCAATCCCTTGCTGCGCCAATAATATTATGATATGTATGATATGGTTGTAGGCGGGCCATTATGTTTGTTAAGACCACGAAAATTCTAACGCCGGAGCGCTGAACCTCTTAACATATGAAGAGAAGCCGTCAACGTTATTGGGATTGAGAAATGGGGAAGGAGCCACCATAATGACTTCACCGGCAGTTCTGCTTGGTGCCGATTTAATCACCCTGGGAGCATACCGCACGTTGGGACGTCACGGGATCAAGGTATATGCGTTAAGCAGCAATTTTACCGGGGCTTACGCCCTTAGCTCCAGGTATATTTTTAAAAAAATTCTTATACCCGATGTCAAGGAGAATGAAGAAGCGCTGGCGGACTTTCTCATCGAATTCGGCAAACAATTTTACAAAGCTCCTGTGTTGATGGCATCATCTGACAGCTACGCCATTATGATCTCCCGTTATGCGGAGCATCTTGCTAAGTACTTTCTTTTTCCTGATAACCCGCCTGGCCTGCTTGAGGCGGTGATCAACAAAAAAAGCCTTTATAGTATGGCGATGGATAAAGGTCTGAGCATGCCCAAAACCCTATTTCCCGGCGATGGTGAAGGCTGCATGCCTGCCCCAACGACGGGAATGAACTATCCCTGTATAGTTAAACCTTCCATATCTGAAGATTTCGTGAAAATATTTCGTCAAAAATGCCTTGTGGTAAACAACGCCGAAGAACTGGAGGAAGCCCTTAAGCAGGTAAATAAAATGGACCTGGAAGTGATGGTACAGGAGATCATCCCGGGCTTCGATGATCAAATGTATATGTTTGATGTTTACATCGACAGCACCGGGCGTGCCACTCACACCTTTCTGGCCCAGAAACTGCGCCAGTTTCCTATAAATTTTGGTTCTTCCACCCTGGCACATCATTGTCATGACAGGCAGATAACCGATCTGGGGCTGGAGTTTTTCTACAAACTGGGCTACCGTGGATTTGGGGAAATAGAATTTAAAAAAGACCCGCGGGACAATCATATCTACATGATCGAAATAAATGCCAGGCTAAGCCGGACTAATGCCTTGCTCGATGCTGCCGGCACCGAATTCGCCTATATCATCTACCGCGATCTGTTAAACCAGCCTCTTCCTGAGGTTCATTTTCATGAAGAAAAACCCTGGGCATTTTATTTTTTTTACGAGGACATTTTTGCAGTATCCGCCTACAGGAAAAGCGGACAACTTGCCTGGAAAGAAATACTCAGGCCCTGGTTTTCTCACCGAAAGGCTCATGCAATCTGGGCCGGGGATGATATCGGACCATTTTTTTCGTTTGTGAAACTGTTGTTTTCAAAGCTGGCAGACAGGATTGGGTTGCAAATCAGCCGTTTTCTCCGCTTCAAGCGAAGAGCTGGTTAAAGCGGCCCTTTATTAAAGGAGTGCGCACTTATGTATTTCAGGGTAATTGATGAATCAGAATCCAAAAGATTTGACAATTTTATCAGGGATACCCCCAATGGACATATCTTCCAGGCCTTTTCCTGGGGTGAAGCGAAGAAACCCGAGTGGGAACCCCTCAGGTTCGTCGGGGAAGACGAAAAAGGGAACATCGCCGCCGCCGCAACAGTACTGAAACGGCGCATTCCCTTACTCCGCAAATCTTTCTTTTACCTACCCCGCGGCCCCGTGCTACAGAATTGGAAAAAGGAAGAGCTGTTTTTAGAAGTGATGGACTTTCTGGGGCTGCTGGCAAAAAAACATCGCGCAATTTTCATTAAAATTGATCCCTGTATCACGGAAAATAATATAGAAGCCGTTAAATTGCTTGACGATGCGGGCTTTGTGACAGTGTCGGAGGACTATGAATTCGGAGGCCTCCAGCCAAGATTTACTTTCAGATTGAATATCGAGCAGGATCCCCAAGATCTATTGGGCAGCTTTAAGCACAAACTAAGATACAAGATCAACTATGCTTACAAGCAGGGTGTACAATTCCATCGCCCGGGACTGGAGGGGCTTGACTCATTCATGAGTATTTTAAGCGACACCAGTTTGCGTGGCGATTTTGTAATTCGGGACAGGTCGTATTATCAAAGGGTTTATCAGTGCCTGGAGCGGGATAATGCCGCTGCCATCACCATTGGCCGCTACCAGGGGCGTGTGATTACAGCTTCGATGACCTTCTCTTTTGGGAATAAGGCCTGGAATATGTACAGCGGCCATGCCGATGAACACCGCAACATTTATGCTTATCAGGCTTTGATCTGGGAGCAGATTAAGTGGGCCAAAGAGCGGGGAGCCAAATGGTTCGATTTCTACGGTGTCCCCGGCCATGTAGGAAAAGAACATCCTCTATACGGTATCTATCACTTCAAAAAAAGTTTCGGCGGAGACTTTGTAACTTTTGTCGGTGAAAAAGACCTGGTGCTTTCCAGGTTCTACTATTTCTTCTGGACCCGCCTTTTTCCCCTCTACCGGGATATTCTTTTAAGATGCACCAGGATGTTTCGATGGTGCATGGCAAAGATTACCGGAAAGCAAAAAAAGGCGGTCATCTAGGTGCACCACCGGGCTTGCTAAAGGGGATCTCCCCCGTTCCGTATGCTAAGCGCAGATCGGGGGAGATCTCTATTTTTACTGTTTTTCGCGCTCCTCCTCTGCCGCAGCGATGATCTGCTCGGTATACTGATGCGGCACCTCTTCATAATTCGAAAAAGCCATGGTGAAATAGCCTCGCCCCTGGGTCATGGAGCGCAGGTCAATGGAATATCTAAACATCTCAGCCATGGGAACCTGGGCTCGAATTTTCTGAAGTTCACCCGCTGACTCAACTCCCTGAATCCGTCCCCTGCGTCCGTTCAGATCACCCATAATATCACCCATGAAAGCATCGGGAATGATAATCTCCACATTCATCACCGGCTCAAGCAAAACCGGTTGAGCCTGCTCCATCCCTTTGCGAAAGGCCATTCCGGAGGCAATTTTAAAGGCCATCTCCGATGAGTCTACTGTGTGATAAGAACCGTCCACCAGTCTGACCCCCACATCGACTACAGGATAGCGGGCAAGAACACCTTCTTCCATGGCTTCGCGAACCCCTTTTTCCACAGCGGGGACATACTGCTTCGGAACAACACCTCCGAAGATCTTATCCTCAAAGAGGAATCCTTCGCCGGGCGGCAGCGGTGACAGTTCAAGAAATACATGGCCATACTGGCCTCGTCCGCCTGTCTGTTTTTTATGCTTCCCTTCGACCTTAATCTCGCCCCGGATTGTCTCTTTGTAAGGCACCTTGGGTGTGGATAGATCCACCTCCACTCCAAATTTTTGGGCCAGGCGGCTAACAATAATCTCCAGGTGCAGCTCTCCCAGCCCCGAAATAACTGTTTGGCGTGTTTCTGCCCGCCGCTCCAGTCGGAAGGTGGGGTCTTCTTCGATAAAGCGCGAAAGGCCGCTGCTCACTTTCTCCTCATCGCCTTTTGTCTTCGGTTCAACAGCAAAAGAAATAACAGGTTCAGGAAAATCCATAGGTGTAAATCTAAAGGGGCTGCTCCGATCGCAAAGTGTATCACCTGTAGCTGTTTGCTGTAACTTGGCCACGGCGGCGATATCACCAGCCACCACTTCTTCCATCGAAATCTGGTTCTTGCCCCGCATTGAAAATAGCTGTCCTATGCGCTCGTTTTTCTCCTTATTTACATTGTAAATCTGTGAATCAGGGTTCAGAACACCAGAATATACCCGAAAATAGTTTATCCGTCCCACATAGGGGTCGGCCAGAGTTTTATAAACCAGCGCTGCAAAAGGTTCTTCTGCAGTAGTTGCCCTGCTAACCTTATCCCCGCTCTCCGGCAGAATCCCTTCGACATCACCTCGATCAAGAGGGGAGGGTAGATAGCCTTTGATAAAATCCAGCAGCAGCCCGCTGCCGAAATTCTTTGTGGCTGCACCGCAAAGCACAGGAATAATTTTACACTGGCTAATGCCGTGGCGCAGGGATTGGCGAATCTCTTCCGTTTCAAGGGCTTCGCCTTCGAGATATTTAAGCAAAAGCTCATCTTCTGTCTCCGCAGCCGCCTCAATCAGCTTCTCCCGCATACTGGAGACCTTTTCACGCAGCTCCTCGGGAATTTCTTTTTCTTCAACCTTTTTACCATCATCAGAAAAAAAGAAGGCCTTCTCTTCAATAAGATCGACAATTCCCCTAAAGTCTTCTTCTTTACCAATGGGCAATTGAACGGGAACAACACCAATTCCAAAACGTTCCTGCAGTTGGGCCAGGGTCCCTTCGAAATCAGCATTCTCCCGATCCAGTTTGTTCATCAAAACAAGGCGGGGCATGTTAAAATCATCTGCATATTGCCAGACTTTTTCAGTACCCACTTCCACACCCGATACGGCACAGACAACAACCGCTGCACAGTCGACCACACGCAGCGCTCCAAGCAAATCCCCAATAAAATCGAAATAGCCGGGCGTATCCAGCAGATTTACTTTGATCCCGCTCCATTCCAGGGGAGCCAGCCCAACATTAATCGTAACTTGTCTTTTAATCTCGTCAGGATCGTAATCAGTGGTTGTGGTGCCCGCCTCGATGTTCCCCAGGCGGTTAACCGCTCCGCTGGTAAAAAGAAGCGCTTCAGCCAGAGAGGTCTTGCCGGCGCCACCATGGGAAATCAAAGCAATATTTCGGATCGCTTCGCTGGTGTATTTTTCCATATCATCGCCTCCTCCGCGCTGCCCTCGCAGCCGGTATCTTCATTAAAGACTGCTGTCCCGCCCACCGGAGCCGGACAGCTCCACACATTGCGCTTGCAAGTGCTATTATAGCTTATCAAATCAAAATTGAAAACTTAAACAGCGGCTTCTGAACCGCAAGTTTTCCACC
>CAYXKD010000033.1:0-20815 GCA_964464625.1 uncultured Syntrophomonadaceae bacterium
TTACCGCTACAAAGAGCAGCTGTCCCATGCGGCCAAGCCCCATCTGGAGCCCCTCGAAAGAGAGAAGAGCCATTTGCGTTCTTTGAAAAACAGCTGAGTGGTGCGGCTTTGCGCGGTATGAAAAAATAACTTTACCCCACAAATTGGTGTAAAACTGTCATTTTGGCTTGTTATTCGGATGAAACTGGTGAAATTGACCCCATTAGTTGTCGATCGATTTGATCTAATGGATCGGTTTGGAATATAACAACATTGTCGGAATATAAAGGGAAACCCTCTCGCTTTGTCTAATTGGTTTTGTGAGTAAAACAAAAGAAAAGGAGAGGATTTCCATGGCTATTATACCACAGCAGAAACTGTTTGGATGGAGAGATTTAGAGGAATTAGGTGACTTAGAAAGATTGCGGCTTGTCATAGAACATATGCCAGATGAAGATCTTGTGCGGCACTTGGAACGTAAGCGGGGCCGGGGCCGCGATGACTATCCGATAAGGCCGATGTGGAATTCTGTTTTAGCCGGGGTGGTCTACCAGCATCCCTCGGCCGAGAGCCTCAGAAGAGAGCTGTCTCGTAATGGGCAACTGAGAGATATATGCGGGTTTCGGGGAGGCCCGGTTCCCCCGCCGTGGGCATTCAGCCGTTTTTTATCAAACGTCATTAATCATCGGGAAATGGTTTTAGATATTTTTGATGCACTAGTGGAAGAGTGCTACAGATTGTTGCCCGGTTTTGGCCTTAACCTGGCCTTAGACGGTAAAGCGATAAACAGCCATGCTCGCAGGAGGAAAGATAAGGAAGGTCTAACTGCTGATGGGCGCCGGGATCTGGATGCTGATACCGGTGCCAAAACCTATGAGGGGAAACGGGAAGACGGCACTGCTTGGAACAAGATAATATACTGGTTTGGTTACAAGCTACATTTAATAGTAGATGCTGATTATGAACTTCCGGTAGCTTTTAGAGTAACCCCGGCCTCGAATTCGGAGGTGAAACAGGCTCATGGTTTGATCGACGATTTAGCCTCTACTAAGCCGAAGGTGCTTGAAGTCTGTGAAAACTTAATGGCTGACAGAGGTTATGATAACGGCAAGCTAATTGACAAGCTATGGTACGACCATGGCATTCGGCCAATCATTGATATCAGGAATTGCTGGAAAGACGGTGAAACAACTCGCTTGCTGGAGGGTCATGAAAACATAGTCTATGATTACCGGGGCACCATCTACTGCTGTTGTCCGAAAGAGTTAAAATTGCGTGAGATGGCTTATGCTGGTTTAGAGAAGAAGCGCGGCTCGCTAAAATACCGCTGTCCGGCCAGGCATTATGGTATCAAATGCAAGGGAAAAGAAAGCTGCCCGGTAAAAAGCGGCATTCGGGTCTATATGTCAGAAGACAGTCGTCTTTTTACCTCCCTGCCGCGTTCCAGCTACCGTTGGGAAAAACTGTACAACAAGCGCACATCTGTCGAAAGGGTCAACAGCCGCCTGGACGTTTCTTTTGGATTTGAAAACCATTTTATCCGGGGTCTTAAGAAAATGGACTTTCAGTGTACACTGGCTTTATGCGTTATGCTAGTAATGGCTCTTGGCAGGGTGAAAGAAAAAAGACCGGATCTGATGCGCAGCTTAGTACGCTCTGCCTAAAGAGTACCGTCAAACATATGTTATCGTTCAAGGGAGTGGTGTCTCCAAATCGCTGTATTGTGGAAATATGTACCAGTTTGGCAGAGCATGATCCCCGGAAACGCCACTAAAATTTTTGTCGGTGTTGTGGGGAGGGGTAATAGTTGCTTTTTCTCAGTTGATTTTTGGCTACAGCGCAAATGGCTCATTCGTTCCTTATCTTGACAGGGAAAGGGACAAGTCATATCATTAGTCTATCTAGTTGCAGGGAAGGAGGCACAGCAATTGCCGCAGATTAAAGTCAAATTGCCGCAGGGGAAAGAACTTTCCTATCCTGCAGGAATAAGCCTGATGGAGATCTGCCGCGAACAGGAGGACCGTTGTGAAAGCACCATCATTGCGGCAGAGGTAAATGGAAAGGAATGCGACATAGGCAGCTCCCTAGAAAGCGACAGCGAAGTGGCCTTTTTGGAATTCTCCACGGAGCAGGGTGCAAGGATCTTTCGCCACAGCACCAGTCACGTTCTGGCACAAGCTGTGAAAAGACTCCACCCCGGAGCCAGGCTGGGGATCGGCCCGGCTATAGAGAACGGCTTCTATTATGATTTTGACTTTGAAGAGCCTCTTTCGGCTGATGATCTTGTGAAAATTGAAGCAGAGATGGAGAAGATCATCGCTGAGAAGATGCCCTTTAAACGCCGTGAAATGAGCCGTGAAGAGGCTCTGGCCTTTTTCAGCCAGAAAGGCGAACTCTACAAGTGTGAGCTCATCGCCGAGCTGCCGGAAAACGAGGCCATCTCCATTTATGAACAGGGAGAATTTGCCGATCTCTGCGCCGGCCCCCACCTTTTCGATACAGGCAAGATCGGAGCGTTCAAGCTGACGGGTCTGGCCGGAGCTTACTGGAGGGGCGACGAAAGAAACCCCATGCTGCAGCGTATTTACGGCACCAGTTTTCCCACCTCCGGACAGCTGGAACAGCACCTTCATCTTCTGGCTGAAGCGGCGAAAAGGGATCATCGTAAACTGGGGCGAGAACTCGACCTTTTCAGCCTCCATGAAGAGGGCCCCGGCTTCCCCTTCTTTCACCACAACGGGATGATCATTATTGAGGAGTTGCTTTCTTTCTGGCGCGAAGAGCACCGCAGGGCCGGCTACGAGGAGATCCGCACTCCCATAATCTTGAACAGAACGCTTTGGGAGCAGTCGGGCCACTGGGATCATTTTCGCGAAAACATGTATTTTACCAGCATTGACGAGCAGGACTATGCGGTCAAACCGATGAATTGCCCCGGGGCGATGCTTGTGTACCGCTCGCGCATGCACAGCTACCGCGATCTGCCGCGGCGCATTGCCGAGCTGGGCCTGGTGCACCGTCACGAGCTATCAGGCACACTCCACGGGCTTTTGCGGGTGCGCAGCTTTACCCAGGACGATGCGCACCTCTTTATGACGCCCGATGAAATTGAACCGGAGGTTGCCGGAGTTATCGAGATGGTTGATCATTTTTACACTGTTTTTGGATTCAACTACCGCGTTGAACTGAGCACCAGACCGGCCAAAGCCATGGGCAGCATAAAAATGTGGGAGAGGGCCGAGGCCATTCTTGAGCGGGTGCTGCGGGAAAAGGGGATAAGCTACCGGATCAACGAGGGTGATGGTGCCTTTTACGGGCCCAAAATCGATTTTCACCTGGAGGACTGCCTGGGCCGCAGCTGGCAGTGCAGTACCGTTCAGCTCGATTTTCAGATGCCCGAAAAATTTGATCTTACCTATATCGGCGCCGATGGTCAGAAACACCGCCCGGTGGTGATCCACCGTGTCATCTACGGGGCTATCGAGCGCTTTCTTGCGCTGCTTATCGAGCATTACGCCGGCGCCTTCCCCGCCTGGCTGGCGCCCCGACAGGCTGTGGTGATCCCTATCACCGATAAACAGCATGGCTATGCCGCGGAGGTTTGCTCTGCTCTGCGGGGCTTTTCCTTCAGAGCGGCTGTGGATGACCGCAATGAGAAGGTGGGTCTCAAGATAAGAGAGGCGCAGTTGAAAAAAATCCCCTATATGCTCATAGCAGGGGAGCGGGAGGCGGCGGGCGGGCAGGTGGCGGTACGGCACCGGGAGAAAGGCGATCTGGGGCCCTGGCCTCTGGATAAATTTGTTTCTCACCTGAAAAGGGATATTGAGGAGAAGAAATAATTTGACCTTATGGCCTTTTTTTGATATGCTTCGTGCAGGAAAACAATAATTGGTACAAAGTAGAAGCCACTGCTTCTCACCCTGGGGCGCCGGAAAAGGGGTTGCCGCCCGGGTTATCCAGGCTTAAATGGGATTGGTGAGCAGGCGGTTAAACCTGCTCATATTTTTTGCTATTTTAATGGGGGAATGCCATGGCGGGAGGTGAAAAAGATTACCAAAAATTTGTTCGTCAATGAGCAAATTAGAGCCCGGGAAGTGCTCGTGATCGATGTGGACGGCAACCAGCTTGGTGTAATGGCGCTTAAAGATGCGCTTGAGGCAGCACGGCAAAAAAGGCTGGATCTGGTGAACGTGGCACCAAATGCGCGACCTCCGGTATGCCGCTTGATGGATTTTGGGAAGTACAAGTATGAGCAAAGTAAAAAAGAACGCGATGCCCGCAAAAAGCAGAAGCTCATCACTCTAAAAGAGGTCAAGCTGCGCCCGAAAATCGAGCAACACGATTTTGCGGTAAAAGTAAGGAACAGCCGCCGCTTCCTGGAGAGCGGGGACAAGGTTAAGGTGACTGTAATGTTTCGGGGCCGCGAACTGGCCCATCCGGATATTGCGCAGCGTCTTTGCCGGCAGCTGGCCCAGGAACTGGACGATTGCGCTGTTGTGGAGCGTCACGCCAAATTAGAAGGGCGCAACATGACCATGATATTGTCCCCTAAATCATAGTTTGGAGGAGACAGAAAAGATGCCTAAAATGAAGACCCACCGGGGGGCGGCAAAGCGCTTTAAAAAGACCGGAAAAGGCAAAATCAAGCGTCATCGTGCTTACGGGAGCCATCTATTAACAAAAAAAAGTGCCGGCCGCAAAAGAAGGCTGCGTAAATCAACACTGGTCAGCGCTTCCGACTACAAGAGGATAGAAAAATTGTTGCCTTAATTTAGAAAGGAGGTTCCCATCATGCCCCGCGTTAAACGAGGACCGGTTGCGCGCCGGAGACGCAAGAAAATAATGAAGCTGGCAAAGGGGTATTACGGGGGTAAGAGCAGGCTGTACCGGACAGCAAACCAGCAGGTTATGAAATCACTTTTTTATGCCTATCGTGACCGGCGGCAGCGGAAAAGAGATTTTCGCAAGCTCTGGATAACCCGTATCAATGCTGCTGCCCGCTCCAGCGGACTATCATACAGCCGTTTTATTAATGGCCTTAAAAAGGCCGATGTTGAGATCAACCGGAAAATGCTGGCCGACATGGCTGTTCATGACCAGGCTGGTTTTGACAGGTTGGTTCAGGTAGCCAAGAAACACAGTTAATGACGTCAAAATATATCCCCTTCCAAACCCTTTCCGGCCCCATTTATGGGGGGGTAAACATAAATTATGGAGGTGTTTCTTAGTGTCCAAACAATACCTGGTGATCGGGGCCGGTCATTTTGGCTCCAGCGTTGCCTCCACGCTTTGCGAACTTGGACATGATGTGACGGTGGTGGATACCAATGCGGCGATGGTGCAGCATATGAGCAAGCTGGTGACGCGTGTTATCCAGGCTGATGCTACCGGCGAGGCGTTTTTGGGCTCTCTGGGGATCAAAGACTTTGATGTCATAGTTGTGGGCATAGGCCAGGAGATACAGTCCTCTATCATGATCTGTATCCTGCTGATAGAGATGGGCGCCCGTTACGTGGTAGCCAAAGCCCGGACGGAATTGCACGGCAAGGCACTTTCCAAGATCGGAGTCAACAGGGTGGTATTCCCGGAGCGGGATATGGGGCAGAAACTGGCCCATAGCCTTAGCACATTCAACATTGTGGATCTCATTGAGCTTTCTTCTAACAGCAGCGTTGTTGAAGTTGCCGCTCCGGCGGAGATGATCGGCCGCTCGCTTCAGGAGCTGAATTTAAGGGCGCGTTTTGGAATCAATGTGATTGCTTTGCGGAACAAGGAAGGCAAGACCAATATTTCACCGGGTGCGGAAGATAAGATAAACGAGGATGACCTTATTGTTGCTGTTGGTGATATTAAGGCTTTAAAAAAGATAGGCTGGATTTAACTTGCCTGTCAGGGCAATCAGTAGCAGCAGCAACAGATATATAAAAGAATATTGCCGCCTGGCAAGGAGCCGTAAACACCGCTGCAACACCGGGAAACTGGCCATTGAAGGGCCCCACTTGCTTGACGAGGCGCTGGCGGCAGGGCTTCCTCCTGAAATTGTTTTTTTTACCTCTGACTTCCTTGAGAGCAGCGGCGCAAAAAAAGCAATTTCTATTTTACCTGGCGGCACCCGGCAGTATCTTTTATCTCCTTTGCTTTTCTCCAGGCTTGCCGCTACAGAGACTCCTCAGGAAGTAGCTGCAATCATTCCTTTTAACTTTCCCGATCTTCCTGCAGTGATAGCCAAGTCCCTTAAACTGGTCCTGATACTGGACCGCCTTCAGGATCCCGGCAATATGGGCACAATTGTGCGAACTGCTTCAGCAGCAGGCGTTGATGCTCTTTTTTACGGCCCCGGTACGGTTGATCCTTACAGCCCCAAAGCTCTGCGTTCCACGGCAGGCGCACTTTTTCACCTGCCTCTTGTTGCTGTGGAAAAGCCCTTGCAGCTCGTTGATCAACTGCGCCGCAGCGGCATGGTCATTGTTGCCGCGCAGCCCCAGGAGGGTAAGATTTACTGGGAGAATGATTTCCGGAGAAAGACTGCCCTTCTCATTGGAAGTGAAAGCCGTGGACTTTCTCCTGAGCTATTCGCCGCGGCGGATCTGGCTGTTTTCATTCCTCAGCATTCACCAATAGATTCGCTCAATGCCGCCAGCGCCGCTGCCGTGCTTCTCTACGAAGCTCTCCGCCAGCGTAGCGGACCATAACAAACCTGGGGTCAGGTCTTGAAAAGCTAGTTTTTCAAGAGACATTGAATTTCCTTTTCCTGTAAGTCAGGCGGCAGGGCATGTCTTGGACGCTGCCGGAACTAAGACAGGTTTGGCGAAGCTGTTTTATTATCCGCACAGTGTGAATCCTTAACGCTGCGGAGAAGATGGCGGGGGCATTAGAAGAACATTCCCCCACCATCTCTTTTCGCTACTATTTACTTCTTTACCGCTGTTTCTTTTTTCTGGCAAGTTTGAGAGCGCTAAAGAGGCCTCTTTGCCTGATCGTTTTGGCGGCCAGCCCCCGCGGGGTCATTTCAAAAAATTTACGACCGTAATGGCCCAAGGCCTGCTCATCGATATCAAAACCGAGCCCCGGTTTATCGGGCAGGGCTACAAAACCCTCATTGTCGATCATGAAGTGCTCCTTCATGATCCCGTCGCGGTAGCGGGGCAGCCAGCCCGGCGGTTCATAGGGGAATTCCAGAGGCTTCTTTTTGGGGCATGCTGCTGCAACTTGCAGGTTTATAGCAAAACCGATTCCATTTGACCAGGTATGCGGGCTAAAATCAAGGTTGCGTCTCATTGCTTCCTGCATCACCTTGACGGCGGTGTCAACGCCTGTAAAGGTGGAATCCGGCTGGTAGATGTCCAGGGACTCTTTTTCAAAGAGGATCTTATGTTCATGCCATCCCGGCGTAAGTTCCCCGCCGGCAATAGGAGTCTTCGTCCGGCGTCGCAGCTCGGCCATTTCATCAAAAGCGTACATATCCAGCGGCTCTTCAAGCCAGGCAATATTGTATTCCTCGCAGGCTTTGGCGAACTCAACGGCTCGCTCCAGATCCCAGATGGGAGGCTTCTCTATGATTGTTACAGGCCACCCCTGGTTTGCATCGACACCGATATCCATCGTGTCTCCTAGCGCTTCGCGTACAGCCTTGATTTGCTCGATATCCTTTTTGAGATCATGATCATGCACACGCAGCTTGACTACCTTGAAGCCCATCTCCCTAAAGGCCAGTACCTCTTCGGCCCGGCGGGCAGGATCATGCACCTCACCTGTGGAGCAGTAGGTCTGGATGCGTTTCGCCCCACTTTCGCCGCCCAGCAGTTCATACACTGGTTTGCCTGCCTTTTTTCCGAGCAAGTCCCAAAAAGCGGCTTCAATCCAGTTGTTTCGCCAGCCCAGGTAAGAAGCTTCACGGAGCAGCTGTCTCACTTCATCCAGTTTCTCCACATCCTGTCCGATGAGGTACTGTCCTATCAAAGTGCCCAGGCCTTCACGCTCCTCCTCCATGGCCATGCCGGCGCTGTAGCCCACCAGTCCTTCGTCGGTGGTGAGTTTGATAAGGGTGCTGCGGTTAAATCTTTGCGGATAGCCGGGGATCCAGGAGGGATAAAAATCTACGGGAAGGGGAATGGAAATGTGGTATAGTTCAATTTTATCTACCTTCATTTATTTCTCTCCTCCTCAGGAAAAGATGATTTATTTTTGAAGCCCTTTGCCAACCCGAAATTACCGAAGGGAGGCCTCAACACCGGGCTTACCGCCTGCTTCAAGGGGAAGTAAATATTTATACAACCAGATCATGAGAAAACCGGTAAGGTACATGGTGATGCCGTAAATAGCTGTAGTTACAAACATGGAGCTGTAAAAATCGCCCATCAAATCCTGGATCAATAGGGCAATGGTAACGGCCAGTGTGGAGTTTCGCAGTCCAACTTCTATGGAAATAGCTCTTGACTGGATGTTCGTAATGCCCAGAAGCCTGGAGGCTCCCAGGGCAACAAGCATACCCAGGATGGAGAGAAGTACCACCATCACATAAAACAAAAAACTGTAGCGCGCTGTGTCGGCAAATTTCTCCGCATTGGTGATGATACCCACCCCGATAACCGCCAGAAGGGCCAGTACCCCCACCGCCGAGAAGAAGGGCATCGCTTTTTGGGCAAAGGCTTCCCATTTTTTGCGTATAAGCATACCCAGTACAAGGGGCACCAGAACAAGGCCGATAATGGTTTGCATGATCAGCCCTGCCGGCACATTGATGTCGGGTATGTTTGCGCAAAAAAGGGTAAGGACAAAAGGGGTAATAAAAAGTGCCAGCACCGTTGAAATCGATGTCAGGGATACCGAGAGGGCCAGATCACCTTTGGCATAGTAGGTCATGAGGTTCGAGGTTACCCCTCCAGGGCAGGCGCAGATAAGGACCATGCCGGCATAGATAAAGGGAAAGCTGTGATAAAATCCAAGGGCATAAGCCATGCCCAGGGCAAGAAGGGGCATGAGGATCCATTGCATAAATATACCTGCGATTATGCCTTTGGGTTTTTTAAAGACCAGGATGAAATCCTGCAGAGTGAGGCTCAGGCCCATTCCGATCATGACAAAGAAAAACATAAACATAATTGAAGTTTTAAATATTCGATCCAGGAGGAGCTGTTGCGGTTTTTCCACAAACCGGAGGAAAGTAAAGATTTCACCATTGACGACGCTTTCAGCGATGAGCGCTTTGAACACAAGCTTGTCGCCCAGCATGTTTTCCAGTCCTAAATAAGCGGCAGGGGGCTCTTTTTCCTCCTTTTCAATTGCAGCGGGGATGGAGACCAGATAGAGCTCACCATCGAGACGGCGGACCATAAAAAGACCTTCATCCTGTCCCTCTACCTCTAGAAAGCGCAGGTTCCCTTCAAATTCAACTGGTGATGCTTTTCCCCAGTCAATGATTTCCCCCTGCTCTGCTAGAATCTTAAAATAACCGGTTTCTCCCTTTACGGCCCTGCCGGAAAGGGAGCGGTAAAGTTCTTCACCGGCGGAGACAGCTGAGGCACATGAAATAAAGAGCAAAACCAGAAAGGCAGTCACAAAAGCATACTTCCAGGACACGCGGGAAAGAGCGGAATACATATTTTTCATAGCTACACCACCTGCCTTTTGAAATATTAAAATTACAAAAATAGTCGGAATGGTTATGCCAAAACTATAGTATTGGTATAACCAATTGTCAAGTTTTTTCTTGCTCTCATGCTCTAAGAGAGCTATGATATCTAGTAGCAGGCTAGATAAAGAAAGTAGGATACAAACATGAGTTGCGGACTTTCAACAAAAATATTCGATGATCTAAGAACCTCTATAATTAATGAACTTTACCCCATCGGTACCAGGCTGCCCACAGAGCGCGAACTGGCCGGGATCTATGGAACTGGCCGCTTTGCCGTGCGTGAAGCAATCGCCATGCTGGCCCAGAATGGTTTTGTTGAAACCCTGCCCCAGAGTGGAACCTATGTGAAAGATTTCTACAGCGATGGATCCCTTGATACCCTGGTCCAGACGCTGCGCATTCGCCGGATTATCGAAAGACAGACCCTGGAATCGCTGTTAAAATTCAGGGTTTCTGTTGAAACTAGCGCTGCTGCTGAAGCGGCACTTCGCATAACCTCAAAGGATATTGCTTATTTAAGCGCCAACCTGCAAAGGAAGGAAGAAAACCTGAGTAATATTGCCGTATTAACGGAATGTGATTATGATTTTCATTATAAAATCATTTCCATCTCCGGCAATATCGTGAGCAAGCTTGTTTTTCAGTCTTTCAAACCCATCTATTCATTTTTTACTGAGTTTTTTTATTCTCTTCCCGGTGCTTCGCAGACTTCCCTTACTTTGAATCTGGAACTTCTAGGAGCGCTGAAACAGGGGAATAAAAATTCCTCTTTCAAGGCGATGAAGGCGGTTCTCCACTTTGCCGAGAAAAAAATCTTCGAGTCAATTGATGATCGTGAACAACTTATTGTTATCAGGCGCGCTAATGGCGCTGAATAAGTATTTTTCAAAATGGGGCCCAGAACCTGTACATTGTTTTCAAAGGACCTCTATGCTATAATGCACATAAAATAATTTACCATTAACAGCGCTATGAAGGAGAGAAGTAGGCGGGTTGGGAGCCGTCGAGGGAGAGAGGGCCGAGAGTGTAAGCCCTGTCCGGCGCCTCCCGTTGAAATTCGCTCCAGAGCCTCCGGCTGAACGGCCTTGTTCGGGTCCTGTAGGCCTGCGACGGGTAATCCCGTTATCGATTGGAGCGGAGCCGTTTTCGGTTCAGGTGGGTGGTACCGCGGAAGGAAGCTTTCGTCCCTCAAAGACGAAGGCTTTTTTTAAAGGAAATAAAGGGAAGGGGTGGCAGCGGATGCTTGGTGAGATTGCCGGGTTGGAAGAAAAAGCCGTGCGGGAGATCAAGGCGGCACAAAAGAAAGAAGAGCTGAGGGATCTCAGGGTACGCTATCTGGGAAAAAAGGGAGCATTGACGGTGCTGCTGCGGCGAATGGGGGAACTGGAACCGGAGCAGAGGCCGCTGGCAGGACAAAGAGCCAACAGCCTGAGAAATAAACTGGAGGATCTTTTCAGCCGCAAGGAGGAGGATCTGCAGGATGTTTCGGAGGCATCCCGCCGTGAAGAGGAACGGATCGATGTTACCCTGCCCGGAGCCCCCTTTAAGCTGGGACGGAAACACCCGCTCACCCTTGTTCTGGAGGAGATTAAGGGTATTTTTACAGGCCTCGGTTTCCAGGTGGCCCGGGGCCCTGAAATTGAAAGTGACTATTACAATTTTGAGGCATTGAATTTTCCTGCAGACCACCCGGCGCGGGATATGCAGGATTCTTTCTTTTTTACACCGCAGATCCTGCTTCGCACTCACACTTCACCAGTGCAGATCCGGACCATGGAGCTGCAGGCGCCGCGCCTGCCTCTGCGGATTATCGCACCGGGTAAGGTTTACCGGCGCGATGATGATGCCACACACTCGCCCATGTTTCATCAGGTCGAAGGTTTGGCTGTGGACCGCGGTGTTACCTTTGCCGATCTAAAAGGAACTCTTTTGCTCTTTGCCCGGGAAATGTTCGATCCCGGCCAGCGCATCCGCCTGCGGCCCAGTTTTTTCCCCTTTACCGAGCCCAGTGCCGAGGTCGATATCGCCTGTATCATGTGCGGCGGTGAAGGCTGCCGGGTCTGCGGCCAGTCTGGCTGGCTGGAAATACTGGGTTGCGGTATGGTCCACCCCCGGGTGCTTGAAATAAGCGGCTATGATCCTGAAGATGTGACAGGTTTTGCTTTCGGGATGGGTGTGGAGCGGATTGCCATGCTAAAATACGGCATAGATGACATGCGCCTACTTTTTTCCAATGATCTGCGTTTTTTAAGACAATTTCGTTAGAGTAGTTCATTTAGGCGTTACTCTTTTGATGGGAGGTATACCCAAAGATGCGCATTGCATACAGCTGGTTGAAAGAATATATTAACCTGGAGCTTTCGCCTGGAGAACTGGCGGAGAGATTGACCCATGCCGGAGTGGAAGTGGAGACGGTGGAAAGGTTTAGGGAGGCGCCACAGGGGGTGGTAGTGGGTGAAATTATTACGGTGGAGCCCCACCCCCATAACAGCAGAATTTCGGTAACGGGAGTCGATCCCGGCAGCGGCAGACCGCTGCAGATTGTCTGCGGTGCTCCCAATATTGCAGCCGGGCAGAAAGTGCCCCTTGCTCTTCCCGGAGCGGTGCTGCCGGGTAGAGGAGGCATTGAAGCGGCGCAGCTCTATGGTGTTACATCCGAGGGAATGCTCTGTTCGGGAGAGGAACTGGGCCTGGAGCTGGGGCCGGCCGGGGGCATTCTCATTCTAGATCCTTTTGCTAAAACGGGTACAGCGCTGGGAGAGGCCCTTGAGCTGGAGGACTGGATTCTGATCCTCGACCTGACTCCTAACCGGGCAGACTGCCTGGGCCTGCTTGGGCTGGCTTACGAGGTGGCCGCCCTGACAGGCGCTGCCGTCAGGCACCCCTCTGCAGTTCCGCCAGAAGCGGAAGATAGCGTATCAGATACGCTGCGGGTGGTACTGAAAGAGCCTTCGCTCTGCTCCCGCTATACTGCGCGAGTCATCGAGGATGTGGCTGTGGGGGCGTCGCCCCTCTGGATGCAACTGCGTCTGCTCAAATCCGGCCTTCGTCCCATCAGCAATGTTGTGGATATAACCAACTACGTAATGTGGGAATATGGGCAGCCGCTGCATGCTTTTGACTATAATCTCACCAGGGGCGGTGAAATCATCGTTCGCCGCGGCCGGCCGGGCGAAAGGCTGGTGACCCTGGACGGGGTTGAGCGGCTCCTTGACGAGGAGGTTCTTGTAATAGCTGATACGGCGGGTCCGGTAGCCCTGGGAGGGGTCATGGGCGGCGAAAGCACAGAGATAAACCCCTCCACCCGGGCAGTCCTGCTTGAGGCTGCACTTTTCAATTCCGTCAGTGTCCGGCGTACCGCCCGCCGTTACACTATTCCTTCTGAAGCTTCACAGCGTTTTGAGCGGGGGGTAAATTCCGACTGGGTCGCAGAAGCTTCCGGGCGGGCGGCTCTGCTCATGTGTGAGCTGGCTGGCGGCAAAGTGCTGCAGGGCTTGCTTGACAGCTATCCTGTTCCCCGGCAGCCCCGCCGGGTAACGGTGCGCCCGCACAGGGTAAACGAAATTCTAGGCATGAAGATTTCCGCCTCCAGGGTGAACGATATTTTGGAGAGGCTCGGTTTTGCTGTAGAGGCGGTGGGGCGCAGCCTGGAGGTAACGGTGCCGGCAAGGCGCAACGATATCTTTATAGAGGAGGATCTTGTTGAAGAGGTCGCTCGCCTTCATGGCTATGAGAAGATCCCGGCAACACTGCCGCGGGGTGAACTGCTGGAATGCCGCGAAGATCTGCCGGAGCGCATGCAGAGCCTGGCTCGGGAGACTCTGGCTGCCTGCGGTTTCAACGAGATTATCACCTATTCCTTTATCAGCCCCGCCGTGCTGCGCAGTTTCAGGTTTCCCGAAGAGGATCAGCGACTTCTGGCGATTCCCATACAGAATCCTCTTTCTGAGGAGCAGAGCATCATGCGCACAACCCTGTTGCCAGGCCTGCTAAAAACACTGCAGGAAAATTTTCACCACCGGGAGATGGATCAGCTGCTTTTCGAGATTGGACCGGTCTATCTGCCGCGGCGTCTGCCTCTGGATGAACTGCCGCTGGAGAAGCTGCGCCTCTCCCTGGCGGCTACAGGAAAGCTGCCTGAGGCGAACTGGTACAGCAAATCCCAGACAGCGGGATTTTTCGTGGTGAAGGGAGCTATTGAGGCCCTCCTGGATCGCTTCGGTCTGGGAGAGGCTGAATTTGTGCCGGCGGAACTCTCCTTCACGCATCCCACCCGTGCTGCTGTGATCATGATCGGTGGAAAAGAGGCCGGTTTTTTGGGTGAAGTGAAGCCAAATATCGCTGAAAAATGGGATTTTCCCCAGTCAGCTGCCATTGCGGAGCTCAATCTGGAAATCCTCATAGATGACTCCGGACATTTACCCGTTGTAGCACCGCTGCCCCGCTATCCCGCCGGGCTGCGGGATATTGCCGTGGTTGTGCCCCGCTCCCTCTCTGCGGGGAGATTGGAGCGTTCAATTTATGGGGCAGGTTCCGGCCTTGTGGAGAAGGTGGCTCTTTTTGACCTTTACGAGGGGGCGCAGATTCCCCCCAACCGGCGCAGCCTCGCTTTTACAATAACCTACCGCCATCCCGAGAGGACCCTGACAGAGTCAGAGATTAATGCCGCCCATTCAAATATAGAGAAAGCGCTTTATAAGCTGGGAGCTGAGCTGCGCCATTAAGCAGCAGGATATCGGAGAACTTTTCGCGAAATAGAAATGGTGAAAAAGGGCTGCAGGCGGGAGGAATTTTTTTCGTGGACAGGGGCTCGAAAAACCGGGTAACAGTGACAATAATGGGGGAAGAATACACCATCAGGGGAAACGGGCCGCCTGAATCGATGGAGAAAGCCGCCAGTTATGTAGACCATCTCATGCGTTCTCTATCAGAGGAAAATCGTCAGCTGAACAGCTATAAAGTTGCTGTTCTGACGGCAATCAACCTGGCTGATGAACTGCTAAAGTCGCGGGACTCCTATCCTCACCTTGATACGGAGGAGAGGGAAAAGGAGGGAGAAGATGAACTGGTTTGATTATCTGCTCCTGGGAATCGCGGCAATCTATATAATCGGGGGCTTCATCCAGGGAGCATTAAAGCAGCTTTTCAACCTTTTTGGTTTTTTCATAGCCCTGGCCCTGGCTTTTATGGGTTGTCGCTACCTGAGTGGCTTAAGTGTCGCTTTGTTGAAGACTGATTACTTTTTACCCTATGTTTTACCCTACGAAGAGGTTTTGCAGCGCATCGGGATAGCGATGATTCCAGAAGAAATCCTGGAACTCACGGGAGCGGTCCTGACCTTTCTGGCGCTCCTGGCAGTGCTGCTGATTTTCTGGCGGCTCATACTTCACTGGCTCACCAGGGTAAATAAAATTCCCGTGATCGGTTTTTTCAACCGCCTCGGCGGAGGGCTGCTCGGTTTGCTTATTGCACTGCTCATCAATTTTGCCCTTATTAATGCAGCGTCACTGCTGCCTTTGCCTTTAATAGACGATGTGCTGCAGGACTCTGTGATCGTGGGCTACATAGAGTTATACCTGCCGTCCCTGTTAACAGGCCTTAAAGAAGTGCTCATCGAATTTTTACTGCGCAGCAGGGAGGGCGGAGAGGCCATGGGGAGGTTTTTTGTAAAATTTGGATAACTGGGAAGTAGCCGCAGCTTTGGAGCGGATGGCCGGGCTGCTGGCTTTAAAGGGAGAAAACAGTTTCAAGGTGCGGGCTTACAGCCAGGCGTCCCGGCAGGTCATCAGACTGCCGGAACCCCTGGCTAAACTGATTGAAGAGGGGCGTCTTGAAGAGATACCGGGAATTGGTGAGGCGCTCTCCAGGAAAATAAGGGAGCTTGTTGCCACGGGGCAAAGCGACTTTCTGGCCCGCCTGGAAGAGGAGCTTTCACCAGAGCTGCTTACCCTTTTTTCCATCACCGGTGTGGGTAAGAAGACTGCGGCTACACTTGTCCGGGAATTGAAGCTGGAAAGCCTGGAGCAGCTGGAGCAGGCGGCGCTGCGTGGAGATGTGGCTGCCCTGCCCGGTATGGGGAAGAGTATTCAGGAAAATGTGATTCAATTTTTTCGGGAGCAGAGCGGGGAAGCGGAGCGATTTCACCGCGGCGTGGCGCTCCCCCTGGCTTTGCAGATTAAAACTTTTTTGGATCAGCTCCCTGCTGTGAACTGCAGCTCGCTAGCCGGGGAGGTGCGGCGCGGCACAGAAACCGCCGCCACTGTGGTGGTGGTGGCTTCTTTTAAAGATCAACCCTGGGGAAGACTGGCAGACTCTCTCCTGAAGGTGCCCGGAGTTGTCAGCCTGGAACACCAGGAACGTGGGTTTTTGTTAAGCACCCTGGTGGGGATGACTGTGCAAGTAGAAATCTGTTTTGCAGAAGAATACCCTACCCGCCTGGCTGTGCTGACAGGAGCACCGGCGCACTGGGAACAGCTGCAGGCTTATGCTGAGCAAGCCGGCTTTGCGCTCACAGAAGACGCCCTGATGAAAATGGGGAGCCCGGTGGCCTTACATGGAGAAGAGGATCTCTACCACTCCCTTGGACTGCCTTTCATCTCTCCAGAGCTGAGGGAGGGTTGTGGCGAGCTGGAAGCCGCTCTATCGGGTAGACTTCCCCGCTTGCTTGAACTCTCGCAGATCCGGGGTGATCTACATCTGCACAGTGAGTGGAGCGATGGTACCGCCTCCATAGAGGAGATTCATATTGCCGCCGGTGAGATGGGCTATGAATATATTGCGGTGACTGATCACTCTCCCTCTCTGAAGATTGCAGGGGGGCTTTCACCGGAACGGCTGTCCCGGCAGATGGAGCAGATCAAGAAGTTGAGGCGGAGTGGCGGTTGCTACATATTTACAGGGTCGGAGGTTGATATCCATTCAGATGGCTCCCTGGATCTTCCCGACGAGATTCTGGGATCGCTGGATCTGGTGATCGCTTCAGTGCACAGCAACTTTCGGCAAAGTCGCGAAGAGATGACTGCCCGGATCTGCCGGGCGATGGAACACCCTGCGGTGCATGTGATTGGCCATCCTACGGGCCGCCTTATCGGCAGCCGCGGCGGCTACCAGGTTGACGTGGTGCGTCTTATTGAAAAGGCTGTAGAAACGGGAACGGCTCTTGAGATAAATTGTTCGCCCCAGAGGCTCGATCTTTCTGAAGAGTATCTGGGCCTGGCTCGCCGCAGGGGCGTGCCTCTGCTCATCAATACGGACGCCCATTCCAAGGCCACCATGACAGATATGGTGTACGGCGTTACCGCAGCGCGGCGGGGCTGGCTTGAGGCTGGGGATATCTTAAACACCCTGCCCCTGAAGCAGATGCAGAAAGCCTTAAGGATGAAAAATTGCCGGAAAGGATGAAAGCAAGTTGCTGCCGCCTTTGGAGCCCTCTTTTTATCAACAAGACATTTTGAGCATAGCCAGGGCCCTGCTGGGGCAGCTTCTCTGCCGTGATACTTCAGCAGGCTTAACCGCGGGAATGATCGTGGAAACGGAAGCCTATCTGAGCAGGGGGGATCCCGCCTGCCATGCTTTCTGCGGGAAAACCGACCGCAATGCGCCAATGTTCGGCCCCTCGGGCCGGGCTTATGTTTACTTTATTTATGGCAGTCATTACTGCTTTAATGTTGTTACCGGACGGAGGGGCGCCGGCGAGGCGGTCCTGGTGCGGGCCCTGGAACCGCTTTACGGATTGGATCTGATGGAGCAGCGACGCGGCAAGGGCAAGGGCAGGCTGCACATCACAGGCGGACCGGGCAAACTATGCCAGGCACTAGCCATTGACGGCTCCTTTAACAGCCATGATCTACGCTGCCCGCCTCTTTGGATCGCCACCGGCACAGAGGTAGGGGCCGGCGATGTGTCCAGCAGTCCCCGGATCGGGATCAGCAGGGCTAGAGAGAAACTGTTACGTTTTTATATCAGAGATAACAGCTTTGTTTCAAGGAGATAGGGGTTAAGATGGCAGATGTGATCACCGCCCGTGAAATTGAATCGCTTGAATTTAATGAGATCAGGAAAAGTCTGGCCGCCCTCACTGTTACCTCCATGGCTAAGCAGGGGGCGGAAAGACTGTTGCCTTCTGCGGACTGCTTTGTGGTGGAGCGGCGGTTGCAGGAGACAGGAGAAGGGCGGCTGCTCTGGTCAAGGGGTTTATTCTCCCTTTCTCCTGTTGAAGACATTAGCCCCCTGGTGGTGCGGGCGGAAAAAGGTGGTGCACTTCAGGGAAGCGACCTGGCGGCAGTGGGCGCCTTTTTGAAGGGGGTGCAGCGCTGCCGGCGTTTTTTTCAGGATGGCGGGAAAGCCGAAATATTCCCCCTGATGGCCGGGCTTGCTTTAACGATGAACGGATGTGCCGCTTTAAGCCGCGAAATGAACCGCTGCATCGATTCCGACGGAGAGGTGCTTGACAGTGCCTCTCCCGAACTTGGCACACTGCGCCGCCGCGAACGACGGCTTCAGGAAAATATCCGCGAAAAAATGGATTCCTACCTGCGAAACCCTGCACAGCGGCGCCTATTGCAGGAGGCTATCATCACCATCCGGGGCAACCGCTTTGTCCTGCCGGTGAAGCAGGAGTATAGCAGGCAGATAAGGGGGATCGTGCATGATCAGTCAGCCAGCGGTGCAACCCTCTTTATCGAGCCCCTGCCGGTGGTGCAGCTGCAAAATGAGCTGACAGGCCTACAATTCGAGATTAGCCGGGAGATTGAGCGCATCCTCAGGCTGCTTAGCAGCAGGGTTGCCGAAAACGGCGTCGCACTGCATAGCGACTGCGCTCTCTACGGCCGCCTGGACCTCATTTGTGCCCGCGGCCGCTTTAGTATGGAGCAGAATGCAGCTCCGCCGCAGCTGCTGCTCAAAGGCAAACCGCGGTTTTACCTGGAACAGGCGAGGCACCCCCTCCTGGGTGCAGCAGCCGTTCCGCTGACAGTATCCATGGATGGGGAATGCCCTGTTCTGGTGATTACCGGGCCCAATACGGGCGGTAAAACGGTCACCCTGAAAACAATGGGCCTGCTCGCTGTGATGGTGCAAAGCGGGCTCCACATCCCCGCCGGGCGTGAAAGCCTGCTCTCTGTTTTTGAAACCATTCGTGCAGACATCGGCGATGAGCAAAGTATTGAGCAATCGCTAAGCACCTTTTCGGGACATTTGAAAAATATTATCTCCATTCTGGAGCAGCACGGCCCGGCATCGCTCTCTCTTTTTGATGAACTGGGTGCAGGTACCGATCCCTCCGAGGGGGCAGCCCTGGCCATGGCCCTTTTGTCCACGCTTGCCCGAAGGGGGGGGCTCACCGTGGCGACAACCCATATTAACGAGCTGAAGCTTTTTGCCCAGGTCCAGGAAGGGATGCAGAACGCAGCCATGGAATTTGACGGCGAGACCCTTGCTCCCACCTACCGGCTGCTTCAAGGGATTCCGGGGCGGAGCAATGCCCTGGTCATTGCCGAAAAGCTGGGTCTGCCTCGTGGGGTGCTGGCAGAAGCGAAGGATTTTCTTGTGCAGGGACATGAGGATGTGGAGAGAGTCATTACCAGTCTGGTGGGGCAGCAGCAGCGGATGGCAAAAGAAAGCGATGAAGCCTCCCTGGAGCGGGAAAGGGCGGCGCTGCTGCGACGCGAACTGGAGGATGAGTGCGAAAGGCTCCGGGCTAAAAGGGAACAGATTCTCGGGGATGCGCGCGACGAGGCCCGCAAAGTGATCCGGCGGGCGAAATCCGCATCTGACCTGATCATCCGGGAACTGCGCCGTCTAAGGGCGGAGGGAGGTGCCCGGGAGGCCCTGGCGGGCGCTGAAGAGGCACGCCGCGAACTGCAGCAGCTTCGACGGGAAATTGGAAAAGGGGAGGAGTTTGAAGAGATTCCGCCCCTGCCGGTATCGGAACTGGCTGTGGGGAAAACCGTCTTTGTGCAGAGCCTGCAACAGAAAGGGGAGATTCTTTCACTTTCCGGCGAAGAGGCTCTTGTGCAGGTGGGCACGATGAGAGTGCATCTGTCGCAGAGGGAGCTTCGCCGCTGGCAAGATCGTCTTGCCCAAACCACCGCGCCACCCTTGCGGAGCAGTTATACTGTACAGAAGGCGAGCGAGATTCGCTCCGAGATCAGCCTGCAGGGAAAAACGGTGGAGGAGGCCATACCGCTCGTGGATAAACTGCTTGATGATGCCCTCTGGGCCGGACTGGGGCAGGTCAGGGTGATTCACGGCAAAGGGACAGGGAAACTGAAGGAAGGTTTGCGCCATTATCTGCAGGAGCACCCGCTGGTGAAATCCCTGCGCAGCGGCGTTGCAGGGGAAGGTGGCAGCGGCGTGACTGTTGTTGTAATTGTAGGCGGTTCAGGGGAGGATCGCTGATTCTTGGTGCTGCTGTTGAATATATTGTTCGCGGAGGGATGGATCTGAAGGATTTGAATCTGGAAAAACTGCTTATAAGTATGCTTGAGCCGGGGGTTTTTAAAACTACAGAACAGATAGTGCAGGAATTTAGAATGGAATATCCCCACGATTGGCATGAACTGGAGAAGGAAGGCAAGCGCCTCTTCGGCGGCAGCTGCGGTGCTTATCAGCAGCCTGCCACTCGCATCACTCAAGCCCTGTTCAAGATCCCTCCTGAAAAATGCCTCTGCCGACGGGACGATGACGGATACAGCTGGAGTGCTCCGGAAGGAGGAGAAGCGCCCCGGTTTGCTTGACAGTGAGCGGTAAAAATCTTATAATCGGGTAGGAAAGAAGACCTGTCGGGGTGGCGGAACTGGCAGACGCGCACGTTTGAGGGGCGTGTGGTGCAAACCGTGGGGGTTCAAGTCCCCCTCCCGACACCAAATCTATGCGCACCATTTTGCGGAACTCATCCGCGAAGAAGCGAAAGCCTACTCATAGGAGCAGGCTTTTTGCTTTAGTTTGGCCGGCAATCGATGCCTACAACTTACCCGGAAGTTACATCCTTGAGAAGCCAAGATTCTGCATCTGCCAGATTCGGTGACGGAATGGTGTCCACGTGTGCGGCGACGCAGCGGTGTAGTCTTGGCTGGCCGGACAGGGACTGGTCCAGCACTATCAGCAGCCCCGAACTGGGGTTTATGGTGTAGTCCCTGGATGTCTCTGGCCCTCCTGAGATCTTCGTATACCTATGCAGATTTCCCCTTCTTAGAGATTTCA
>CAYXKD010000034.1:0-14932 GCA_964464625.1 uncultured Syntrophomonadaceae bacterium
CCTGACCCAGAGATAGCTTTAAAAGACCCTGCTCCAGGAAACGCACTGCATCAGAAGCCACCAGCCATGCGTCTTCAGGCGATACTTCTCCCCTAGCCCGGATCTTACCAGATAGAATGGGCTAGTGACAACTCGCCACCTATTTTACCTTTCGATAGGGGCAGGCTCGGAGCCTGTAATTCTGAAGGCAACCGTCAACTCGGATAACCCTGGAAAACAGCAAAGCTGGGCACAGGCTACAATATCCATATCCATATCACATAAAATCGAATCATTGCGCTGCTGCTTATTTGTAGATATATCCAAAGGTTTGGCCGGATGAAAAAAAGAAATAAATTATTTAATATGGGTAAAAGGAATTGATCATTATTGTGGGTAATGGTGCTATTTTGTTTATATCTGAGTAAAACGAATTGCAGAAAAAAGACATAGTTAACTGGTTCGGACCAAAATTGTGTATTGGAGGGCAGGAATGTTCACTTTCTGGATTCTAATACCGTTGTTATAGGAAGGGCGGAAAGAACCGATGATGCAGGCATTGATTCATTCCAAGAAATACTGGGTGAAGATATTAAGATAATCCGCGTCGATATTGATGAAGAATTTCGCCATATAGGTTGTGTATTTATAATACATGGCGAAAAACTTTGTTCAACATGTATGGAGGTTTTGCCCCTCTGAATTTATCCAGTACATGAAAGAAATATCTTTTAAAATTATAGAGGCTTCGTTAGAGGAAGTAAGGAGTGTGGGGAGCAGCATGGTAACCTTTGATTAACACACCATACTGTCGCATAAGGGAGCAGAGCCTGTTAACTAGAGATTGAGGGCCAAGGCAGAGGGCCGCGTTGTCTTGCCCTCCCCTGGAAAGAGAATAGACATTGTTGTCTATCGTATATTGTTAAAGGTTGGTGAACATGAGTATTCAAGTTAAGGAGCTAATCGATAAAATTAAGAATGAAGGAATAATTTCTGCTGAGAATGAGTCAAGAAAGATTATCACCGATGCTGAGGAAAAGGCTGCTCAGATGATTAAGAAAGCGAAAGAAGAAGCCGACTTTCATAAGCAGCATGCTGAGAGCGAAATTAAAAAAAGCGAGGTTGCCTGTCGGGAGGCTTTAAAACAAGCTTCACGGGATATTCTGATCGGCCTGGAGAAGCAAATCACCGGTCAGTTTGAAGCGGTTATCAGTGAGTCAGTGGGAGACACTTTATCAACTGACCTGACGGAGAAGCTTATTTTAGAGCTGGTAAAGGCCTGGTCGGTGAAAGGCGAAGAGGGAATCCAAATTGTTCTGTCGTCATCGGATGCTAGGGAGTTTGGGGATGGCTTAAAAGTCAAACTGTCTAAATGCTTTAAGGAAGGTGTCGAAATTGTACCACTGCCCAAGATAAGTAAAGGGTTTCGGATCGGTGGTTCCGACGGAGCCCTGTATGATTTTAGCAGAGAAGGCATCGCGGAGATATTAGCGGAGGCCCTTACTCCTGAGCTTGCTGAAATTTTAGAAGAAGCCCTGGAGGAGTAGGAGGAATTCGTGAGTCAATATTATTATACTGTAGCGGCTTTGCCGACTATCCAGTTGGGAGAAAAGGTTCCTATTACCGAAGAGAGCTTTTTGCAGTTTATCGAGGACACTTTAAGCCCGAGAGACTACCGGTTTTTGTCTAAAAGCCGGTGGGGCTCCGTTGAGCCGCCAGGATTTCCCTTCGTCGACCGGATTTTTTCCTGGGATAAAGAACTACGGCTGGAGCTAGCCAAGGCCCGCTTATCCGGTCCTAAGTGTTCTTTGACGGAGCAGGTCTTGCCTGAATCTGATGGCCTTGATGTGCTGACAGAAAAAGCTAGGGTAGCTATATCTTTGGATTCACCTATGGCAGCGGAAAATTATTTATCCAATCTTCGCTGGAGTTTTGTAGAAGAAATGAGTGTGACTCATTTTTCTGATTTAGAAGCTCTGACGGCTTACTATCTTAAACTGCAGCTTGCTTTGCGTCAGGAAAAGTTTCAGAAAGATGTCGGCCTGGAGGTTTTTGAGGAAAACTACGGAAAAGTGAGAGAAAAAGGAAAAAAACTCATTTTCGCACAGAAAAGGAATGAAGAAAATTAACAGAGTAATTGGTGTTAGTGGCAATATGGTTTCAGTTGAATTTAGCGGTGATATTGCGATGAACGAAGTTTGCTATATCATCACCGGCGGAAAAAGGCTTAAATCGGAAGTTATTCGCATTAAGGGTAACGTTGCGGATGCGCAGGTTTTTGAAATTACTAACGGGATCGGTGTGGGCGATGCAGTAGAGTTTACTGGAGAACTGTTAAGTGTTGAACTCGGTCCCGGTCTGTTAGGTCAGGTGTATGACGGGCTGCAAAACCCCCTGCCCCTGCTGGCTGATGAGTGTGGCTTCTTTCTGGAACGGGGGGTTTATCTTTCTCCCCTGGATGAATCCCGCCAGTGGGAGTTTACCCCTTTAATAGATCAGGGAAGCAAGGTGGAGGCTGGCATGTCGATCGGAGCCGTCAGGGAAGGAATGTATGACCACCGAATCATGGTCCCCTTTAACCTGGACGGCACGTTAACGGTGAAGAGCATTGTTAAAGATGGTGTTTATCGTTTACGTGATGTTATCGCCGAAGTGGAGGACCAAAAAGGCAACGTGCACCAGTTGACCATGGTTTTTCCCTGGCCCGTAAAGCAGGCGGTGAAAAGCTACGCCGAACGTTTAAAACCCACCGAACCTCTGATTACCAAGCTCCGGATAGTTGACACCTTTATTCCGGTAGCCAAAGGAGGCACTTATTGCATCCCCGGCCCCTTCGGCGCCGGCAAGACTGTTTTGCAGCAGATTACCTCCAGAAATGTGGACGTGGATATTGTTATTATAGCCGCTTGTGGCGAACGAGCCGGGGAGGTCGTAGAAACATTGAAAGAATTTCCCAAATTAAAAGACCCCAAAACCGGCCGCTCTTTAATGGAAAGAACTATTATCATCTGTAATACATCTTCTATGCCTGTTGCCGCCAGGGAGGCATCTGTCTATACGGCTGTGACCTTGGCTGAATATTATCGTCAGATGGGTTTGGACGTCCTGGTGCTAGCTGATTCAACTTCACGCTGGGCCCAGGCCATGCGCGAGATGTCTGGCCGACTGGAAGAGATACCAGGTGAGGAGGCTTTTCCTGCTTATCTGGAATCGTTAATTGCTGCTTTTTATGAGCGGGCTGGTATTGTCCGTCTTAAGAACGGTGCTGTCGGCTCTGTAACCATTGGAGGTACTGTTTCCCCGGCTGGCGGCAGTTTTGAGGAGCCGGTAACCCAGAGCACCTTGAAGGTGGTCGGTGCTTTTCACGGCCTTTCCCGCCAGCGCTCCGATGCTCGAAAGTACCCAGCTATCGACCCCCTGGAGTCCTGGTCTAAGTATGGGGGCATTATTGACGAGGAAAAGGCCGAGTACGGGCGTTTGATCCTCTTTAAAGGTGACGAAGTGGACCAGATGATGAAAGTTGTTGGTGAAGAGGGAACCTCTTTGGATGATTATCTGGTTTTTTTAAAGTCGGATCTGTTAGATTCAGTTTATATTCAGCAGAACGCCTATGACGTTGTAGACTATGCCGTTGAACCCGAACGCCAGCGGCATGTCTACGACCTGGTTATGGAAATATTGACCGCAGGGCTGTCCCTGACTACTAAAGAAGAGGCCCGCAACTGGTTCAGCCAGATTCGACAGATCTTTCTGGACTATAACGGCAAGGAATGGATGAGCGATGAATTCAAGGAACTGGAGCAGTCTATTCGCAGACTGCTAGCTGAAAAAGTAACATCCCCCGCCGGGGTCGGTTCCTAGGTTAATGGCAAGGAGCGTGCTAAGTTGCGAAAAGTATACAGTAAAATCGAATCTATTGCCGGGAACGTGATTACCGTTACCGCCTCGGGTGTCCGCTACAAGGAGCTGGCTGTGGTGGAATCAAAGTTTGGCTCCTCCCTGGCTGAAGTAATCCGTCTGTATCGCGACGAGGTGACATTGCAGGTTTTCAACGGTGTGCGCGGTGTATCCACCGGAGACGAAGTGCGGTTTATGGGTGACCCGATGAAAGTATCCTTTTCGAATAATCTTTTAGGGAGGATATTTGACGGATCTAGCCGCCCCCGGGACGGCGGTCCTGAGCTGACTGACTCTTTAATAGAGATCGGCGGTCCTTCCGTTAACCCGGCCCAGCGGATCATTCCCAGCCGCATGGTAAGGACGGGGATCCCTATGATTGACTTTTTTAACACACTGGTTGAATCGCAGAAGCTGCCCATATTTTCCATATCGGGCGAACCATATAACGAACTGCTGGCTCGTATCGCCTTGCAGGCTGAAGTTGACCTGATCATTCTCGGCGGGATGGGCCTCAAATATGACGATTATCTTTTCTTTAAAGATAGTCTGGAAAAAGGCGGCGTCATGTCCAGGACCATTTTTTTCGTTCACACCGCTTCAGACCCGATAGTGGAATGCCTGATGGTGCCGGATATAGCTCTTGCAGTAGCGGAAAACTTTGCCACCCGCGGGAAGCGGGTGCTGGTTCTGTTGACAGATATGACCAACTTCTCCGATGCGTTGAAAGAAATGGCCATCACCATGGAACAGGTTCCTTCCAATCGGGGGTACCCTGGGGACCTTTACTCCCAGTTAGCTTCCCGCTATGAGAAAGCGGTAGACTTTGATCAGTCTGGCTCTATTACCATTTTGAGCGTAACCACCATGCCCGGTGATGATGTGACCCACCCGGTGCCTGATAATACCGGGTACATTACTGAAGGTCAGTTTTACCTGCGCCACGGACGCATTGAGCCTTTCGGCTCTCTGTCCCGGCTGAAACAACTGGTTAACGGTGAGACCCGTTCCGACCACCGAGCCCTTATGGACGGCATGATCAAGCTGTACGCATCTTACAAAGAAACCCTGGAAAAAAAGTCCATGGGCTTTAAGATGTCCGATTGGGACGAAAAGCTGTTAACTTTCGGGGTGCTGTTTGAAGGGCAGATGATGGCGCTATCGGTGAACATTCCATTGGAAGAGGCGCTGGACAAAGGGTGGGATATTTTAGCAAGATGTTTTGAGCCTGTTGATACAGGCTTGAGAACTGAATTGATAACTCGATACTGGCCAAGTAAGGTATGATTTGATGTCAAAAGTTAAACTGACTAAAGGCGAATTAAAAAAACAAAAAGATCAGCTCAAACGCTTTCAACGGTATCTGCCCACTTTGCTTTTAAAGAAGCAGCTTTTGCAAATGGAGATTCGCCAGGTTGAGCTGCAGATCGAGGAGAAACAGATGAAGCGGCAAGTAGCTTATAACGGGTTGCTTGACTGGGTGGCCGTGTTCGGTGAAGGTATTAACATATCAGAATTGATCATAGTAAGCGATGTAAGTTTAGGTTTGACTAATATAGCTGGCGTAGAGATCTCTATTTATCAGGAGGCCGTTTTTGAGCAGGTTGACTATGACCTGATGAGTTACCCGCTATGGGTGGATGTTGCGGTTAAGGAACTGCAAAGGTTGGTTGCTTTCGATATTGAACTGGCTTTTTTAGAAGAACAGACAGGCCTTCTGACAGCTGAGTTAAAGGTTACCTCCCAGAGAGTAAATCTGTTTGAAAAGGTAAAGATCCCCGAAGCTAAAGAAAACATTAGGGCGATTAATATCTTCCTAGGAGATCAGCAAACTGCTGCTGTAGTTCGGGGGAAGATGTCTAAAAGCAAACTAATCAGGGGGACCATATAAAAGATGATTGTCAAACTTAAAAAAGTTTCGATGGTTGTACAAACCAAAGATAAGGATATAACCCTTAATTCTATGCGGGAACTCGGTCTGGTTCATTTGGAGAACAACGTTCAGTGCTCCTCTTGGGAGACGGAAGCCGTTTCAAATGAGCTTAGCAGGGCGCAATCCGCTTATTATTTGTTGGCTGAGTTTAAAACCAAAAGGAATACTGCAACCTCACCGCCCGATCCTCGGGAGCTGACCAATACTGTATTGAAGCTACATGAGGGTATGATTTCTCAGAAGAGTAATAGTGTTTCTATCGATAAAAAAATCGCCGAACTGGGAAAATGGGGGGATTTTGACCCCGAGGACTTTGCATTTCTGGCTCAGAAAGGTTACTTCACTAGAATTTATATCACTTATGGCGAACAAAATATTCCCTCGGGTGATGATGTAATTATATTGCAAAAAGGCAAAAACAGTACTGTTTTTGCCCACGTGACCCGCAACCCGAATTGCCTGCTGGATTTTGAAGAATTTGTTATCCCGGAGAAAAGTCTTAGCGCTTTGAAAGTGGAAAAGAATAAGCACTTGGCCCAGATCAATAATTATCAAGAGAAGCTTACTGATTGCTATGCCTATAGACCGATTTTGCAGCAATATATTGCGGAGATGGAAAGCGAACTGGAATACCAAGTGGTTAAGGCCAACCTTTTGGATGAAGGGCGCTTCACAGCAGTTGTTGGTTATATTCCCGAGGATCAGACAGAAAGACTGAAAGATTGGGCGGGCCGGAGATCTGTGGCCATAGCTATTGCTGATCCCGCTGAAGAAGACGCTATACCGACCCTGGTGCGTAACCCTAAATGGTTAAAAGTGGTTGAACCGATATTCGACTTTCTAAGTATTGTGCCAGGCTATCGGGAGCTGAACATTAGTTTCTTTTTCTTTGTGTTTTTCATCGTCTTTTTTGCCATGATTATTGGTGACGCTGCTTACGGCATCATATTTGCGCTGGGTGGGCTCTTGTCAATATTTATCAGCTTGGTCAAAAAGAAGAAGCCGCCGTTGCTCGGTTATTTGTTTACTGTTCTGGGCTTGGGTACTATAGCATGGGGTGCAATAAACGGGGCATGGTTTGGCGCGCCGGAGATGATCGAAGGGACATTTCTGGAAAAGCTGATGGTACCCCAGGTTACGGAAGGGATCAATGTCTATACCCCCACCGGCGAGCTCTATCGTAGCTTATCCGGGCAGGATGTTATAATGCTACTTTGTTTCAGCATTGGGCTAGTTCAGCTGACTATTGCCCAGGTTTGGAACTTTATGCGGGAGCTGGCTCAACGCTCTCTTAGGGCTTTGTCCCAGTTTGGCTGGGTGTGCGTTAATCTCGGACTGTTTTATCTGGTGTTAAGTATGGTCATGTATTTCGACCTGGACGAAGTTTTTGCTACTGGTGGTCTGATCGGACAGATCTGTGTTGCTTTGATCTTTGGCGGACTGGCTCTGGTATTCTTTTTCGGTTCTCAGGAGGGTAATCTTATCAAGGGGTTTATAGGGGGACTGAAAGACCTATTACCCACAGCTCTGGATACGGTCAGCGCTTTTGGCGATATAATCTCTTATATTCGACTTTTTGCAGTGGGGCTGGCCGGTGCGGAGATCGCCCGTAGCTTCAATGTGATGGCCGAGGGGCTGTTAGAAGGCAATACCATTATTCTAGGTATCCTGATACTGTTGCTGGGTCATACGTTAAATTTTATCCTTTGTTGTCTGGGGGTTTTGGTACACGGCATTCGTTTGAATGTTCTGGAGTTCTCCGGACGTCTGGGGTTGGAGTGGACAGGACATAGCTTCAAACCTTTCCAAAACCCAGTTAGTTCGTATGCGGCGATATTAGAAGAGAAGATCATCTCTTCACCTGCTAGTGCGGTTTTAGATAAAGGTCTGTAAAGTTTAACGGTGAGGAGATATAAAATTAACCAAGAAGGAGCAAGATACTATGGCATTTGATATTGGACTAATTGGAGTTGGTGCTGCATTTGCACTTTCAGCTCTCGGGTCAGCTCTGGGTACCGGGGTGTCGGCAATGTCTGCCGTGGGTGCATGGAAACGATCATTTCTGCAAAACAAACCGGCCCCTTTTTTACTGGTGGCTTTAACTGGGTTTCCCCTCTCTCAGACATTTTACGGTTTGATCTTAATGAACACCACCGTTCAAAATATGGCGGGATTAGATAGCGGATTAATTTTGGGCATCGGTCTTTTTGGCGGCCTGGCTATCGGAGCATCCGCCTGGCTACAGGGTAAAGCTGCGGCTGTTGCTTGCGACGCCTACGGTGAGACAGGCAAGGGGTTTGCCCAATATGTATTGGTCTTAGGTATCATTGAGTCAGTAGGTCTCTTGGGCATGGTCTTTTTGATGAACATTACCAGCGCCCTGGCCGGTTAAAACTGATAAATCGTTGGGCAATCACGCTTAGGTGTATGCTTTTTTAGGTAGACATACCTCCATATAGACACAAGCAGATGGCCCCAATATCAAAATAGCGCGCGCGTATATTGTACTAGCCTGTAGCAGCCTACAGTATCGCAAGTTAAAACCTCAGATTGATTGATTGATGTGAGATTGCGCATCAGGTATGTTTCTGTTAAAATACTGCTATAAAGCGAATGAACCTGCTGGGAGAGCGCCTTTACCACAAGGACACCGAAGGAGCAATCTTCCGGTTTTGGCGGCCGGAAGGGAAACTCTCAGGTTACAGCACCGGCAGGGGACGCACCTCTGGAGAGATCCTGCTGCATGCGGGACACCGACGGGGAAATTCTCTTGCAGTGCCAGGAGTTAAATCTCTCAGGTGAAAGGACAGAGGACAGGGGAAAGCCGGCGGGTTTCCCCTGTCCTTTATTATACAGCAGTCTGCTGTAAATATAGCAGCAGGCAAGCATATTTCTGGAGGTGATCCATAAGGGGAGAAATAGTGGCATTTCTGACGGTCTCTTCCCTTAAATTAGGGAGCGGCCGGAAATACTATGGTCAAGGTGGTGGAACAGATGGCTGAACTTAAAAAAACCCCTCTATATGAAAAGCACATGGCACTTAAAGGAGATCTCGTTGAGTACGGCGGCTGGCTCATGCCGGTCCAGTATGAGGGGATTATTACCGAGGTGCGCCAGACAAGGCGCAAAGCCGGCCTTTTCGATACTTCGCATATGGGCGAATTTCTCGTTGAAGGGCCTGGGGCGGCTGATTATCTTCAGGAGGCCCTGACAAACGATCTTTCCAGCCTCAGTGAAGGCCGGATCATCTACAGCCCTCTTTGCTATCCTAACGGAGGAACTGTGGATGACATACTTATTTATTGTTATGGTCCGGAGAAGTATCTGCTCGTTGTCAATGCGGCTAACGCAGCGAAAGACTTTGCCTGGTTAAGTGAAAAGGTGAAGCAGGGGGTAGACTTGAGCGACCTCTCTCCTGAAACAGCTCTGGTTGCAATCCAGGGGCCCAACAGCCTGGCGATACTTCAGGCCCTGACGCAGGCTCCTCTGGAGAAATTGCGTTACTATCACTTTATTCCCGACGTTGATCTAGCCGGGATCAGATGCCTCGTGTCGCGGACCGGCTATACCGGTGAGGACGGCTTCGAGATCTTCTGCGATCCGGGAAAAGCTGAAAACCTTTGGGATGAACTCCAGGAAGCAGCCCAGGTGCGAGATCTGGGCCTGACGCCGGCGGGACTGGGAGCGCGTGATGTGCTTCGCCTTGAGGCTTCGCTTCCTCTTTACGGTCATGAGCTGAGCGAATCCATCTCTCCCCTGGAGGCGGGGCTGGATCGCTTTGTTTCTTTTGACAAGGGCGGATTCACCGGGCGTGATGCTCTGGTACAGCAAAAAGAAAAGGGTTTAAAAAGGATTCTAGGCGGCCTGATTTTGCTGGACCGGGGTGTAATTCGAGAAGGTTACCCCCTCTTTGATGGCAATGAAGAGATCGGTGTCGTTAGTAGCGGAACCTATTCGCCGACGCTGAACAAATCTATAGGGATGGCCTTTTTCTTACCGGGCAAAGCAGAAATCGGCCGTGAGGTGGATGTCATGATCCGGAATAAACCGCACCGCGCTCAAATTGTGAAAACACCATTTTACAGGAGGGAATCAAAATGAACTGGGAAGTCCGGGAAGGATTGAAATATACCCGTACCCACGAATGGATTCGCCTGGAAGGCGATGAGGCTACTGTGGGGATTACCGACTACGCTCAGGATATGCTTAAAGATATTGTTTATGTGGAGCTGCCCGAAACAGGACGGGTTGTGCAGGCCGGGGAGAACCTGGCGGTACTCGAATCGGTCAAAGCGGTTTCCGACGTTTATTCGCCGGTCGATGGAGAGGTTGCCGCGGTAAACGAGGCACTTCTGGATCAGCCGGAACTGCTAAACGAAGATCCCTTCGGGGCTGCATGGGTGTTTAAAATAATTGTAACAGCCGGCTATGAAAATCCTGAACTGCTGGATTCGGAAAAATACGCTTTGCTGGTTAAGGAGGAGGCGGAAAAATGAGCGGCGGAAGCCACTACTTGCCTCTTACTGAAGCAAAGCGGCAGGAGATGCTGGGTGCCATTGGCGCAGTCTCCATGGATGAGCTTTATGATGAACTGCCTGCAGAAGTCCGGTTGCGCGATGAACTAAAGTTGCCGCCTCCCCTTTCAGAGATGGAGGCCCTGGCCCACCTGGGCGATCTTGCCGCAAAAAACAGGCACCTTCGGGAATACCCCTGTTTTTTGGGTGCCGGTGTTTACGATCACTTCATTCCCAGTGTGGTGCAGCATATCACGGGGCGAAGCGAATTCTACACCGCCTATACACCCTACCAGGCTGAGATCAGCCAGGGAGTGCTGCAGTCGATTTTTGAATATCAGACTCTCCTTTGCCGTCTTACCGGAATGGAGGCGGCCAATGCCTCTCTTTATGATGGGGCTACTGCCCTTGCCGAGGCTGCGGTGGCTGCCTGTGCGGCTACGCGCCGCCGAAAGGTGCTCCTATCCCGTTCCATAAATCCGCAGTATCGCCGGGTTCTGCGGAGCTATCTTGAAGTGCGCGATTTGCAGCCAGTGGAGCTGCCCCTGCTTGACGGATCAACGGATTATTCCCATCTCGAAGATGTTCTTGATGATGATACGGCGGCGCTGTTGCTGCAGCAGCCCAACTTCTTCGGGCTGCTTGAAGAGATGGAAAGTGCCGCGGCACTTGCCCATAAGCATGGTGCTTTACTGGTGCTCTCTGTGGATCCCATCTCGCTGGCCCTCTGCCGCACACCAGCGGAATACGATGCTGATATCGTCACCGGCGAAGGCCAGCCCCTGGGGAATGCGCCTTCATTGGGCGGGCCGCTCCTCGGTTTTTTTGCGGCGCGGCAGAAACTGATCCGGCGGATTCCTGGAAGAATTGTGGGCGAAACAGTAGACATTGAAGGCCGGCGCGGTTTTGTATTGACCCTGCAGACACGGGAGCAGCACATCCGCCGCGAAAGGGCCATTTCGAACATCTGCTCAAATCAGGCACTGAACGCCCTTGCCGCGGCGGTTTACCTGGCTGCCCTGGGTCCGGCGGGCCTGCGCAAAGTGGCAGAGCTCTGCCTGCAAAAAGCGGCATACGCCAGGGAAAAGATCACCGCGATTCAAGGATTTGCGCAGCCCTTTAAGGGCGTACATTTCAAGGAGTTTGTCGTAAACCTTCCCGTAAGCGGCGCCTCCTTGAACGGCCATCTGCTGGAACATAAGATTATCGGCGGGCTGGATATTGAGCCCTTTTACCCGGAACTGGGCCCGGCGATGCTTTTCAGCGTCACTGAAAGGAAGACCCGGGAACAGATCGACGCCCTTGTGGGTGCACTGGAGGGATGGTCATGAGAAAAGAACAGGCCTTGCTATTTGAACTGGGCGCACCGGGGCGGCGGGGCTGCTCCTTACCGCAACCCGACATACCGCTTAAACCTCTTTCTGAGCTGCTGCCTGCAAAGATGCAGCGCCAGATTCCCCTGGGGCTTCCTGAACTTTCCGAAGGAGAGCTGGTGCGTCACTATACCGCCCTCTCCACCCGTAACCACGGCGTTGATTCCGGCTTCTATCCGCTGGGATCATGCACCATGAAGTACAACCCCAAGGTCAACGAAGAGGTTGCCCGGCTGCCCGGATTTGCCTCACTGCATCCCTGCCAACCGGTCGGGAGCATCCAGGGAGCCCTGGAACTGCTCCACCGTGCCGAATCCCTGCTGGCTGAAATAACAGGGATGGCGCGCATCACCTTTCAGCCGGCGGCAGGGGCGCATGGTGAGCTGTTGGGGATGATGCTCATACATGCTTACCATGAGTCGAGAAATGATCAACGGAAAACAGTGCTCATACCTGATTCGGCACACGGGACAAACCCCGCTTCGGCGGTCATGGCAGGCTATGAGATCAAGGAGGTTCCTTCAGATGAAAGGGGTCTCGTAGATTTAAAAGCACTCCGGGCAGCCCTGGACAGCAGTGTGGCTGCTTTGATGCTGACCAATCCCAACACACTGGGTCTTTTTGAAAAGGATATTCTCGAGATTGCCGCCGCAGTGCACGATGCAGGGGGCCTCCTCTACTATGACGGAGCCAATCTCAACGCCATCATGGGACACGCCCGGCCGGGCGACATGGGTTTTGATGTGGTCCACCTGAACCTGCATAAAACTTTTGCCACGCCTCACGGCGGAGGCGGTCCGGGAAGCGGGCCGGTGGGGGTGAAGGCGCACCTTGCGCCCTTTTTACCTCTACCGCAGGTGGAGCACGGTGAAAAAGGTTATTTCTGGAACGAGGATCTGCCTTTGAGTATCGGCAAGGTGCACGGTTTTTACGGGAATTTCGGTGTCATTGTAAAAGCCTACACTTATATGGTGATGATGGGGGCGGCAGGTTTGCGCCAGGCAGCCTCTGATGCTGTGCTCAACGCCAACTACCTCATGGAGCGGCTGAAAAAAAGTTACGTTTTGCCCTATGACCGGCGCTGCATGCACGAATTTGTTCTCTCGGCCCGGGATCAGAAAAAGAAAGGGGTGTCCGCCGGGGATATAGCCAAGGCGCTGCTGGATTACGGCTTTCACCCGCCCACCGTCTATTTTCCGCTCATTGTTGAAGAGGCGCTTATGGTGGAGCCCACGGAGACAGAGAGTAAGGAGACCCTGGACCGTTTTGCAGAGGTCATGGAGGAGATCGCTCGCCTGGCCGAAGAAGAGCCGGCGCGGCTCACCTCGGCGCCTCACACCACCCCTGTAGGGCGTCTCGACGAAGTCAGAGCTGCCCGAAACCCCAGGGTCTGCTGGGATGGAGATAAGAAGAGCGATTGAATACTTTTAAGGAACAAACCGGGGAGTACAAGCGTAGTGATTTTATCCCGGAACAGGTGGAATTTGTCTCCCCCCGTCTGACCCTGCCGGTGAGCGTTACCGGCAGGGAGTGTGCCTTGAACTGTGCCCACTGCGGGGGGCACTATCTGCGAGGGATGGCCAGTCTCGAAGAGGCACTGAGCCGGCGAGGGGAGAAAGTGAAAAGCTTTCTTGTCAGCGGTGGCTGCAACTCCCAGGGGCGTGTGCCTCACCGGGAGAGATGGGCAGAGCTGAAAGCGCTGGCGCTGCGAGGTTCGCTAAACTTTCACACAGGGCTGGTGGAGGAGGAAGATGCCGCCGCTATTGGGCGGATTGCCCGGGTGGTCTCTTTTGATTTTGTGGTCGATCCGGCGGTGATTGAAAAAGTCTACGGCTTGCAGGCTTCACCTGATGACTATATTCGCTCTTACCGTTATCTGCGCCGTTACTGTCATGTGGTGCCTCATATCTGCATCGGCATCATGGCCGGGCGGATCGAAAAGGAATACCATCTACTGAAGACTTTGCGCAGGGAGGGGGCGGAGGCGATTAGCTTTATCGTTTTTCGCCCCACTCCGGGAACGGCCTTTGCCTCTGCGGCGCCGCCCGCTCCTGAGGATGTGGCTGCTCTCCTGGCCCATGCCCGGGTGCTCTTTCCACGGATCCCCCTGTACCTGGGATGCATGCGACCGGGAGGCCGCCACCGTGAAAAACTCGACTGCCTTGCCTTGGGCATGGGGATAAACAAAATAGTACGCCCCTCCGCTCCGGCAAGGAGGCTTGCTGTTCAAATGGGGCTGAAAGTAATTTTTAGGGAGGAGTGCTGCGCATTGTGATCCGTCTTTCACTAGGAACTGCTGCACTCCTGGGTTTGATCAGGATGCAAGCGAAGAGCCTGCCGACAACGGCTTACCTGCTGCATGGCGAAGGCTGCCTGATGAACTGCTCCTTCTGCCCCCAGGCTCGGGAGGCGCAGGGGCGGGGGGGACGCCTTGGCCGGGTGACCTGGCCCCCCTTTTCGAAAAAGGAGGTTGTTGCTGCACTGCAGCGGGCTGCCGGTGAAGGGCTGCAGCGGATTTGCCTGCAGGCTGTCTGCGAACCGGGCATCAGGGAGACCCTGGCCGGGCTGGTCAGATTGTTAAGCGAATCAGTGAAACTGCCGCTTTCGCTCTCTGCCCCTGTTCGTTCCACTGCCGAAGCCGCTTTACTATTCAAGGCAGGAGCAGAGCGGATCTCTATCGCTATCGATGCCGCCTCCGATGAGCTCTACAGCCGCCACAAGGGTGGCGATTTGCAAAAAAAGCTGGCGCTGCTCCGGGAATGTGCCCGGCTCTGGCCGGGCCGGATGAACACTCATCTCATCTGCGGCCTTGGCGAGACGGAAGAAGAGTTGGCTCTGCTTCTCCATCTGCTGCAGCGTGAGGGGATTACAGTAGGCCTTTTCGCCTTTACACCGCTCAAGGGGACGGCGCTGGAAGGGCAGCCGCCTCCTGAACCGGCATCATACCGCCGTCTGCAATCGCTCCACTACCTGCTCAGGCAGGGTCATGTATCGTGGAAAAACCTGCATTTCAGTGAAGGCCGGCTCATCTCTTTCGGAATTGGCGAAAACGAAATGCGGCATCTCCTTGGAGGGGGTGAAGCCTTTCAAACGAGCGGTTGCCCCGGATGTAACCGCCCCTATTTCAACGAAAGACCCGGCGGCTTTATCTACAACCACCCCCATCCCCTGAGCGCCGCAGAAATTGCCGCTGCCCTCTCCCTGACCAACCACAGGGACAGTGACTTTGGCAGGTG
>CAYXKD010000034.1:15032-20643 GCA_964464625.1 uncultured Syntrophomonadaceae bacterium
GGGACAGTGACTTTGGCAGGTGCAAGTCCCGCCGCAGTGTAAAGATGGAGCCTGGGGATTATCCCTTCACCTGCGGGAGAAGTCCATTTAAAAGATAGAGCAGCCCTGTTTGTGGATCGGTTCAGCGAGCTAACAGTATCTCTAATGTATTGGAGGAAAAACTTGGCTAAAATCTGGCAGTTGATTTATGATCCGCCCATGGTGGGGGCGGCAAACATGCAGCGGGACCTGGAGATACTCGAAGGGGTTTCCTCCGGTGAAATGCTGCCTGCCCTGCGCCTTTACAGCTGGTCGCCTCCTGCTCTTTCGCTGGGCCGCTTCCAAAAGGCTGAGGATGTGGCTGATCTGGAAGAATGTCGCCGGCTGGGCATAGATATTGTTCGCCGCCCTACGGGAGGGCGGGCAGTGCTTCATCATCGGGAATTAACCTACAGCCTTGTTATCCCCGACAGGCGCAGCCTCATACCGGCGGGTGTGTTGCCTTCTTACCGCTTTGTCAGCGGGGCCTTACTGGATGCTTTTGCTCTGCTGGGGATTGAAGCGGAGCTCAGCCCGGGAACAATGCGGGGCGCCGGGGCGGTTCCCGGATCCTGCTTTGATACGCCTTCAGCCTATGAACTGCATGTCTCAGGTAAAAAAGTAGCCGGCAGTGCACAGATGCGTCGCCATGGCGTCCTTCTGCAGCACGGCGCCATATTGCTGGAGCTGCCTCTTCAGATATATCGCCGGGTTTTACGCTTTCCAGCGGGATCCTGCCCGGTCGGAGCTAATGAAGAGGCCTTTTCTCTGCGGAAAGAAAGTTATCTGGAAGAGCTGAAACGTCATGCTGCCGGTATTTTAGACCTGGGATACAACATTGATACAGATGACCTGGCCGCTGCCATGGCTCTGGGCTTTGCCCGTCTCTTTGGGGTGGAATGGCATTGCACAATGAACCAGGCTGCTTTTCCTCAAATCTCAGATGAGCCCATGACCCGTTAGCGGAATGAAACGCCTGGGAAAGTCCGGGTAGAGTACCGGCAAAATATTGGGCTGATTTATAATTTGATTAATAAAAAGGTTGAATAGTCTGCTGCAGTAAAAATTACATGGAATATGGAAATAATGAGGCAAAAAGGCGGGAGGTAATTATTATGGAACAATATCAGCTTACCGTTATCGGCGGCGGTCCGGGAGGTTACAGCGCTGCGCTGCGCGGAGCTGCTATGGGTTTAAAAACCCTTCTTGTTGAAAAAGAGCGCCCGGGCGGCACCTGCCTGAACCACGGTTGCATTCCTACAAAAAGCCTGATCTACAGCGCATCGCTTTACCGCAAACTTAAAGAAGCTGCAACTTTCGGCATTTGTAGTGGTGAGATCGGTTTTGATTACGCCAGGGTTCAGCAGCGCAAGTCCTCTGTGGTAGAGAAGCTTGTGGGTGGTCTGGAAGGGCTGCTCAGGGCAGGCGGCGTAACCCTCTGGCCGGGCCGGGCCGGCCTTTTACCGGGAAACCGGATTGAGGTGACCATGCCCGATGGGGAGAAACGCATTGCCGGGACGGATAAACTCATCATTGCCACCGGCAGCAGCGAAATTGTGCCCCCTGTCCCTGGGGTTGATCTGCCGGGGGTGATCTATTCCCGGGAGGCCCTGGCTTTGGAAGAGCTTCCCACCAGCCTCGCGGTAATCGGCGGTGGTGTTATTGCCTTGGAAATGGCCTCCATCTTTGCTGCCTTTGGTGTTTCTGTAACAATTATCCAGCGCAGTGTTCTTCTGCGCCGCGAAGACCGCGAAATGGTGCGCCGGCTCACGCCGTACCTGCGCAGGCAGGGGATCAGGATATTGACAGAGACAGCCCTGTGCGAAATGAGCCCCGGTGAGGAAGGCGGGCTTATTCTGACTGTGGAGAATTCTCGTGGAGAGGAAAAACTTATCGCAGAAAAAGTGTTGGTGGCAGTGGGGCGGCGGCCTTATTTTGGGGGACTCGATCTGGCTGAATCCGGTATAGTTTACAGCGATGGCGGGATCAAGGTTGATGAACGAATGGCCACTGCTGTTCCCGGTGTTTATGCAGTGGGCGACGCCGTTGATCCAGGCTATTTTCTGGCTCACACCGCCATACACCAGGGAATTGCTGCCGGAGAAAATGCCGCCGGCGGGAATGTTTCCTTTAGCGGAGAGGCCGTGCCGGTATGTATATTCACCTGTCCCGAGCTGGCCCGTGCCGGCCTTACCGAAGAAGAGGCTGTAGCCAAAGGTCTTGCCGTCAAGGTGGGGAAATTCCCTTTTAGCGCCAATGGTAAAGCCTTTCTCCAGGATGAAGGGGAGGGTCTGGTTAAAATTATCGCCGACGCAGAAAAAGGAACTGTCCTGGGAGTGCATATCCTGGGACCTCATGCCTCCGACCTTATACAGGAGGGCACTTTGGCTGTGGCTGCCGGGGTGAAGGTTACCCACCTTGAGCGGCTCATCCATCCTCATCCCACGCTCAATGAAACCATCTGGGAGGCTTCACTATCCGTCTTCGGTGCGCCGCTTCATTTTTCCACCGGGCGCTCACGTTAACACTTACTGGAAGGGCGGGGAATTGTCGGGTGCATTCCCAAATTCGTCCCTCCTGTGGACCAACAATGGGAAATATGGTAGATTAGAATCAATTTAACAGGGACCCTCAGGAATGGCCGGACCGGGAAAGGATCAAGCCTCCTGGTTTTTTACAGGGACCCTGATCCACTGATCAGACAATGGAGGTAGCAAATATGAAAATACTGGTCAGCGATCCCCTTTCTCCACAAGGGCTGAAGCTGCTGCGGCAGCACGCGCAGGCTGATCTACAATCCAGTCTTACTGCTGCAGAGCTGCAGCAGATCATCGGAGATTATGATGCTCTCATTGTGCGCAGCAGCACCCGGGTAACTGCTGACCTTATCGAGGCTGGCAGGCGTTTAAAAGTCATCGGACGCGCCGGCGTCGGGGTGGACAATATCGATGTGGCCAAAGCCACAGAAAAGGGGATTATTGTAGTTAATGTTCCCGAGGCTAACACAGTCTCGGCGGCAGAGCTTACCCTGGCGTTGCTTATCTCGCTTGCCAGGAACATACCCGGCGCAAATTACTCTGTCAAGCAGGGCGCCTGGGCAAGGGAGCGCTTTTTAGGGATTGAACTGCATCAGAAAACCCTGGGCATCATCGGGTTGGGACATGTGGGAAGCGAGGTCGGCCGCCGTGCCAGGGCCCTGGGAATGCGTGTGCTGGCCTGCGATCCTTATATTTCATCCGATCATGTCGCCAAGATTGGGGTGGAGCTTGTTGAGCTGCCCCTGCTGTTGGAGCAATCCGATTTCATTTCGCTGCATGTTCCCCTCATGCCGGCAACACATCATCTCATCGGGGCGGAGGAGATCTCCAGGATGAAACCGGAGGCTATGCTGATCAACTGCGCCCGCGGAGGCGTTGTTGATGAGACTGCGCTTTTCCAGGCACTGGCTGGGGAAAGGATCGCCGGTGCAGCGCTCGATGTTTTTGAAGAGGAGCCCCCTTTGGGCAGCCCCCTTCTGCACCTGGACAATGTCATCGCAACGCCGCACCTTGGCGCTCTTACCCGCGAAGCCCAGACGTATGTGGCCCTGCAGGTGGCGGAGCAGGTTCTAAAAGCGCTTTCGGGCGAACCGGTTACCTCGGCGGTGAATGTTCCGGCGCTGATGCCGGAAACAGCGGCGGCGCTGGAACCTTATTTGCCCTTAATGAAGCTTCTGGGCAGTTTCTATATGCAGCTTTATGGCGGCTCCATCGATGAAATTGAAGTGGTCTACTCCGGGGAGATTGCCTCCCTGCCGCTGGCGCCTCTGACCTCATCCTGCCTGGCAGGGCTGCTTCAGGGTGTTGTCGATATACCGGTGACTCCTGTGAACGCTCCCCTTATCGCGCAGCAGCGGGGGATCCGGGTTCGAGAAATTTCCACTGCGGAAGAAAAGAGCTACAGCAGCCTGGTGCAGATCAGCATCCGGGAGGGTGCGGGAATGCATCGCCTTGCCGGGACCCTTCTGAGCCATGATGATATCCGGATCACTCAGATCGGTGATTACCGCATTGAAGTTGTTCCCGCCCGCTGCATGCTCATTACAACCCATCACGACCGCCCCGGGGTGGTAGGCAAAGTGGGCACCCTGCTGGGTGGAGAAAATGTCAACATTGCCAGCATGCAGCTGGGCCGGCAATCAGTCGGCGGCGAGGCGATGATGGTCCTTCAGGTTGACGATCCTATTTCGCAGGAAGTGATGGATAAGCTGAGAAAACTTGACGTGATTGCATCCGCCCGTTTTGTTGAGCTGGCAAACTGGAAAAACAATCACGCTTAGGGACGCGGCTGCAAAAGCGACTTGTGTGAAAACAGGGGCTATTGGTCTTCCATGACGGTTGGTATTGTAGGATATTAGAGGGGAGGTTTCGACATGGATATATATTCATCCATTGACCGGCATCCCATGCTTCTGCGTTTTCTATTTTATCCCCGTAAATGGAGCAGGCCGGCACCGGCGGGGGCGGAAGATCTTATGATTCCCGTGGCGGAAGATCTGGCGGTGGGCTGCCGCCTCTACGAGTCTGAGGCCGGCCGTCCCTGGATCCTGCTTTTTCACGGTAACGGCGAAATAGCTGCAGATTACGAGCAGATTGCGCCGCTCTATGGCCAAAAAAGGATCAACCTGGCCGTTGCAGATTACAGAGGCTACGGGAGAAGCGGCGGCCAGCCTACTTTTGCGGGCATGGTCAGTGATGCTCCTATCATTTTTAAGGCGATGAGAGAGAGATTGGAGCGTAGGGGGCTACAAGAAGATCTGTTTGTTATGGGGCGCTCAATGGGGAGTATCTCCGCGCTGGAACTGGCGGCGCAGTATGCAGGCGCCATTCCCGGCCTGATCATTGAAAGCGGCTTTATCAGCATCATTGGACTTATCAGGCACCTTGGTCTTCCCTCCACCGGTCTTGATCTAAAGAACATCGAAGAGGAAAGCAGGCGCAAAGCGGCCCAAATCAGCATTCCCGCATTGATTATCCACGGTGAGGCTGACAGCCTTGTTCCCTACAGCCAGGCTCTGGATATGCACAAAGCCCTGGGGAGCGAATCAAAAGAGCTTCTCCCCATCCCCGGGGCCGACCACAATGATGTAATCTTTTTCGACCGGGAGCGTTATTTTACCGCCATTGCAGAATTCATCGAGAGGTTTTGCGGCTCAACGGGTGAAAATTGAGCTGCGGCAGCAAACTGGCAGTTTACCGGGCAATTTACTGCCCGGTAAAATTGCCCGCGCGGTTTGACCTGCCGGAATAATTGTGTTATCTTATTTATCGCGAGGATTATTCAAAGTGTAAGGCCCCATAGTCTAGTGGTTAGGACGCCGCCCTCTCAAGGCGGTAGCGGGGGTTCAAGTCCCCCTGGGGCTACCAAAAGTCAGGTATAGAGGATCTGTACTCATACCTGACTTTTTGATTGTGATATAATCAGACAAAGGTTATTTCTACAACAGGCAGGAAGGTAATGCTCAGATGAGTAGAAAGTCTAAACCAGGCGCAATTATAGTCCTCTTAATAGCGTTAATAGCTATAACAGGATATTTAGTTATAGGCAATCCGCT
>CAYXKD010000035.1:0-19840 GCA_964464625.1 uncultured Syntrophomonadaceae bacterium
GTCTCCCTGCTGGAGCTGGGCGACAATGTTGTCGAGGTTCTGGCCACCAGCGGCAACAACCGCCTGGGAGGCGACGATTTTGACGAGCGGATCATGAATTACGTGGCCGAAGAATACAAAAAAGATCAGGGGATCGACCTGCTTCAGGACCGGATGGCTCTACAGCGTCTCAAGGAGGCGGCGGAGAAAGCAAAGGTGGAGCTCTCTTCGGTAACTTCTACCGATATAAATCTTCCCTTTATTACTGCTACCCAGGCGGGCCCCAAGCATCTCGAGATGACGCTGACGCGGGCTAAATTCGAAGAGCTTACCGCCGATCTTGTTGAGAAAACCATGGGGCCGACCCGCCAGGCACTCTCCGACGCCGGCCTGGAGCCGGCTCAGATTGACGATATTATCCTGGTAGGAGGTTCCACGCGCATCCCCGCCGTCCAGGAGGCAATCCGCAGCCTTCTTGGCAAGGAGCCGCACAAGGGGGTTAACCCTGATGAGGTGGTTGCACTGGGAGCAGCATACCAGGCTGCGGTACTTGCCGGTGAAGCCAAGGATATTCTGCTGCTCGATGTGACCCCACTTTCCCTGGGTATAGAGACGCTGGGCAATGTCTTTACGAGGATTATCGATCGCAACACCACTATTCCGGCGAACAAGAAGCAGATCTTCTCCACCGCTGCAGATAACCAGACGAGTGTGGAGATTCATGTACTCCAGGGTGAAAGGTCGCGTTCTTTTGACAACAAGACGCTGGGCCGCTTTATGCTGGACGGCATTCCGCCGGCACCCCGGGGAATGCCTCAGATTGAAGTGAGCTTTGATATAGATGCCAATGGGATTGTAAACGTTTCGGCAAAGGATCTGGCTACCAGCAAGGAGCAGCATATCACGATCACCTCATCCAGCGGGCTGGACAAGGATCAGATCAATAAGATGGTCCAGGATGCGGAATCTTACGCTGAGGATGATCGTAAGTGGCAGGAACTGGCTGACGCGCGAAACAAGGCCGATGCCCTGGCTTACCAGGCAGAGAAATCGCTCAAGGATCTTGGTGACAAGGTTGAAGCTGACAAAGCCGAAGAGGTGCGTAAAGCCGTAGAGGAGCTGCGTGAGGCGGCCCGCAGTGATGAACTAGAAAAGATAAATCAGGTAACAGAGAAATTGAACAGTTACCTTCATGAACTTTCAGCAAAACTGTATGAACAAGCCCGGGCCCAGCAGGCCGGTGATGCCGGCGCTGCCGGTGGAGAACAGGGGGCACCCGGTGAAGGTGCGCCTGTGGATCAGGATGAAGATGTAGTTGACGCAGATTACAATATCAAAGATGACGAAGAAAAATAGTCCGCCCGGGGGATGAGAGATCAAGTGTCTGGAAAAAAAAGAGATTACTATGAAATACTAGGATTGGACCGGAGCGCTTCAGAGGAGGAGATTAAGAAAGCCTACCGCAGGCTGGCGCGTAAGTATCATCCGGATTTCAACAAGAACGATCCTCATGCCGAGGAGAAGTTCAAGGAAATTAATGAAGCGTACGAGGTCCTTTCCGATCCTCAGAAGCGAGAGGGGTATGATCATTTTGGCCACGCCGGACCCGGGTTCGGTACCGGCGATGGCTTTGCCGGTTTTGGTGGATTTGAAAGTATCTTCGAAGACTTTTTCGGCGGCCTGGGAGGTTTTGGGCGGCGCCGTCCGCCCGGGCCGGAGCAGGGGCAGCACCTGCGTTATGATCTGGAGATTACCCTTGAGGATGCCTTTAACGGCGGGACAAAGGAGATCAGGGTGCCCCGTTTGGAAACATGTTCCAAATGCAAGGGCACCCGGGCCCGTCCCGGGACGAAACCGGAGACCTGTCCCGCCTGCGGCGGCAGCGGGCAGCAGCAGGTTACCCGCGATACTTTGTTTGGCCGCATGGTCAATGTGCAGACCTGCCTCCACTGTTCGGGAAGGGGCACTGTGATAAAAGAACCCTGCCCCGCCTGCCGCGGAGAGGGCAGGATTGTCCGCGAGCGGACTATCGAGGTTAAGATACCGCCCGGCGTGGCCCATGGCAGCCGCCTGCGTATCCAGGGCGGCGGAGAAGCGGGGCTGCGGGGCGGCCCTCCTGGAGATCTTTTTGTTATTATTGGCATCCGCAGGCACAAGCATTTCCGGCGTGAAAAAGATGATTTGATTTTCGAACTCCCTCTCCATATGGCTCTGGCAGCTCTGGGTACTGAAGTAGATGTGCCCACACTGGAGGGAACCGCGGCGATGAAAATCCCCGAAGGAACGCAGCCTGGGGCTGTTTTCCGGCTTAGAGGAAAAGGTATGCCGCGCCTCTACGGTTTGGGAAAGGGGGATCTACGGGTAAAGGTTAACGTAGCCGTTCCAAAACGCCTCACTGCAAGGGAAAAAGAGTTGTTGGCGGAGCTGGCGCAAATTGATTCACGGGGGGCAAAAGGAAAAAGCTTCATCGGTCGAATGAAAGATGCCTTCGGCGGTGGCCAATAAGGTATGACAACGGAAGTGTTGTTTTGCAGGCTCTTAAGGAGGATGGATGCACTACTTTTTTAAAGAGGGGCAGGCTCTGGTGTCCGGCCGGACAATTGAACTTGACCCCGTTGATGTGAATCATGCTCACCGGGTACTGAGGCTGGGGAAAAACAGCAGGGTGGCCATTGCTGATGGCAAGGGCTCTGCCTTCAGTGGAACGGTGCTATCCATCGGCCCGGGAAAAGTGCTCATCAGGCTGGAAAAGGCTTTGCCTGCGGCCGAATCTCCTCGTCCCATTGTTCTGCTGCAGGGGTTGGCCAAGGGTGAGAAGATGGATTATATCATTCGCCAGGCTACGGAGCTGGGGGTGGTCAGTATTGTTCCTGTCTTCACGGAGCGCAGTATTCCCCGTTTTAGCGAATCGCGTGAAGCGGGCCGGTTGAAACGCTGGCGCAGCGTGATCCGGTCAGCTGCAGCACAGTGCCGGAGGTCTCTGCTACCTGAAATCACCTCGATGCACGATTTCAGCGGGGCACTGGCTCTCCTGCGAGGACAGAAGGCGCTCATACCCTGGGAGGGGGAAAAGGAACTGGGGCTGAACGAGCTGTTGAGACAGTCTCCCCAAGAGAAGGAGGCTGTTTTTCTCTTTATTGGCCCCGAGGGGGGGTTTAGCATGGTTGAGGTTGCGGAGCTTACCGCTGCCGGTGCTCGCACTGTCCACCTTGGACCGCGCATTTTGCGGACCGAGACAGCCGCCGCTGTTACTATTGCCCTGATCCAGGCTGCCTGGGGTGACCTGGGAGTGGGACGGAGATGAAGAGAAAAAAAGTTGCTTTTTATACATTGGGCTGCAAGGTTAATTTCTGTGAAACAGAAGCTTTGCAGACCCTTTTTGAAAAAGCAGGCTATAGCGTGACTGATTTCAACAAGCCTGCCGATCTTTATGTGATCAACACCTGCGCCGTCACCGGCACGAGCGATCACAAATCTCGCAAGGCCATTCGCCGCGCCAGACGCCGCTCGCCGGAGGCGATCATCGTGGCCACAGGGTGCTATGCACAGGGTTTTCCTGATGAAGTGGAGGCAATGGAGCAGGCGGATCTGATCATCGGCACGCAGGGTCGTGAAAGGCTGCCACAGATCGTGGCTTCACTTGCAGAGGGCTGCGCTCCTGCGGGGCTGGTCCGGCCTTTTGAACCCGGGGGCTGTTTTGAGATGCTCCCGGTAGCCCGGCGCCGTGGGCGTTCACGGGGTTTTTTAAAAATCCAGCAGGGTTGCAACCAGTACTGCACCTACTGTATTATCCCCACGGTGCGGGGCCCGCTGCGCAGCCTCTCTACCGGAGATGCTGTTGCGCGCGCCCGGGCTATGGTTGAAAATGGGTACAGAGAGATAGTTCTGACGGGGATCCATCTGGGCCTTTACGGTGCTGATCTGGATCAGGTTACTCTGGGGATCCTTCTCGCTGAACTTGAAAAAATAGAGGGGTTGCAGCGGATCCGCCTCAGTTCCATTGAACCCTCTGACATTACCGGGGAGCTGGTGGAGCGGATTGTCACTTCGGAGAAGATCTGCCCGCACTTGCATATTCCCCTGCAGAGCGGGGATGGGGAGATTCTAAAGCAGATGAAGCGGCCCTACACCCCCGAAGAATATCTTTATCTTGTCAGGTGGCTGCGAGAGCTGAAAAGCGATCTGGCCATCAGCACTGATGTCATGGTCGGTTTTCCAGGGGAGAATGAGAAGCACCACCGGCGCAGCCTCTCTTTTGTCCAGAGTGTAGGTTTTAGTCGGCTCCATGTTTTCGCCTACTCACCACGCCCCGGAACGCCCGCTGCGGAATTTTCCGGCCAGGTTGAAAGCTCAGTGAAGGAGCGGCGAAGCCGCGAGATGATAGAACTGGGGAAGAGGATGGCTGCTTCTTTCCGCCGGACTTTTATCGGTTCTCCACAGGAGGTTCTTGTGGAAAAGGTTCGTCCAAAGGAATATGGGGAAGGTTTTACGCCGCATTACCTGCGTGCCAGGGTGGCGCTGGACAGCAGGGGGCGTGGCTGGCCGGGGAAACTGGTGATTGCAGAGATCAAAAAAGAAGATGGGCAATTTCTCTGGGGGATACCCCTGAAGCAGACATAAACAGCGGCGTGGTGCATAGAAATATGGTAACAGTCCCTTAGGGAAGGGGAGATTTTCTGATGCACCGTTTTTTTGTTGTTGAAGCCAGACGCCTGCTGCCTCTTTTATTTTTGCTGGTCCTGCTGGTAAGCCTCTCCATCTACGATAATTTTTTTCGGGAATATCCAGTGGTGGCTCCCGAAGGCGACCTTAACAACATGGTTGCTTTTGTTACCGCAGATCAGGGTGAACTCAGCGCTCCCACTTTCTTCGAGGTGATTGCATCCCGGGAAGATTGGGCCAGTTTCGAAGAAAAATACGCATCTTTACCTGATTACCCTTTCAATCCCGCCTACGAGTATGCCGTCAGCGCGGTAAACGGCGAGATCAAAAGTGTGCAGGTTTATCCCCAGGAGGATGGCATTAACCAGGTCCAGGTGAGAGTGAGCGAGCATCCTTACAGCTATCATCTCATCACCCTGGATCGGGAGAAGCTGGGGGAGCAGACCTGCTGGCTTTTCCTGGATGACGAGGATCGGATCATGCACGAGGTTTTACTGCCGGGCGGCGAATCAGCCGGAACGAAAGATGAAGGGGCTCCCGAAGGGTCGGAACCGGTGTCATTGGAGGACTGAGCCCATTCTACCAGCTCAACTTTAAAAAAGAACATTAACCCCCGGCCTAAGGGGCCGGGGGTCTAAGGCGCTACTAAAGTTCCTCATCTATGAAAGCGGCGAGCTCCTCCAGCGTGCCCCGGTAATCAATGGGCGGTATATCCTCTCCGTGATCGATGATATTTCCCTCAACGAGAAAGGTGCCCATGCCGGCCTGCGCGGCGCAGATATCATCCTGAGTATTGTTTCCCGCCATGAGGCACCGCTCCGGAGGGACGGCGATCATGCGGGATATCTCAAGGTAGTATTCCTGATGGGGTTTGCAATAGTGCATATTCTCCATAGTGGTAATGAGGTCAAAGGGTTCGGCGGAAAGCCCCCCCCAGGCCAGGCGTTCCACAATGGCAACGCGGGGGAAAATGGGTTGTGTTGCCAGCACCAGTTTCAGATCCCGCTGCTGAGCTGTTTCCAGCACGTCCGGGGCATGGGGGCGGGGAGCGCCCCAGGAGCTCAGCCGTGGAAAATCTTTTTCATAGAATTCCTTGATTAAAGGATCAATTTCCCTGCGCTCCACCTCCAGGCGGCGGCAGAAATCAGCAAAGAAGGCGGCCTCATTGGTCAGGCTGTGATCCTTACTTCCAATGGTGTTTTCTGTGGCTGACAGCAGGTGAAAGGCAAATTTTTCCTTGGGGAGGTGATGGGAAAAATATTTTGCCAGCGATTGCATATATGCCGGAATAAACTTGTCCAGATCAAGGTCGAGCAGGGTTCCGTCCAGGTCGATAAGGAGGGCGTCGTAACGGCGCCCTCTGGGTGTTTCACCTTTACTATTCACCATCGTATTCATCATCGTCCATCAGAGCCTCATCAAACATCTGCAGCAATTCCCTGTCCAGGATATCGCCGGCGGATTCGTTGATGATTTTTTGGACATCCCCTATCAACCTGCTAAAGCGAAATTCAGCATCCAGAAAACGCTTCACTGTCAAATTCAGGTTTAGCACCTCAAAAAGATTATCCAGTTTTTCAAGCTGTTCCGGGGCCACCTCCAGCCCGGCCAGTTTTTGCTTCTGCAACCGGAACTGTTCCTTGCGAAAATCAAGGAGCATTTCACGGGCGGCGCTGTCACTTGCCAGAAGTTCCTGTGAATCGCTGTATTCCTTCAATTCAGGGGATTCTCGCAGCGTCCTGGCGAGGACATGAGCGGCATCATAAGGGTTCACCTGTCCACACCTCTTTCCATTGTATTGCTTAAGCAGTTAAAGCAGGAGCACACCTTTTTTTCCCGGTGTATCTATTTTATTATAGCCCAGTTCAGCAAAACCGCCAAGGTGGGCTATTGCATGAAATTTTTCTTTTCTGGAAAAAGGTAAAAAGGATGTAGGTATTGAATTCATAGATAAAGAGCAACAACAGGGAAGAGCAGGTATTCGCTTCTCATGGAAACAATGCTGTGCTATAATAACAAAGGATTTTTGGTAAGGCAGGAGGACAAGTATGGTTGATGATTGTATTTTTTGCAGCATCATCAAAAAGGAAGCTGCTGCAGAGATTGTGTACGAGGATGAGGAGATCGTTGCATTCAAGGATCTCTATCCGGCAGCCCCGGTGCACCTGCTAATTGTACCGCGCAGGCATATCCCGGCTCTGACAGATCTTGAAGCTGGTGATGCCATGCTTATGGGGCGGCTTATCGCTGTGGCCAATGACCTGGCCCGGGCCTTCAATATTGATCAGTCAGGTTACCGTATTGTGATTAATTGCGGCAAGGAAGGCGGACAGCTGGTTGACCATCTGCATCTGCATCTATTGGGAGGAAAAGCGTTATCGCCTGCTATCGCCGAAGGACGGGGTGTTTAGGATGATTCTTATTCAGTCCTTATATATGGCGATGGTTTGCTCGGAGAGGGGGGAAGGATAGTGGCTGAAATCAAAGTTGGGAAAAACGAAACCCTCGACAGAGCCCTGAGAAGGTTTAAAAAACAGTGTGCCCGGACAGGAGTACTGTCAGAAGCACGGCGCCGGGCGCATTATGAAAAGCCCAGTGTACGCCGCAAAAAGAAAGCGGAGGCGGCACGGAAACGGCGCTACCGCTGAATTACCCTTGGTGTAAAGGGGATGCCGGATGCATTGCTCAACTGTTTCAATGCCATCTCGCATTAAGCATGAACTATCACTTAAAAGGACCCGGTTGCGCTCAGCCGGGTCCTTGAGCAGAGAAGGGAGAACTGCGTCATGCTAAAAAAGGGGAAAAACCTTTTTGCGGCAGTTCTTTTAGCTGCAGGTATTCTGGCGATTATTGGAAGTTGCGCTGTTGCCGCCCATGAAAATGGGACGCCGGTAGCGATGATCCACATCAAGGGGGTTATCGATGCGGGCATGGAAAACTATATCGATAACGCGCTGGAAGAGGCGGTTAAGAAAGGGTCTGCAGCGGTGATCCTGGAACTGGATACGCCCGGCGGTTACCTGGAGACAGCATATAGCATTGTAAAGCTGCTTGATGACTTCCCCGGCTATGTCTATGCTTATATCAGGCCGCAAGCCCTCTCTGCCGGCGCTTACCTGGCCCTGGCTGCCGATGAGATTTACATGGCTCCAGAAGGCATGATGGGAGCGGCGGAGCCGCGTTATCTGGGAGGAGGCGAGGTCGATGAGAAGATCCTCTCCGCCTGGGAAGCAAAAATGCGCGCCGTGGCGAGCCGCCGTGGACGCGATCCGCAAATAGCCGCTGCTATGGTCCGCAAAGAGATTATCATTGACGGGGTGGTGGATGGGGGAGTCTTGCTGACACTGACGGGTGATGAAGCGCTGACGCTCGGTTACAGCGAAGGGACCGTTGAGAACCGTGCTGTGCTCCTGGGGCGGCTCGGGATCTCCCAATTGCAACTGATTCATTTCAACACCCGTTTAATAGATCGCGTCATTGGCTGGACTACGAACCCCATTGTGGCCACTCTTTTGCTTATAGCCGGAATTACCTGCCTGGTGATTGAGCTGTTCACACCGGGTTTCGGGGTTTTCGGACTGACAAGCATACTTGCTTTTACCCTCTATTTTGGAGGGCATTATGTCGCCGGCCTGGCACACTACTGGGTTCTGCTTCTTTTCGGCCTGGGGGTGGTGCTGCTTATCATTGAGGCGATTATTCCAGGCTTCGGCATTATCGGTATTACCGGAATTCTTTCCATCATTGCTTCAATCGTTCTGACTGCCAAAACCATAGAGGCTGGCCTGATTATGGTTGTCGCCGCCCTTCTCCTTTCGGCTCTCATTGCCTTTTTGGCTTACCGCTTCTTTGAACGGCGGGGTATGCTGCGCCATATTTTTCTGGTTGAAGCAGCGCGTACCGAACTTGGCTATGTATCCGCCTCCGATCACAGAGAACTCCTCGGTCTGGAAGGTGTGACCCTGAGCGCCCTGCGTCCCGCCGGCGCCGCACGGATTGCGGGCAGGCGCGTTGATGTGATCAGCGAGGGGGCTTTTATCCCCGCTGGTGTTCCGGTAAAGGTGATCCTTGTGGAGGGAGCGCGGGTGGTGGTCCGGCTGGGGAAAGAGGGCTCTCCTGAGGATTAACGGCAGTGAGCGAACCGCCGGCGCAACCTTTTCCTCTCTTTGTAGGGAGGTTTAAGGGATCCGGGCGGTCAGGCGTCCCCGGGTTCGAAACTAATACTTGATTGGAGGTCTATTACATGCCGGATTGGGTTGTACCGGGTTTTTTCTTGTTGGGACTTGTTATCGTCTTTTTTGTAATTCTTTTCAGTTTTATTCCCCTGCGCCTCTGGATCTCTGCAAAAGCCGCTAATGTCCAGGTGGGGATCTTCTCCCTGGTGGGGATGCGGCTGCGGCGGGTTCTGCCGGCAAAGATCGTCAATCCGCTAATCAAAGCGACCAAGGGGGGTGTTGACGTGGGGGTGAACCAGCTCGAAGGCCATTTCCTGGCCGGTGGGAATGTGGACCGGGTGGTAAATGCGCTTATTGCCGCCCAGCGTGCGGAAATTCCTCTTACCTTTGAGCGTGCTGCCGCTATTGATCTGGCCGGCCGGGATGTGCTTCAGGCGGTGCAGATGAGCGTCAATCCCAAGGTCATAGAGACGCCGGTGGTGGCGGCGGTGGCAAAAAACGGGATCGAGGTCAAGGCGAAAGCCAAGGTGACTGTGCGGGCGAATATTGACCGGCTCGTGGGCGGCGCCGGCGAGGAGACCATCATCGCCCGGGTGGGTGAGGGTATCGTTACCACCATTGGCTCAGCTGATGATCATAAGACCGTTCTCGAGAATCCTGATATGATCTCGCGGACAGTTTTGAACAAGGGTCTTGACGCGGGGACCGCTTTTGAGATCCTCTCCATAGACATTGCTGACGTTGATGTGGGGAAAAATATCGGGGCAGAGCTTCAGACCGACCAGGCCGAAGCCGACAAGCGCATCGCCCAGGCCAAGGCGGAAGAGCGCAGGGCCATGGCCGTAGCCCGGGAGCAGGAGATGCAGGCTTCCGTAGAGGAGATGCGTGCAAAGGTGGTGGAGGCAGAAGCGGAGATTCCCAAAGCCATGGCCCAGGCGCTGCGCGAAGGGAAGATCGGGGTTATGGACTACTATAACCTGAAGAATATAGTCGCCGACACCGATATGCGCGATGCTATCGGTAAAATAGGTCGCAGCGGTCCGTCATCTGAGGAAAAATAACGACATGGAACACCGGGGACGGCGCTTCCTGCCTATTTATCGCCTCTAGTATAATATAAGGTGATAAACAGGCACGGCACATCGCCGTTATCCCGTTGTTCCGAACAGAGGTGTGGTATGTCCGGGGTATTATTTTTTATAGTGTTGCTTATAGTGGTGATCAACGTTATCGGCAATGCGGTCAACAGGGCTCAACAAAAGGGTGAAGCAGTATCCAGGATAAACCAGGAGGGCCCTGTGGCGAAAATCCGCCGGGCAGGCATGGAGAATCTCCCGGAAAAAAAGCAGATAGCCGGGGTGTCCCCGCCTGCTGAATTGGGTAAAGGAAAGCAAATCTCGGCGCCCTTACAATTATCGGGCAGTGGTAAAATCAGGGTGGTTCACAATAAAGTGGATCGCATATTTCGGGAGGAAGAGGAGCTGCTGGCTGCTTTCATTTTCCATGAAATTCTCGGCCCGCCGCGCAGCCTGCGCCGTCGCTAAGTAAACCTGGTAAACTTGGTGCCTGGCACCAAGTTTACTTATTTGCTCAGGAGGGAGGGGGCTGGCCCCAATCATCTTCCTTTAGCCGCCGGATTATTTCGCGCAGGTGGAAGATAAATATTCCCAGCGGCGCTATGATCAAGAGGGTTGTCGCTGCGTAAACTCCAAGATCCCATCCGCTCATTTACAGTGCCTCCTCAGAAGTGTGCGGCTCTCTATTATTTCCCCAAAATTGGCCTATCAAAAACGCCAGCAGAACAAAGGGCGGAATTAAAAAAATACCGTACTCCTGCCAGAGTTCGATGGTGTTACCGCCGATATTCAGCGGCAGCACCATCGTTCCCCAATCTTCTGAGAAATGCCCTGCTGTGGTCACAAGCAGATAATAGGTGATGGTACCGAAAAAACCTGTTGCCGTAGCCAGGCTGCCGCCAAGCCTGTTTTTCGGCAGCTTCTTTAAAAAGACAGCGGCATAAAGAGGAATGAGGACGGTGTTTATAAGGATGCTGGCCTGGAAAACCCAGACTCCCATGATCCGTTCAAAGTAGAAGGAAAGAGCCACAGATACCGCGGCGGAAATGATTACCGCCCGCCTGCTGTAAAGCACAAGTTTTTCCGAGGAGAGGTCCGGCTTGAAGAGCGGACGGTAAAGATCGTAGACCAGGTTTCCCGAAGAGACTAAAAAGTATGAATCAGCAGTAGACATGGCTGTTGCCAGCACTCCGGCCATGAAGAGGCCGATGAGGCCTGGTGGCAGGTAGCGCACTGCTACCGCCATAAGTGCCTGGTTGGCATGGGGTTCTCCGATCATACCCAGGCCCACCGCCGCCACGGCAGCCAGGCCCAGCATGCAGCAGGCGAATTCGTATGCGGTCCCGATGGGGGCGCTGATGAGCAGTGCCCGCCGTGCATCTCTGGCTGAGCGGGAGGCGAAAATGCGCTGCAGAAAGGCCGGTTCGCAGAGCACGGAGAGGGAGGTAAGAGCATATGCGGCGATGACACCGGCCGTGAGATAACCGCCGGTGGGTGAAAAAAAATAGCGGGGATCGTCACCAAGGTAGGCGGCAAGGCCGCTGTAAACACCGTTATAGCCGCCGAGATCCCTCCAGCAGATCAGCAGGGCTATACCCAGGGAAACAGCCATGATCGTGAACTGGAACATATCGGTAACCGCCACCGCCCATAGCCCCCCGGCGCAGGTGTAAAGAACCACAACTACTGCAGCAATAAGCACCCCAAGCCAGAAAGGAATCTTGAAAACCAGAGCAAGGATGAAACCCATCCCCATCATCTCCATGGTATTGATGGAGTAGAAAAAAGAGCAGCAGGCGGAGATGGATCCGGCAAATTGACCGTAATGGTTTCTCATGAGATCAACAAAAGTATTGCCGCCAAGTTTACGGAATCTGGGTGCGATAAAAGCCATAAGCAGGTAAAGCACCGTATAGGGAAGGGCATATGCAAAAAAACCGGTGACTCCTTCAAAGAAACCGATTTCAGAGGTGCCAAAAAGAGTGTCCAGGCCGTAAAATGTGGAGACAAGGGTACCGACCAGGATGGGCATAGTCAGTCCTTTAGAAGCCAGGAAGTAGTCTTCAAAGCTTTGCTGCTTTTTTCGGAAGAAGAGACCTACTGAGACCATGACCCCAAGGTAGATCACAATGATGGCTCCATCAAACCAGGTCAGAGATATTTCCACGCTTTTCCCTACCCCCGTAAAAAATATCGGCTCTCATTATACCATAAAGATTTGGGTAAAAATCCTTGTCTGCACTTTGGAACATTTAAAAAAAGAGAAGGAAAAACGTCGCTGGGGTTGAATGTATAGAGAATATGCTTTTTAGCACACCACTGGTGGAGGCCTCTCTGTGAAAAAAACTCTTATAACTATAGAGAACCTTAGAACATATTTTTACACTGATTCCGGTGTGGTCAAAGCTGTCGATAACGTGGATCTGAGCATAAAGGCAGGAACCACTCTGGCTATTGTGGGAGAATCAGGCTCAGGGAAAAGTATTTTAGCTTCCTCCATAATGCAACTTATTCCACAACCCCCGGGCAAAATTGTTTCGGGGAGTATTGTTTTTCACAATCAGGATCTCCTTGAACTTCCGAAAAAGGAAATGCGCTCTGTCCGTGGTAACAAGATAACCATGATCTTTCAGGAGCCGATGACCTCGCTGAACCCTGTTTTCAGGATTGGCCGTCAGATTGAAGAGGTCATTGCAGTTCACCAAAAGGTGGACAAGGAGCAGGCCAGGAAGCAGGCCTTAGATTTGCTCCAGCTGGTGGGAATCCCCGCTGCAGAAAAAAGGATTAAGAGTTACCCCCATCAGCTTAGCGGCGGCATGCGCCAGAGGGTTATGATTGCCATGGCCCTTGCTTGCAACCCCGAGCTGCTCATTGCTGATGAGCCTACTACCGCCCTGGATGTGACCATTCAAGCGCAGATTCTCGATTTGATGAGAAAGCTTCAGGGTGAATTCGGCACAGCCATATTGCTTATCACACACGATCTGGGAGTTGTGGCGGAAATGGCTTCCGAGGTGGCGGTAATGTACGCAGGCCAAATAGTGGAATACGCCCTGGCTGATACAATTTTTGGCCGCCCCGGGCATCCCTATACCGCCGGGCTGCTGAAGTCAATACCGCGTCTGGATGTAAAACAGGAAAAGCTGCTTGCCATTGATGGTGTGGTTCCCAACCCCATCTGTTTCCCTCCGGGCTGTCGTTTTTCTCCCCGCTGCAGCAAAGCTACCCTGCGCTGCAAAAAGGAAGAACCCCAATTGTTTTCCTATAAGCCGCACCATCTGATCAGGTGTCATTTTCCGGAGGTCGATAATTATGTCTCCTGATTATTACCTGCAGGTTAAAGATTTAAAAAAATATTTCCCCATCGATAGAGGATTTTTTGGGCTTAACCCAGCGTGGCTTAAAGCTGTGGATGGAGTCACCTTCAACCTGACCCGTGGTGAAACCATGGGACTGGTGGGTGAAAGCGGCTGCGGCAAATCCACATTAGGAAGGTTGATAATAAATTTGCTGGATCCTACAGGGGGCGAAGTATTTCTGGAGAACCAGAACATATTTGGCTTTACCGGTGAAAAAAGAAAAGAACTGCGCAGAAAGATGCAGATTATATTTCAGGATCCCTACGGATCCCTTAATCCGCGAATGAATATTGGAGATATCATTGCCGAGCCCCTCTACATTCATGACCTGGCCCGGGGAGACGATATTCAAAAAAGGGTCAGGCAGCTGTTGGACTACGTGGGGTTAAGGCCTTACCATATCAACCGCTATCCCCATGAGTTCAGCGGCGGCCAGCGCCAGCGCGTCGGTATTGCCCGTGCCCTGGCCGTGGAACCCGAGTTGATTGTTTGCGATGAGCCTGTGTCAGCCCTGGACGTATCCATTCAATCCCAGGTCTTGAATTTGCTAAAAGAGCTGCAGCAGGAACTGGGGCTAACCTACCTGTTCATTGCGCACGGGTTGAATGTGGTAAAACATATCAGCACCAGGGTTGGAGTAATGTATCTGGGGAAAATTGTGGAGATAACGGGCAGCGATGAGCTGTACAACAATCCCCTGCATCCCTATACCAGGGCACTGTTATCAGCCATCCCCATCCCCGATCCCAGGATAAAAAGAGAACGCATTCTCCTCAGCGGTGATGTTCAGAGTCCCATAGATCCTCCCCCCGGCTGCCGCTTCAATGCGCGCTGCCCCGAGGCTTTCGAATTGTGCTTCCGGGAGGAACCTGTGCTGCGGGAATGCACAAAAGGACATTACGTTGCCTGTCATTTGATAAGGGGGGATGCCCATTAAGTAATACACATATGGTGCATTGTAGAAGGGGTTAAAATCTAGAGAGGAATGAAAAGAATGCGAAAATTATCAGTTTTGTTGGCCCTGGGGTTGGTCCTCCTGGCCATCGTTGGGTGTAACGGCGGAGAGGAGGCAGTGGGTGACGATAATACAATTATAATTGGCCTTCAGGCAGAGCCCGTCAGCCTCGATCCCACGCAGATCACTGATTACAATTCCAGCAGGGCTTGCATGGAGATGTATGACAGCCTGCTGAGGTTTAAGGATGGCAGTACCGACCTGGAGCCGGGCCTGGCTACGGAATGGGATGTTTCGGAGGACGGTCTGGAATATACTTTCACATTACGACAGGGGGTTACCTTCCATGATGGAACTCCCTTTGATGCCGATGCGGTGAAGTTCAATTTCGATCGCCAGCTGGATTCCGACCATCCCTACCATGACACCGGGGATTTTGCTTATGCCGATTTCACCCTGGGTATGGTAGAGGATGTGGTGGTTGTAGACGAGAATACAGTCAAGGTTGTTTTAAGTGAGCCTTTTGCACCTTTTTTGGGCAACATTGCCATGCATGCTGCGGCCATAGTCAGCCCCGCGGCAATTGAAGAATACGGCAAGGATATTTCCATTAATCCTGTGGGCACCGGCCCCTTCAAATTTGTCAGCTGGGATCCGGGGGTAGAGGTAATCCTGGAAAAGAATGAAGACTGCTGGCGGGGAGCGCCGGAGGTGGAGAGGCTTATTTTCCGCCCCATTACAGAGGATCAGACACGGCTCACCGAACTGGAATCCGGTAATGTTGATTTCATTGTGGGCATACCGCCCGATGATCTGCAGCGTCTAAAAGACAGCGAGGATCTTCTCGTTGTTGAGCAGCCGGGGATGCATACCTGGTACCTTTCTTTGAACTGCCAGCTGGCTCCCTTTGACAATGTAAAGGTGCGCCAGGCGGCCAACTACGCCATCAACAAAGGATCCATTGTGGACAATATTCTCAAGGGTACCGGCGTGCTGGCTAAAAACCTGCTGCCGCCGCTGATCTGGAGCTATACCGATGATGTTCATGATTACAGCTACAATCCCGAGAGAGCCCGGGAACTGCTGGAGGAAGCCGGTTACGATTTTGACCAGGTTGTTGATTTCCATGTGCCCAAATCGGGTTCGGGAATGCAGCAGCCTGTAACCATGGCTACAGCGATCCAGTCCGATCTGGAAGCAGTAGGCATTAAGACCAGGATCCTTCAGCTGGACTGGGGTACTTTCCTGGATGAGTCCTTTAAAACCGTTGAGCACAATGAATTTCAGATGCATGAGCTCTCCTGGCTGGGGGATAATGGCGATCCTGACAACTTCCTCTATATCCTCCTGAGCGGTGAACAATGGCCGGAGGATGGGTTCAACGATGCTTTCTATAAAAACGAGGAAGTGGATAAATTATTACGCGAGGCCAGAACCATTTCGGACCATGATCGCAGGGTGGAGTTGTATCAGGAAGCACAAAAGCTGATTGCGGAAGACTCCCCCGTAATCGTGGTTGATCACGAAACCCAGATCGTGGCCATGAAAAAGAAGATCAAGGGATTTGAGCTTCATCCCACAGGGGTATTTCGTTTTGACAAGGTAAGCATAGAGTAACCAGAGCGCCGGGTGTATACGTGTATACACCCGGCGTTTTTAAGGATGATCACAAATGCTCAGATATTCCCTTAAACGGCTGCTGGCACTAATTCCAGTATTGATCGGCGTCTCCATTCTGGTATTTCTGATTTTACATCTCTCACCGGGAGATCCGGCGCTGATCATCCTGGGGCCAAAGGCGACACAGCAGGCTCTGGAGTCCTTGCGGCACCAGCTGGGGCTGGATCTGCCGCTGCACAAACAGTATCTCCAGTGGATCACCAATGTTCTAAAAGGTGATTGGGGGCGTTCAATCCAGCATAAGCGGGAAGTGTTGCCCCTGGTGCTGACACGATTTAAAGCCACAGCCATTCTTACTGCTTTTGCCGCACTCATTGCCGTTAGCTTTGGGCTGCTCGCTGGTATTGTCTCAGCGACGAAACAATACTCCCTCTGGGACCGGCTGCTTATGTTTATGGCCCTTATCGGCTTTTGCCTGCCCGTTTTCTGGCTGGGCCTCATCTTGCAAGTTATTTTTGGTCTCAAATTGGGATGGTTGCCTGTATCGGGGATGTACCCCCCCGGCCAGGCTGGTGCAGGCAATGTATTCAAGTTTCTCATCCTGCCCGGCTTCAGCCTTGCCACCGCTACCATGGCTGAGATTGCCAGGATGACCAGGTCCAGCATGCTGGAAGTGATCCGCCAGGATTATATCAGGACTGCCAGGGCAAAGGGGCTGTCAGAAAGGGTAGTGACTTACAGCCATGCCTTAAGGAATGCTCTTATACCTGTAATCACTGTGGTGGGCATGCAGATCGGCTTTCTTTTATCCGGAGCGGTGCTGGTGGAGATAGTCTTCTCCTGGCCGGGAATAGGAACACTCATGGTCAACGGCATCCTGGCCCGCGATTTTCCCCTGGTCCAGGGGACCATTCTCCTTGTGGCTACCACATATGTTTTTATCAATCTCATCGTGGATCTGGTTTATGCCTTCCTCGATCCGCGGATTTCCTATAACTGACCGGGGGCTGAATAGAATGCAGACGCAGGCCAATGTAGAAAACCCTCAGCTGGATATTGAAACGGGAGAGCTGGAAGCAATACCGGTGAGCCCGAAACTGGAAACATGGCGGCGTTTAAAAAGAGATAAAATGGCTGTGGCCGGAGGCTGCATCCTTATCGCGGTTATGATCATATCCCTGGCAGCGCCGTTTTTAACGGGCTATCACCCCAATACTGTAAACATGGTTGACCGCCTGCTGCCTCCCGGTTCTCCGGGGCACATCCTGGGCACCGATCATCTGGGCCGGGATATGCTCACCCGCCTTCTCCATGGCGGCAGGGTATCCGTAGCTGTAGGGTTTATCGCCGTGGCCATTGCCATGTTTTTCGGTATACTCATCGGGCTCCTGGCCGGTTACTATAAAGGTGTTTTTGATATTCTGGCCATGAGGTTTATTGATATTTTAATGGCATTCCCCTATGTCTTGCTGGCCATAGCGATTATTGCCGCCCTGGGTCCGGGGCTGCTAAATGCCATGATCGCCATCTCCATTGTCGGAATACCCTATTATGCCCGGATTGTCCGGGGTACTGTATTATCATTAAGAGAGCAGGAGTATATCGAAGCTCAAAGAGCGCTCGGCTCTTCGCATATGCGTATATTATTCAAACACATACTGCCCAATGCTCTTTCACCCATCATCGTTGCAGCCACGCTCGATGTAGGCTGGATGATCGTTGCCGCCTCGGGAATGAGCTTTTTGGGGCTGGGCGCCCAGCCGCCCATGGCGGAATGGGGGGTCATGCTCAGCGACGGCAAGGATTTTTTGCGCACTGCCCCTTTCATTTCACTGTTGCCCGGCATGGCAATATTTATAGTGGTCTTATCTCTTAATATACTGGGAGATGGACTGCGGGATGCCCTGGATCCCAGGTTAAAGCAGTAAATGCGGGAGGTTGGTACAATGAAAGAAAAAAGGAGTCTGGAAGAGGTTGTAGCCACTTTTTCCATTGTGGCTGTTGACCCCGAAGCGGAAGAGCTGGGCATTGCAGTGCAGTCAAAATTTATTGCGGTGGGTTCCGTGGTTCCCTGGGCTAAAGCCGGTGTCGGGGCTGTTGCTACCCAGTCCTGGGCCAACACCAGTTTCGGCCCCAGGGGTATAGAACTTCTGGAAAGAGGGTATTCACCCCGGGAGGCCCTGGAGATGATGTTGGCAGAAGATGAAGGCAAAGAGTACCGCCAGGTGGGTATCATCAATACTGCAGGCGATGCAGCTACTTTTACCGGAGATGAATGCTTCCCCTGGGCTGGAGGTGTCACGGGGAAAAACTGTGCCTGCCAGGGGAATATCCTGGTGAATGAAGAAACGGTGACCCGGATGGCGGAAGTCTTCGAAAAGGCGGAAGGAGATCTTGCCTCCAGGCTTCTGAAAGCGCTTGATGCCGGCCAGGAAGCCGGAGGCGACAGCCGCGGCAAACAATCTGCAGCCTTGCTGGTGGTAAAACCAGAGGGCGGCTACGGCGGCTTCAACGACCGCCTCGTCGATCTACGGGTGGATGATCACCCCGAACCGATCAAGGAGTTGATCAGGCTGTACGGGCTGCACACGCTCTACTTCTCAGAAATGAAGCCGGAAAATATTCTTAAGATAGAGGGCGGCAGGGCGGATAAAATTATCAGCGCCTTGAGGACACTGGGTTATTTCCAGGGAGATTACACCGGCAGCTGGAGAGCAGAGCACCAGGTGGCGCTGAAAAAGTATTACCTTACGGAGAACTTTGATGAACGCATCGCTGACGATGGATATATCGACGGAGAGGTCCTCGAATTCATGATGAGCCAGGTGGAAAGGTGACGGGAAAAGAATAAACGCTGCCGATTTTGCTTCCCGAAAAGCAGCTGTGCCCGAAAGCTTAGGGGATGGTGCTTTTATCCAGGGAATTTGATTCTGCGGGCACCGGCAGGATCAAATGTTAAGAATATTGTTTGAAAAATAAAAGGGAATCGCCGCGCCCCGGGTGAATGTGATACTTATAGGACCGGGCCGGACCGTTCCAGTTATGTTTATTTTAGGAGGGTTTAAATGAGTACATCCTATCGCTTCTACAAGGTCGAGAAGGAAGGGCACCTGGCCCATGTTATTCTCAACAGACCGGAAAAAAAGAATGCTATGGGGCCGGATGCCTGGGAGGAGATTATCCCAATCTTTGCCGATATCGATGTCGATGCGGAGATCAGGGTGGTGATCATTTCCGGGGAAGGCAGGGACTTATCAGCGGGCATTGATCTTGTAGAGATGGCCCCGCTTATTCCTGCGCTGGTGCAATGGGACAGGAGCGCCGGCGCCATGGCGCGGCTTTACAAATCGATTTTCCCCATGCAGGAAACGATGAGCTGCATTGAGAAGTGCACCAAACCTGTGATCTGCGCATTTCACGGTTACTGCATCGGCGCCGCCCTTGATCTGGGCACCGCCTGTGATATCCGCCTGGCTTCGGAGGATGCCAAAATATCGCTGCGTGAGGCTGCGCTTTCCTTTATTGCCGACGTGGGCGTCCTTCAGCGCCTGCCTCATATTGTAGGCCAGGGTATCGCCAGGGAGATGGCTTTTACCGCCGGTTTTATCGATGCACAGCGGGCCAAGGAAGTGAACCTGGTCAATAAACTTTACCCGGACAAGGAATCGCTGCTCCAGGGAGCCCGGGAGATGGCTCTGGAGATCGCCGCCATGGCGCCCCTGGCAGTCCAGGGATCCAAAGAGGTTTTGAACTACTGCCGCGGCAAAAGCATTTCCGACGGCCTTGAATATGGCGCCGCGCGCAGCGCCATGATTGTTCCTTCGGAGGACCTGGCCGAGGCCCTTGCCTCCTTTGCGGAAAAAAGGGATCCCCAATACAAGGGCACCTAGCGGCCGGCGCACGTTATCTTGGTTCCCCTGCTTTTCCTTCAACAGCAGTTCACACCGGCAGCAATACCCGCATAATATACTCACGTATAACCTGCTAGTTGAAAGGAGAGCTGCATGATGAGCA
>CAYXKD010000036.1:0-19127 GCA_964464625.1 uncultured Syntrophomonadaceae bacterium
CGGAGGCGATCCACGGTTTTATGGCGAAAGCCCGTGAGGAGCTGGCCCCGTACAAGGTACACGTGGCGTACGATGTATTCGGCGTCATCGCCAGTTCATGGGGTGACACCGACGATATCGGGCAGTGCTGGGAAGACTTTGCTGCCAGAAGCGATTATATCTGTCCCATGATCTATCCAAGCCACTATTACCCCGTAAGGCAGGGGGGTGTGGTGGTCCCATGCTGGTTCGGCTTGCGTTTTCCCGACACCAACCCCGTCGTTACGATCACCGGCGCACTTACCGATGCGCTCAAGCGAAACGCGGCAGTGGAGAATCCCGCTATTATCCGCCCCTGGCTGCAGGCTTTTACCGCCAGGTGGCTCGGTTCAAGTTACGGCAGCGAAAGTTATATTGAATACGGGCCTCAGCAGATCAGGCAGCAGATCGATGCCGCCATGGCCCTTGGAATCGACGAGTATATGCTCTGGGATGCCAACAACGAGAACTACCCCGGGGAGGCCTTTTTTACCGAATCAGAAGCAGTGAGCCGCTATGAACAATCAAGCCTTGAGCGGGAATCAAAGAAGCGCGATTTCCTGGGCCGCACTCCGCAGGATGCTGTTGAAGCTTATTTTGAAGCACTGGGAAAACCGGTCTGGCGCGAAGCCTATGCCCTCCAGAGCGGATTCCAGGGTGATGGCATTGCTTACCGCGAATGGCTTGCCGGCGCCGAAGGTAAGGTCAAGGAATGGCGGATCGACAGCAGTGATGATTCAGATGGTGCAGTCAAAATGACCCTTACGCTTACGCTTAGCCTGCGCGGCGATGAGATCAAAATATCAAACGAAAGATGGAGCCTCTTTCAGGAAAACAATATCTGGCGGATCAAACCCTCGCCTGAATTTTTAAAGATAATCGAAGGCACCTTCGGAGCGGCAAAAATTGAGCAGCCCGGCGATCCCGCTGATCCCGCTGATCAAACACAAAATTAGTAAACCTGGTAAACTTGGTGCCAGGCACCAAGTTTACCAGGATGATCCCGCTGATCAAGCACAAATTAGTAAACATGGTGCCTGGCACCAAGTTTACTAATTCTACCGGGGCATAAGGAAGGGTATCTTTACTCCAAGCCAGATCAAGATGATCAGGGAGAGAGCCAGACCCAGCAGGAGTAAAAAAGCGGAGAGCTCTCTCCAGTATTTCTTCTGTACCAGCCCGGGGATTTCCCTAAAGCCGATGGCGGCAAAGATTAATATAATCAGAAGTTTTCTCATGGCGGCAAGGCTCCCCATCCCGGAAGAGTTGTGCCAGTGGCGGCATATTCTTGTTGCTAGCGCGGACGCACCGGTTTATCTGTCAACCCTGTGTTAATAATCTGCGATTTTACGTTCAACTCTATCTCCAGCAAGGGGAAAAGTTCATCCCAGCGATTCTCCATCTCCTTCCATTCCTGAGGGTAGCGCCGGTTGACTGCCTCACCAAAAGCGAAGATATCAGCCCCGTAGCGGTGCGCCTGATCCACGGCGGCCAGGATCTCATTTTTCACCACGGTGGATTGACGCCGCTCCAGGGAGCGAACCGCCTCGGGAGTGCTCAAATCCGCAGTCCCCTGCACATCATCCAGGGTACTTTTAGTATTGACCTCCACTATAATCCTGATCCTGCCCTCTTTTTTCTCAGGCTTTATTTTGGAATGCATCTCCTTGAGCTCAAGGGAAACAAGGCTGCTCTCATCACCGGGGCACTTGACCATGATGATGCCGCTTTGGACCTTCCCCAGGACCCAGAGCAGGCCGCGGCTCTCCGCCTTGTTGAGCCAGCCGGCCAGGCGATCTCCCTTGAAAACCGCCGTTCCCGTCAGTTGCAACCGCTGCAATTTAGGCTGTGCCGCTCCAGCCGGGCCGCTGACCCCTGGATAATCGCCGGCATCGGTCTTCTCGCCCGCCCGGATCAACTCCAGCCGCGGCGCCACCGCGGCGGCGGTTTTACTGCTGAGACGCTCGGTAAAAAACTTCAGATCCACCTGGGGAGCATCGGAGATCCACAGGCTGTTTTTGATCAACCCTTCCAGCTCCGAACCGAGGCCATCCTCCATCTTGGTGACGGTCTCCACGATCTCCTTGGCCTCAGTTCCCTTTGCCACAAAGATCCAGGTGCGCAACCGCTGTTCGGGCCTGCGGGTGAAACGGTCGATGAGCTGGAATATGCCTTCGCGAGCCACAACCTCGCCGATGATGAGATTGCGATTATGCTCCCAGATGAGTTTCCGGCTCGACTGCATGGCAAAATTCCGGGTTGTGTCCAGAATAGTATAGCCTGTTGCAGTGTAGTAGGCAGAGCTCGCCCGAACAGCGCTGCCCTGGCCGGAGTCGGTGATCACCTCTCCCGGACGGATCACCGAAACCGTCACCTTCATTTTCTCCGCTTCCACCGCCCGGTCAATCCCGGCGCAGCAGACTATGCCGCGCTGCTCCAGCTCTGAATAGTCCCAGCAGCCGGCGGTGATCAGCGGGAGCAGCATAAAAAGCAGCAGATTAATGAGTTTTCTCATCAGCGGTGCCTCCTTTGCCCCGCCAGGCGGCTGTGATGAGCAGCAGCAGCGGCAGCCCCACCTGAACTGACAGCATGGCCGGAATTCCCCGGATAATCATTTCTCTGAGCGCATTGATATCTGGAATATGAATAATGGAGATGAGCACAAGCAGGACCCCGATGGGCAAAACGAGCGGCCCGTAATCCCGCAATCCCGCCCAGCGGGCGGCGCCCTGGCAGAGGCAGAAGTAAAAGATTCCCATCTTAACAAGGGCAATGGCCATCCAAAGGGACATGATCAGGGTTTCCTGGCGCTCGATAATACTTCCGGCGCTGATATAGCGAAAGAGAAAGGGCACCGGCGCCAGGTAATCTGCCGCTCTCAATCCCAACAGAGCCAGCGCAGCAATGGAAAGGACGGCAAAAAGAAAGCTCGCAGAAAGCACAGCCGTTAGCGTCGATTTCAAAGCTCGCCGCTGATTGTTCAGTGCGGGTAGAATTAACGCAATAAGATTTGTTTCGGTGAAAAAAAATATGGCAGGGTAGGCGCCCTTTAACACCGGCATAAATCCATTGGAGAGAGCAGGCAGTATTTGGGCGAAATCGAGCTCTTTGAAAATTAAACAGAGTCCCCCCAAAGCAAAAAGCATGACCAGGGGCAGTAGGATTTCATTGATCCGGCAGAGCACCTCCAGGCCGCGTCGAACAGCATAGGCTGCAGCCAGCACCATCAAAGAAGGAAAAAGCTCTACAGGGGTTTCCGGGAAAAATTGAATTTTAAGCAGTTCTGCGAATTCGCGGATCACCAGCATGTTGACATAAAAAAGAAGGAGCAGATAGGCTAAACCAAAAAGAGTTCCCAGGGGCCCGCCGGCAATCTCCTTGCTGTATTCAATAATGGTCTGACCGGGGAAGCGCAGACCCAGCTTCACATTGATCAATCCAACCACAACGGCAGCGGCGGCAACGATAAGTATGGATAACCAGGCGTCCTGCTTCGCTTCCTCGAAAATCATGGTCGGAAGGATCAGGATTGAACTGGCAATCAAGACGGTGAATAGTAAAAATGTGAGCTGTCTACCCGAGATCTTTTCATCCTCAATATTCATCCTGCTGCTCTCCTTGATCCTGCTCCGGGGGATGGGGCGTCTGCCCCGGCGGCTGGCGGTATACATTTCGTGGGACAGTTGCCCTGGGCCGGCGTTGCAGCAGGGGCAAGGGGGTCCGGATAAAGACATCCTTCCATTCGCTGTAAAGGGAGGGAGCCAGCGGTGAAGTATAGGGGACGCCGCAGGAGCGCAGCGAGACGGCATGGGCGAAGATTACAAAGTTCAGCAGCGCCACCCCCAGAAGACCGAGCAGGCTCCCCGCAAAAAGAAGGGGATATCTGAAGAGCACGATGGATTCCGAAGCCGGGGGGATGATGAAGCCGGCAATGCCTGAAAGCGCCACGATGATGACCATGGCCGGGGTGACGATACCGCTGCGGATAGCGGCATCGCCGAGAACAAGGGTGCCCACGATGGCCACCGCCTGTCCCACCGCCCGGGGCATACGCAGCCCCGCTTCTTTGATCAGCTCAAATATGGCCAGCATCAGAAAAGCTTCCATCCAGGCCGGAAAGGGGATCCCCTCCCGGGCGCCGGCCATCCGCACCATGAGGATGGTGGGGATCATTTCGGGATGATAGGCCTGCGCCGCCACATAGATGGCCGGCAAATAAAGGGTGATAAAGTATGCCCAGATCCGGAGCAGCCGGGTTAAGGAGGCGTAAAAGGCGCGGCCGTAGTAGTCTTCGGCCACCTGGAAAGTTTCCACCAGGAGATGGGGCATTGTCAGGGCGAAAGGAGAGCCGTCGGATAAAATGACCGCCCGCCCCTCCAGCAACTTGGCCGCCGCCACATCCGGTTTTTCAGTGATCCCCACAGTGGGAAAGAGCGAGTAGGGGTCCTCTTCAATATAGCTTTCCAGATAGCCCGAATCGAGGACGGCATCGATCTCGATGCGCTGCAGGCGGCGGCGGAGCTCTTCAACGACCTTTTCATCGACGATCCCCTTGATATAGGCCAGCACCACGGAGGTGGCACTCTGTTCGCCGATTACCATATTTTCCATTTTCAGCTGCGGACCCTTGATCCGGCGGCGCACCAGGACGAGATTAGTGACAAGCTCCTCGATAAAGCCTTCCCTGGGTCCGCGGATGACCACCTCTGTTTCCGGCATGGCCACATCGCGATGTTCATAGGCCTTGATATCGACAATAACGGCGCGGTCCGCCCCGTCGATAAAAAGGGCTACTTTGCCGTTAAAAATACCCGCTGTGACCTGCTGCAAATTATCCGCCGGGCTGATCTCCCCGCTAACGAGGCACTGTTCGACCACTAGATCAAAGGCTTCTTCAGGAGTTATCTTCCCGCCGGCCTGAGTGAGGCGCGACTGAAGCATGAGCGCATCCATGATCCCGGCGGTTTGGCCCTTGTCGATAAAGCCTTCCAGATAGATCAAAAGAGCGGGCAGGCGCTGTGTGCCTATTTCGAATTCCCGCATGACAATATCATCGCAGCGGTAATAGATCTCTTCCAGCTGCGCTCTGTTGCTCTTCAGTGAGGCTGAAATTTTCACCCCTTCGAGCTCATCCGCCGCCTCCACCAGATCAAGGGAAATTTCGACATCCCTTTTGGAGAGCAGGCGCCTGAAAGGGCCTAGAAACTTGCGGAGCATTATTTTTCTCCATTCCAACTAATATTCGGTAATTGCGATAACTATAAAGTTAGTATGACTTTAATCAGAACAATTATGTTGTACGGGACAACGGCGGTTTTTTTCGAATAAGCTGACCTTCCTAGCTGTAAACTAAAATGTTGATTACCCGGGAGGCGATTCATTGCATTATTCCAAGCGTCGTGAGCGGCATCCGGCAAGGCGAGTTTGCAGACCTGAGACACCGCCCCAACCACCGCAGAGCTCTGTGCTGGAAAATATTCAGCAGCTGGGCCAGGTCCAGACGCCTCAACTGGAAAGCAATATCTATGCGCTGACGATCATCGGTCAGATTGAGGGGCATCTGACCCTGCCGCCGCAGAACAAAACCACGAAGTATGAACATGTCATTCCACAACTGGTCGCGGTGGAGCAAAATCCCAAAATAGAAGGCCTGCTTGTGCTTCTGAATACGGTGGGCGGCGATGTCGAAGCGGGGCTGGCCATTGCCGAGATGATCGACACCCTCTCCAAGCCCACCGTGACCCTTGTTCTCGGCGGGGGGCACAGTATCGGGGTGACCCTGGCGGTAGCAGGCGATTATTCCTTTATTTCAGAGACGGCGACAATGACCATACACCCCATCCGCCTTACGGGACTGGTCATCGGTGTGCCGCAGACCTTCGAATACCTGGACAAGATGCAGGACAGGGTGATCCAGTTTATTACCAGACATTCAAAGATCACAGAGGAAAAGTTCCGCGAGCTCATGTTCAGCACCGGCCAGCTGGCCCGCGATATAGGCACTGTCCTCGTGGGCAAAGACGCCGTTGATGTAGGACTTATTGATGAAGCTGCCGGGCTGGGCAGGGCTATCGCTTTTCTTGACAGCCTTATTGAGGAAAGAAAGGGAGGGGAATCTCTCTGATCCATCATGCCGCACTTCCGCCAGAGCTAATCTTCCAGGGATGCGATAGTTACGCTCCAGAGTACCTGACCATTCCTTTTGCCCGCGGATCTATTGTTGTAGAACCCCTTTCAACAACTGATCTGCGCATCGTCCGGTTGATGAGCAGCGATCTCCAGGATTACCTGAATCCCGGGCTGCAGCCTGGCCGGGTGATCAATCTGCTTACCGGGGAAAACTTTTAAGTCCTTTTTTAATAAAGTACACCTTGGCACTTATGCTCCTGGATCAACCCCGCCCGGCATCTCCGCCATGAATAGCGGAGCCGCAGCAAGGTGAATTCACAACGGACAATTGATGCTTGCTCTAAAGGGAAAAAAATAGGGCAGCAGTCACTGGGAACATGCAGTCCTGTGGCACCGGCCGCATGAGGCATAATTTCCTTTACCCGGCGTAAAGATGATGAAGCCGCATCCCACAATGGGGAAGGGGAATGATGCTTTTGAAATGGTCCAGCCTGATAAAAGCGGCTCTGTTTTTGGGAATTTTTTTACTTGGTCTGCGCTGGATGAGCGCAGCTGTCGCCCGCAGCTCCGCTCCGGCCTTTAAAAAAATGCTCTCCAGGCTTACGGGCAGTCCCTGGCGCGGTTTTGGCACAGGGTTTCTGTCAACGGCACTGGTGCAGAGCAGCAGCCTTATCACCGTTATGGTGGTAAGCCTTGTTAATGCCGGGGTGATGACCCTGCAGCAGGGCTTTGGAGTAATCGTAGGAGCCAATGTGGGCACAACGATTACCGGGCAGCTCCTCTCTTTCAATATCTACTGGCTGGCCTGGCCGCTTATGGGACTGGCGGCGTTATCCATGTTCATACCCCACCGCAGATTTCGGAAAATGACAGCGCCACTTCTTGGCTGCGCCCTCCTTTTTCTGGGAATGAGCGGCATGACCGCTGCGCTGGCCTCGCTGAAAGAAAGTGCGTTTTTCATCGAGGCCCTGCAGATGGCGAGGGCGAGCCCCTGGAGGGGTATATTCACCGGCGCTGTTGCCGCCACCGCCCTGCAGAGCAGCAGCGCAGTGGTGGGGATTGTTATGGGCCTGGCCCATGAAGGGATGATCAACCTGCCCGCAGGTGTGGCCCTCTTGATCGGCGCCGATGTGGGGACCTGCACCACTGCGCTCATCGCCTCCATCGGGATGGATTTCACTGCCCGGCGGGCGGCATGGTTTCATTTTTTCTTCAATTTAATCAGCCTTGTGCTGGCCCTTCTGTTTTACCCCTCCCTGCTGCTTATCGCTGCAAAAAGCGGATCCATTCTCACCCGCCGTCTGGCCAATGCTCATTTTATCTACAATTTATTGGGAGCAATTGTACTGCTGCCCCTGGCGGAGCCATTGGCACGCCTGATTGAAGGGGGCACTTTTCGCAATCCTTTCCGGCGCCGGTGCTAAACAATGAAGATAAGGCCCCCTGCAGGAAAAAGCCCGGCAATACCGAAAGGATTACTGCAGAAACTTTCGTAAATATGAGGAGGATACTATGAGTTTGATCAAGACGATTTTGCTGGGCATAATACAGGGGCTGACGGAGTTTTTACCTGTAAGCAGTTCTGGACACCTGGTCATTTTTCAACGTATCTTAGGAATTGAGAGCACAGGTGTTACCCTGGAGGTGCTGCTTCATTTTGGAACTCTGCTGGCTGTTTTTTGGGTTTTCAGGCAGGACTTTCTCGATCTTCTTAAATTCCCCAGGGATACCTTTCAGAGGCGCTTCTTGCTGCTTCTCCTCCTGGGGTGCATTCCCACAGCACTTATCGGCTTTTTTCTTAATGATTTTATTGAATCCATTTTCCACTCCCAGATATTGACTGGAGCGGCACTTATCGTCACCGGAATAATCCTGAAGCTGCTCACACTCCTGCCGGAGGGGAAAAAAGGGATAAAAGAGATGCAACCTCTTGATGCTCTTTGGGTCGGCCTGCTCCAGGGGATCGCTGTTATCCCCGGGATTTCACGCTCGGGATCAACCATCACCGCCGCCCTCTGGCGGGGCCTGGACCGCCCTACCGCGGTGCGCTATTCCTTTATGCTGGCCGCTCCGGTGATCTTTGGCGCCACCCTTCTTGAAATTAAAGATATGATCAGGGAGGGGATTGAAAAGACACTGCTCCTTGATTATACTGCCGGGACCATTGCAGCATGCGCCTTCGGTATTCTGGCAATACGGCTTTTCATTCACCTGCTGCAGCAAAAGAAATTTCACTATTTTGCGTACTACTGCTGGGTGGCCGGAGCCGCTGTGGTTATAACTTATTTTTTGCTCTAATCATTAAGCGCTGAAAGTGCAGCTCTTCTGTTTGCCCAGGTTTTACTGATCGGTTATAATAGGAGCTGGGAGGCAATATATGGGAAAGCGCAGTAGAAAAAAAACGGCACCCCAAAGGACAGGCCCTCGCGAAGAGATTGGCATGCAGATCAAGGGGATCCTCCTCATAGCCCTGGCGGTGTTCTGTTACGCCGGAGTGATCTACGCCGAACAGGCAGGCGAGCTGGGTATATTTGTCCACAATTTATTCCGGATCATCGCCGGGGATACTGCCGTGGTGATCCCCCTGCTGATCGGTGCTCTCGGCTTGAGAATCATGCTGCCGGAGAGCTTAAATATTAAGTCCCGCCTCATCGGGATCATTATTTTGCTGCTTCTTTTCACCATTCGCGCCCATTTCAGCCTTATGCTCGAACAGCTGGACGCCTTTACCGGGCAGGATTTCTACCGGACTACTCTGCAGATGGGTTGGCAGAAGATGGGAGGCGGCCTTGTTGGAGCAGTTTTTGCAGCGCTTTTATTTTTTTGTTTCAAGGAGATAGGCAGCTATATTGTCATTGCAGCTGCGGCACTGATAGCCCTTTTACTGATCATGAATGTCACAGTAACGCAAATCTTTAAGCAGGTGGCCAGACTTTTAACCGGTCTGGTATCATTATTGAAACGCTTTGGACTTTACCTGAAAGAGATTTACATTATTTTGATGAGCAGCTCTGAAGAGGGTGGGCCGCCGGGGGAAAAAAAAATTAGCGACACTGCTGATGAGAGGCGGAGCCCCGCTTTTTCAGGGCCTGTCGTGGAACTTGCCGGAGATGATCAAGAACCTGCCGGGGAGTGGAAAGAATCACAGCCGGCTGTGGATTCATATTACCAGAAAGAGCGCCGCCTGGCCCTGGTAGAACCGCAGGAAAATGATAGGGAGCCCCCTTCACAGAGAAAAAAGCCCCGACTGCCGGGCTTATACACACCGCCCTCACTGGATCTTCTCGCCAGTCCCGGCCGCCTGGGGGAACAAAAGCAGATCAAGGGAATCAGGGAGCGGGCCAGGCTGCTGGAAAGTACACTGGAAAGTTTCGGGGTGAAAGCAAAAGTGATTCATGTTCAATCGGGTCCCACAGTCACGCGCTTTGAAGTGCAGCCCGAGGCCGGGGTAAAAGTGAGCCGTATTGTCAACCTTTCCGACGATATTGCCCTGAACCTGGCTGCGCCGCTGGTGCGCATAGAGGCGCCCATACCGGGAAAGGCGGCTCTGGGAATAGAGGTGCCGAACAAAATCATTGCCCTGGTCTATCTTAGAGAAGTCCTTGAGGACCTGAAATTTTTAAATAGCCCTTCCCCTTTGACTGTTGGTCTGGGCAAGGATATTACCGGTGTCCCTGTGATTGCCGACTTGACAAAGATGCCCCACCTGCTTATAGCCGGGGCCACCGGCGCAGGAAAAAGTGTATGCCTGAATGCGCTTATCATCAGCATCCTCTACAAAGCCAGGCCCGAGCGGGTCCGGTTTTTAATGATCGATCCGAAGGTGGTTGAACTGAGTGTGTACAACGGTATTGCCCATCTTCTGGCACCAGTGCTTACCGATCCGAAAAAAGCCTCGCTGGCCCTGCGGAACATGGTCAGGGAGATGAACAGGCGTTATGAAATATTTGCCCGCGAAGAGGTTCGGGAAATCGCCGCTTACAATGATCTTATTGCATCAGGGAGATGTCAGGGTGAGATACTTCCCTACTATGTTGTGATCATTGACGAGCTCGCAGATCTCATGCTTGTTTCACCGGGCGAAGTAGAGGATTCCATCGCCCGCCTTGCACAGATGTCCAGGGCGGCAGGGATCCATCTTGTTATCGCCACACAGCGTCCCTCTGTGGATGTGCTCACCGGGGTGATTAAGGCTAATATCACCTCCAGGGTCGCCTTTACAGTTTCCTCGCAGGTTGACTCCCGAACAATCCTCGATATGTCCGGTGCGGAGAAGCTATTGGGACGGGGCGATATGCTTTTTCATCCCGTGGGAGCGGTCAAGCCGATCCGTGTCCAGGGCGCTTATATTAGCGAACGGGAGATCAAGCACATCACTGATTTTATCAAAGATCAGGGATGGGCAGAATATGTTGTGGATATCGATACACTTGATCAGGATAAGGGGGAGGAGCTTTTCGAGCCTGATGAGCTTTTTCCCGATGCGCTGGAGCTGATTGTGCGGACGGGCCAGGCATCAATTTCACTGCTGCAAAGGCGTTTTCGCATCGGTTACACTCGTGCGGCCCGCCTGATCGATGATCTGGAGCGGCGGGGTGTCGTCGGGGAATATGAGGGCAGCAAACCGCGGGAGGTAATCATTACTCCGGATCAGGCGTCAAGGCTGTATGAAGAGTTTAAAAAGGCAAACCAGTAGCATGGAATCCCTTATCTGAAGAATCTTGAAGGGGGGAATGTGTTATGGAAGAACTGGGAGGGCTTTTAAAGAAAGCCCGGGAAGAGCGAAATATATCAATAAATGATATTAGCGAGCAAACCAAGATCCAGCTGCATTACCTGGAGGCTCTTGAAAAGGGTGATTTTAGCAAATTTCCCGGTGAAGTCTATCTTAAGGGGGCTTTGCGAAACTATGCAGAGCTTGTTGGCCTGCTCCCGGAAAAGGTTCTCCATCTGTACCGGGAGCTGAAAGCTGAAGATGAACCTGAAGAGCCCCTGCTTGAACCGGTAAAAAAACCACCCCTTAAGCCGAAGAAGATCGGCAGGGAGAGCAGTCCCTCCTTTATCTATGGACTAATTGTTTTACTATTTCTGCTTGCGGCTGGAGGATACTGGTTCTCCACACACTTTATCCCGAAAACGGCTCCTGAAAAGGATCCTTTGGAAGACCAGGCCGGGCCCTCCGGCCCCGATCCTGGTGAGGCGCCCGGCGGCGAGAAACAGGATAGTGATGAAAAAGAGCCTGCTGAACTGACAGCCGATATCAGGGTCCTCACAGCACAGTCGACAACAGGGGAAACTGTATTTTCCGTTGGCAATTCCAAAGAGCTGAAACTGAAGCTCTTATGCACTGGAAGGTGCTGGATTAAAGTTCAATTGGACGACAGTGCACACTTTCAGGAGAGAAGTTTGGCACAGGGAGAAGAGATTGTTTTCGACGCATCGGAGAAGCTCTGGATTCGCCTGGGCAATCCTCAGGGGGTGGAGCTCACTGTAAACGGCATTGCAGTAAAAGAGGTCACTAAAGAGAAAAATGCCCATAATTTTCTCTTTCTCTGCAAATAAGTTATTTTTACGGTAACGGTAAAAGCGCCCTTTTACCCTAAAACAGTTTTAATTAAGGAGAAGAAAAAGATGAAAGAGGGGCGTAAAATATCCGCTATAGCCCTGGGATGTGCCAAAAACCGCGTTGACACCGAAGAGATCCTGGGCCTTCTCGGCCGCAGCGGATACCTTATCACAGGAATTCCCTCAGAAGCCCATGCTGTTATTGTGAACACCTGCGCTTTTATCGAAGAAGCCCAGCAGGAATCCATTGACACCATACTGAGGCTGTCAGCGCAGCGCAGAGGTGAAAGACCTTTGATTATCGCTGCGGGATGCCTGGCAGAGCACTTCGGCGGGGCTCTTCTGCACGCCATACCTCATCTCGGCGGCGTTATCGGGGTGCACAGCTATGCCCGCCTGCCTTCCTTACTGGAGCGCTGCTTTGCCGGAAAAAGGGAACTGCTGCTGCTGGAACCTCCGCCACGCTACCAGAACCTGGGGCCGCGTCTGTTAACCACAGCACCGCACAGCACCTATGTGAAAATTGCAGAAGGATGCAGTAATCGCTGCCGTTACTGCCTTATACATTCCCTTCGCGGACCTTTGCGCAGCCGTCCAGCCGGGGATATTATCACCGAGATCGGACAGCTCATAGAGGGTGGCGCCAGGGAGATCAACCTTATTGCCCAGGATACCACAGCTTACGGAGCCGAGTGGGGAACCGCCGATGGCTTAAGCGGACTGCTGGAACAGATTTTCAAGGCGATACCTCATTATTTTTGGCTCCGCATACTCTATGCTCATCCCTCCCGTGTAAGTGACAGCCTTATCCATCTTATCGCCAGGGAAGAGCGCCTCTGCAAATACCTTGATCTGCCGCTACAGCACATCAACAGCGATCTGCTTAAAAGCATGGGCCGGCGCTATTCCCGCGAAGAAGTGGTTGAACTTGTTGAAAAACTGCGCCGTCACATTCCGGGCATCACTCTGCGCACTACCTGCATAACAGGCTATCCCGGGGAAAAGCCGGCGCATTTCCGGGAGCTCTCGTCGTTCCTGCAGGAGGAACCTTTTGAAAGGGTAGGCGTCTTTGCCTACTCCCGCCAGCGGGGGACCTCCGCGGCAGGGCTCAGCCATCAGATCCCCAGACGGGTTGCAAAGAGAAGGCGCCGTTCTCTCTTAACGGCCCAGCAGGCTGCGGCGCACTCCTTTAACAGCAGCCTTGTGGGCGCCAGCTTTACCGTGCTTGTGGAAGGCCCCGCCCGTCGAGACAGTTCGCTTTACTGCGGGCGAACCTCCTTTCAGGCGCCTGAAGTGGACGGCCTTACCTTTTTCACTTACCCGCAGCCGCTCAAGACGGGCAGCTTTGTCGATGTGCTGGTGACTGCCGCTGCCCCCTACGATCTTTACGGCAAGGGCCTGGGCATAGTGGAAGAGCCTGTTACCTGAACAAAAAAGAGGAATAGAAGAGCCGCCTCCCGGTTGTTGCCCGCTCCATGCTTCTCTGCTATAATCTAAATACGTTATGTAAACTACAGAGGGGGAGCGGTTGGCTGTGCCCGATTTGAAATGGCCCCGGGTATTATTTGTAGCGCTGCTGGTGCTGCTTCTATTTTTCGGGATAAATCACCTTTACCAGCGCTATTTTAAAAATGAAGCCCTTGTCGAAGCGCTCTGCAGCCTCGAAGGAATTGCCGCCGCAGAGATTATCTCCGAAAAAGGTACTGAGATCGCGGTGATCACTCCGGATAATTCTTATCAGGGAGAGCTGGAAAGCCTTTTTGATGCAGTTGAGAAAGAGATATCGGGCTACTACAGGATCCAGCCGGCCATAGAAATCAAAGACCGGCGCAGTGCACTGCTCCATCGCTTTGCCTCCGCCGTGAGTCCGGATCTTTACGGAGCGGCCAGGACAGGCTGCTACCGGGAGGCCGCCCATGAGGTGGGCCAGGTGGCCGCTGCCTGTGGTCTAACAGATTATTTATTCACCGTTGATTCCCGCCATATTTACCTGCAGGCAAGGGATGGCTCCAGTTATCTTTACATCATCGTGCCTCTGCCGTCCGATCAGGAAGGAGGGGCTGCTCATGCGTGAGCTTCTTGCTGGAACAGGTGCTGCCGTCCTTCTGATCCTGCTATACTACCAGAGCAATTTCATACCCCTTGTTCTCCTGGCAGCTCTTTTCCTGCTACTTTTCAATTTTTCCGGGATTAAAACCCAGCGCTTAACAGGTATTGGTCAAAGCTTCCAGGGGAAACAGATCAGCTTCAGCGAGATCGGCGGCCAGGAGGTGGCGAAAAAAGAGCTTCTGGAGGCACTTGATTTTGTCAACAAGCCTCAGGAGATCAGGCATATGGGAATCCGTCCGCTTAAAGGAGTGATGCTGGTAGGGCCGCCGGGTACAGGCAAGACGCTCCTGGCCAGGGCAGCGGCCAGCTACACCGGTTCATCCTTTGTCAGCGTTGCGGGTAGCGAGTTTATTGAAATTTATGCCGGGGTTGGGGCACAGCGGGTGCGCCAGCTTTTCAAAAAGTGCCGGAGCAAGGCGTTAAAAGAAGGGCGTAAAAATGCCATCCTTTTTATTGACGAGATCGATATTCTCGGAGGGAAGCGCGGCCGTCACAGCAGCCACCTCGAATATGATCAAACCCTCAATCAGCTCCTTGTGGAGATGGACGGCCTGGATGGAAACAGCGATACTCCCATCCTCGTAATTGGAGCCACCAATCGTCCCGAGGCGCTTGATGGGGCGCTGCTCCGGCCGGGTCGTTTTGATCGGACGGTCCAGGTAGATCTGCCCGACCTGGAGGGGCGGGAGCAAATCCTGAGGCTGCACCTGCATAATAAGCCGGTGGCAGAGGGGATATCCCTGGAAAGAATCGCCCGCGAGACTTTTGGCTTTTCCGGAGCGCACCTGGAAAGCCTGGCCAATGAATCGGCGATCCTGGCACTGCGTGAAGGGCGGAGCAGTATCAGCGAAAAAGATCTTTTTGAGGCCGTGGACAAGGTGATCCTGGGGGAGAAGCTGGAGCGCAAACCCGATGAGGAGGAGTTGTGGCGTATCGCCGTTCACGAAACAGGACATGCCCTGATCGGCGAGGCGCTCAAACCGGGTTCTGTTTCCCAGGTGACCATTACACCCCGCGGCAAAGCGCTGGGTTATGTTCGCCAAAAGCCGGAACGGGATTACTATATTTACACCATTGATCATATCGAGAGACAGATTGCAGTTTTGCTTGGCGGGGCTGTCAGCGAAAAACTGGTACTGGGCAACGGCAGCACCGGTTCGCTCAGCGATTTTGAACAGGCTGTTAAACTGGCCAAAAATATAATTGGTGCCGGACTCTCCTGCCTCGGCGTTGTCAGCATCAATGATCTTCCCGGGGGGCTGCTGCACCGCACCATTCAGCAAATTATCGGCAAGCAGGAGCAGTGGGTTTATAAGCTGCTCTCCGGAAAAATGGGTCTGATCAAGGAGATTTCCCGCTCCATCATAGAGAAAGAGAAAATCAGCGGGGAGGCGCTGCGCCGTCACATCACAGCATCACAGGCAAAATCCTGTTGAGTGCATGTTATAATTAATCTAAAAATGGATGTGATAGGCATGGAGGTAGATCTAATCTGTATCGGCAGTGAACTTTTAACAGGCCTTGTGGAGAATACAAATGCCGGCTACATCTCGCGGCGCCTCTGGTCGCAGGGTATTCCGGTGCGGGAACAGCGTGTGGTACCCGACAGCGCAGCCTCTATCATGGCAGCTCTGAAGGAATCCATGCTCAACAGCCAGACGGTAATCTGCACCGGGGGGCTCGGCCCCACTGACGATGACCTTACCAGAGAGGCTGTTTCTGAGCTGCTGGGGCGCCCCCTATGCCTGCACAGGGAATGGTTGCAGCGCCTGGAGCGGATCTTTGACGGGCTGGGATACGCCATGCCGCCGGCTAACCGCAAACAGGCGATGATAATTGAGGGAAGCCGCCTGGTGTATAACCACCGCGGCACAGCGCCGGGTGTAATTATCCCCGCCGGCGAGGGGCGCCGGCTCATCCTTCTTCCCGGCCCCCCTGTAGAAATGGCTCCCATGTTTGAAGAAGAGATACTCCCTCTTTTGCAAAAAGAGGGAGCGGGGGGAGATTGGCACACAAAGATTATCCGGACTACAGGTTGCGGCGAATCTTTACTGGAAGATAAGATCAAGGAAAGCGGCCTGCCCGGAGGCGTCTCTCTCTCCCTTGTGGCCAGGGGCGGAGAGGTGCTGCTGCAGCTAAAAAGCAGCGGTATCCAGGCTCCGGAGCTTCTCAGGAAAACCGCCGAACAGCTGCGCAGGAACCTGGGTAGATACGTGTACGGTGAAGATGAGGAGACCCTTGCAGGCACTGTGGCCGCACTTTTTAGGGAGCGCCGGCTCAGTCTGGCGCTGGCTGAATCCTGCAGTGGAGGGCTGATGGCGGACAGCCTTACAGATATCCCGGGCAGTTCTCATTTTTTCAGCGGTTCGCTCGTTGCTTACAATAATGAGGCCAAAAAAAGCCTGCTGGGGATCAGCGGCGAGCTGCTGGAGCAGCAGGGAGCAGTGAGCGAAGCGGTAGCTCTGGCGATGGCCCGCGGCGCCGCGGAGAGGCTTGGCGCCTCTATGGGCGCCGCCATCACCGGTATTGCCGGCCCTGAAAGCGATTCTTCAGGGCGCCCCCTGGGCCTTGTATATATTGCCGCCACCGGAATTTTGGGAGAAAAGTGCCGTCTATTGAACCTTCCCGGCACACGACGGGCGGTAAAAGTGAGAGCGGTGCAGTCTCTCCTCACATTGCTTTGGGGGATGATGCTCACTGAAGGGGAATAATAGAAGGAAAGAACTGGTACTGCTGCTTTTCCTTGCCCTGGCCGGCTTACTCATCGCCGTAGCACTTTTTAGTGAAGCATCTTTTACAGTAAAAGCATTTGATTTTACGGCATCGCTCCTCCCCTCTTTGCATGGAGGGACGGTCATCCACATCCCGCCTTTGGGCAGGTTGGGGGCAGCCACCCACAGAGCCCCCTTTCTCCTGGAAATCACATTGAAAAATGTGGACCTCCAGGAGTTGCCGGCATCGCTCCGGGAACTTTCCAATTCACAGCCCATCTCTTTTTTCTATCGTGAATTACAGGAGAAAGTCTATTATTTTTTCATCCGTCTTTTCATCATTTCCTTCGTCTGCACTGCAGCGCTAACTTTTCTCCTGGTGCGGCGGGGCAGCCTGGGAGGGGCGATCCAAAGGGCTGCTTTCTGCGGTTTTATCTCCCTTCTCCTGCTGGCCCTGCTTTTAGGAACCACTCTCATATATCCCTACAACATCAGCGCCTTTGACAATCCCCGCTTTGAAGGCGCTCTTGCGGCGGCTCCCCAGATTATCAGCCTGACCGAACAGGCTCGTGATACCTATAACGCATTGAGTGAGCACCTGGGGGTTATGGCGCTAAGCCTGGAGGAAATCTCCAGCCAGCTGGAGCATATAAATCCGCTTTCTCACAGCGGTGAGGTGCGGGTGCTCCATGTCTCCGATATTCATAACAATCCAGCTGCATTCGACTTCATTGAAAAAGTGACAGACAGCTTTCAAATTGATCTGATCATCGATACGGGTGATCTCACCGATTACGGTTCGGAGCTGGAGACGGAGTTGACCGCCAGGATGTCCGGACTGGCGCTGCCCTACCTTTTTCTACCGGGGAATCATGACAGCTTGCAGAGTATAGAAAGGCTCCGCCAGGAAGGGGCTATTATTATCGGGTTAAAGCCTGTTGAAGTCGCCGGGCTGCTCATTGCAGGCCTTGCTGACCCGGCAGTGGAAAATCAGAAGGCTGAGGTGGTATCGGAAAGCATCATGCTCCAGGAAAGCCGCCAGGCTAAGGTAATGATGCTTGAAGATGGAACACTTCCTGATATATTTGCCGTCCACAATCCGCTTATGGCGGAGCCTTTCAGGGGGGAGCTGCCTCTTATACTCTGCGGCCATACCCACAGTGCGGAGATAAACTTCGATGCAGAGAGCGGCACAATTCTGGCTAATGCCGGGACCACCGGTGCATCAGGAGTGCGGGGCCTTTTGGCACCGCACAACAATCCCTACAGCGCCCTGATCCTTCACTTCAACCCTGATGCTGACGGCGCCCTAAAACTGGCCGCCCTGGATTTAATCAGCATCGAACAGTTACAGGGTTCCTTCACTCTGCAGCGCTTTTACAATCATCCGCCGGATAGTTGATAAAACTGATTCCCCTGCAAAAAAGGATTTATCATTTAATAATTTAATAATATTGTAGAGCAGCGGCTTAACCCCGCTCTTAAAATGGAAGGAGGCGCTCCAGATGCGCCTGTTTATAGCCATAGATCCCTCAATGGAGCAGAGGGAGAAACTGCAGATCCTGCAGCAGCGTCTGGCACATTCCCTTGGCGGGGTCAGGTGGGTCCGGCCCGAAGGGCTTCATCTTACCCTGAAGTTTTTAGGCGAGCAGGAGGCGGAGAAAGTGCCGCTCATTATCACTGCAATGCAAATAGTGTCGAGATCAGTGAGCCCCTTTTATCTCCAGTTTGGCTCCACAGGTGTTTTCCCCTCTCCGAAGCGGGCCCGGATCATATGGACCGGTATCCACAGGGGAGCGTCTGAAACGGAAGAGCTGGCTGATTCCCTTGAAAAGGAGCTGGCAAAGAGGGGCTTTCCACTTGAAAGACGCCCTTTTAAAGCTCATCTCACCCTGGGACGGGTGCGCCTTTCTTTGCCGGGGGAGAAGGTGGGACAGCTTCTTAGCGCAGAGAAAAATTTTAAAACTGAGAAGGCCCTGGTGACCTCAATGTCTCTTTACGAAAGCCGGCTTACTCCCCGGGGGGCACAGTACACAACCCTGGAGGAGATATTGTTTTTGGAAAAATAGAGGAAAATAACCAGAAAAAAAGAATTAAAGGATCATCAGCGAAACCCACTGAAAGGGGTTATGGGAATGGACAAAGAGAAGGCTCTGGAAGCGGCTTTGCTGCATATTGAAAAACAATTTGGCAAAGGCTCGATCATGAAACTGGGTCAGCATGTGACCGAGGGAGTTGCCGTGGTTCCTACCGGCTGCCTCTCCCTGGATCTGGCCCTGGGTATAGGCGGTTTGCCGAGAGGCAGGGTGGTGGAAATATTCGGACCTGAATCGTCGGGGAAAACCACCGTAGGTCTTCATGTTATTGCCGAAGCTCAGAAACAGGGCGGTTACTGTGCTTTCATCGATGCCGAACATGCCCTTGATGCCGGCTATGCCTCCAACCTGGGCGTGAATATCGATGAACTGCTCGTTTCTCAGCCAGACACGGGAGAGCAGGCTCTGGAGATTGCCGAAGCGCTGGTGCGCAGCGGAGCTATTGATGTTCTGGTCATCGACTCTGTGGCTGCGCTGGTGCCCCGGGCAGAAATTGAAG
>CAYXKD010000037.1:0-18967 GCA_964464625.1 uncultured Syntrophomonadaceae bacterium
TGAGTATCTTTTCCATGGGTTTTCTAATAGCCAGTGTGGCGCCCAATATGAAAGCGGCCCTGGCCGAGGCAGCGGGCGATTGATTTTGACGACAGCAGTAAGCAATGAATGAAGGCAAAGGTATTGTGTTACCATGGCGAAATGAAGGATAAGAAAAGTTGTTGCAGAATTAATAATATTATGGTGATTGCCGCCTTATTGTTTATACCCACTTATGTCTCATTGTGCAAAGTGGGAAGTCTTTATCATGAAAAATAATCAGGAGGTGACCCTATTGCTTCTCAACCCTAAATTACATGACCGGTCCTACCCCGATTCGCTTTCGCGGGAGATTATGCTTAAGACTATCGAGTTTTTTGAGAACAAGGGCAAGATCAGGCTAAAAGAAGATGACCGCGAGAGGGTATGGTACGAAGATTTTTTGAATTTTGTGCGTGACAACGAGATATTTTACAAGTTGCTCACTCCCGATGAGTATGGTGAAGAGGGCTGCCGCTGGGATACCTGGCGGAACTGCGAGTTCAACGAGGTCCTTGCCTTTTACGGGTTACACTACTGGTACACCTGGCAGGTCTCTATCTTGGGTCTTGGACCCATCTGGATGAGCCCCAATGAGAAGGCTAAAAAGCGCGCAGCACAGTTGCTCAAAGAGGGGCATGTTTTTGCCTTCGGCCTCTCTGAAAGGGCGCACGGCGCTGACATCTACTCCACGGAGATGACCCTGACCCCTCAGCCTGACGGCACTTACCGGGCCAATGGCGAAAAATACTATATCGGCAACGGCAATATAGCCGAGATGGTTTCCACCTTTGGCAAGATTGCCGGTTCCGATGATTACACACTATTTGTAGCCAACTACCGGCATAAAAACTACGAGTTGGTAAAAAATATCGTTAACTCGCAATCCTATGTTGCCGATTTTATCCTACGTGATTATCCTATCACTGATGACGATATCCTTTCGCGTGGCCCCGCAGCCTGGGATGCTGCTCTTAATACTGTCAATGTGGGCAAGTACAACCTTGGCTGGGCCTCTGTAGGCATCTGCACCCATGCTTTCTATGAAGCGATAAACCATGCGGCCAACCGCGGTCTTTACGGCATCTATGTGACCGATTTCCCCCATGTGAAACAGCTTTTTGTTGATGCCTATACCCGCCTGGTGGCGATGAAACTTTTTGCCTTGCGGGCTGCGGATTACATGCGGGTGGCTTCGCCTGAAGACAGGCGCTACCTGCTTTACAATCCCACCATGAAGATGAAGGTAACCACTCAGGGTGAAGAGGTGATCAACCTGCTCTGGGATGTGATCGCCGCAAAGGGCTTTGAAAACGATACCTACTTCGAGATGGCGGCTCGCGATATCCGCGCACTGCCCAAGCTGGAGGGGACCGTTCATGTAAACATAGCCCTGATCAACAAGTTTATCCCCAATTATTTCTTCAACCACCAGTCGTACCCCGAAGTGCAGAGGCAGGATCAACCGCAGCATGATCATTTTCTCTTTGATCAGGGACCGGCCAGGGGCCTGGGTAAGATTCGGTTTCATGATTACGCTCTTGCGTACAACCGCTACGATTTGCCTAATGTGCAAATCTTCCGGGAACAGACAGCCCTCTTCAAAGAGGCCTTGCTCAGCGCTGCTCCCGATTCGGAGCAGCAGAAAGACACCGATATGATGCTGGCTTTGGGCGAGATCTTTACCCTGGTAGTTTACGGCCAGCTGATTCTGGAAAACGCTGCGATCTACGATATCGGTGCCGATCTTGTCGACCAGATCTTTGACTTCATGGTCCGTGATTTTTCCAGGTTTGCGCTGCAGCTTTATAGCAAGCGGAGCACTGTCCCTGCGCAGGCGGAGCTTCTGAAAAAGATGATTCGCAAGCCTGAGGGCGATGTGGGAAGATTTAACAGGTTCTGGAATGATCAGGTCCTGCCGCTGAAAGACAGATACGAAATGAATCCTTAGTGTCAAAGCAGGGTCGTAGAGTTAATCTCCCTTTTTCGTTTACGCATTAGTTAAAACCGCCGTTCTGAGTAATAAACCGGCGGTTTTTTATGATCATTTATTTATTTGTCGAAAACTGTCACAATTATTTCTGATTGCATCCATTATATGATCCGGGCAGCATGCGGAGCGGCAAAAGGCTATTTCGGTTTTAGAAGACCGTAGGCGATACTGTCCACAAGTGATTTCCAACTGGCTTCGATGATATTGCTGGAAACTCCTACAGTACCCCAGGTATTGTGGCGGTCGGAGGTTTCGATGAGCACCCGCACCAGTGCTCCTGTCCCCCGGTCCCCGTCCAGGACCCGCACCCGGTAGTCTGAAAGGGTCATGGAGCGAATTTCGGGATAGAAATCTTCCAGGGCTTTGCGAAGGGCATTGTCCAGGGCATTGACGGGCCCGTTTCCCTCAGCTGCGGTATGGATTACCCGGTCGCCCACCCGCATCTTGATCACCGCTTCCGAGTGTACTTTGCCCTCTTCTTTCATCTCCATGATCACCCGCAGCGTTTCCAGGGTGAATGGCTGCCGGTAGGTGTTGAAAGCTTTACGCATGAGCAGTTCAAAAGATGCTTCAGCCCCTTCGAACTGATAGCCCTGGTTTTCCAGCTCCTTGATCTCGGTGAGGACCTTCCGGGTCTCCTCATTGGTCCGGTTAACATCCACATCAAGGCCTAGTTCCTCAATTTTGCAGAGAATATTGCTCAGGCCCGAGAGTTCAGAGACCAGGACCCGCCGGCTGTTGCCCACAGCCGCAGGATCGATAAGTTCGTAAGTCTTCGGGTTTTTTAACAGGGCGCTGACATGAATGCCTCCTTTGTGAGCGAAAGCGCTATTGCCCACAAAAGGCTGATGGGTGTTGGGAATGAGGTTGGCCAGCTCGCTTACATAATGGGAGAGTTCAGTAAGCTGGGCCAGCTTATCATCACTAAGGCAATGGTAGCCCATCTTTAGCATGAGAATGGGGATTACCGAGCAGAGATCGGCGTTGCCGCAGCGCTCACCGTAACCATTGATCGTGCCCTGGACCTGGATTGCTCCTGCTTTTACAGCCATTAACGAATTGGCTACAGCCAGGCCGGCATCATTGTGGGCATGGACCCCCACGGTTGTTCCCGGGAAACGCCGGCAGGCTTCGACGGTGATCTGGTATATCTCGTCGGGCAAAGTGCCGCCGTTGGTATCGCAAAGACAGAGCAAATCAGCACCGGCGTCAACTGCAGCCTTCAGGGTTTTCAAGGCATAAGCGGGATTTTCTTTGAATCCGTCATAGAAGTGTTCGGCGTCGTAGAATACCTCCAGCCCTTTTCTCTTTAAATAGGAGAGGGTCTCGCCGATCATGGCCAGATTCTCTTCCAGGGTGGTATCGAGAGCCAGGGTCACATGGAGTTCCCACGATTTACCGAAGATGGTGGCGGTTTTGACTCCACTTTCCAGGATAGCCTGGAGATTGTCGTCTTGCCGGGCAGTGGATCCCGGGCGGCGGGTGCATCCGAAAGCAGTGAGCCGGGCGTTCTTCAGTGGATAACTTTTCATCCGGCTAAAAAACTCAATGTCTTTGGGGTTGGAGCCGGGCCAGCCTCCTTCGATGTAGTGAAAGCCCATTTCATCGAGACGCCTGGTAATTTTGATCTTGTCATCTACGGAGAGGCTCAGTCCTTCTCCCTGGGTTCCATCCCGCAGAGTGGTGTCGTAAATTTTAACTTCTTTTCTCAAGGCTCTATTTTCACTCCGTCAAATATTACTTGTTATTAAGCCAGCAGTTCTTCGACAACATGATTGCCTATCTCTGAAGTGCTGCAAATCCTGCACTCCCGTTGCATGATATCCGCTGTGCGATAACCTTTTTCCAGCACGCGTAATACCGCTGTTTCAATAGTATCCGAAGCCTTAGCGTGATTGAAAGAATAGCGAAGCATCAGGGAAACTGATAGTATGGCTGCCAGAGGATTAGCCTTATTTTGCCCGGCGATATCCGGGGCAGAACCGTGAACCGGTTCATAGAGGGCTACCTTGCCTCCTATACTGGCTGAAGCAAGCATCCCGATAGAGCCTGTCAGCACAGAGGCCTGGTCGGTAAGAATATCGCCGAACATATTTTCAGTGACAATGACATCAAACTGCCGCGGATGGTTAATCAGCTGCATGGCGGCGTTGTCCACATACATATGAATAAGTTTTACATCGACATATTCCTTTTGCAGCCGGTTCATTGTTTCCCGCCACAGCCTGGAACTCTCCAGCACGTTGGCTTTATCAATAGAATGCACAAGTTTTTTTCGCTTTCGTGCGGATTCAAAGGCCAGGCGGCCAATCCGCTCGATCTCAGAGGTTGTATAGATAAGGGTGTCTGTTGCTTTCTCGCCGCCGGCTATTTTCACCCTCTTCTTTTCTCCAAAATAGAGGCCACCGGTGAGCTCGCGAACAAAAAGGATATCTGTTCCCTGCACAATCTCCCGCTTAAGCGGGGAAGCCTTGATGAGCGTTTCATAAAGGATCACAGGCCGCAAGTTGGCGAACAGTCCCAGTTTCTTGCGCAGTGGCAGCAGTGCAGCGGCTTCCGGTCTTTGCTCCGCGGGCAGGTGGTCCCATTTCGGGCCTCCAATGGCTCCCAAAATCACGGCATCGCTTTTCCGGCAAAGTTCGAGTGTCTCCTCCGGCAGGGCGTGGCCGCATGAGTCGATGGCAAAACCGCCCACGGGAGCTTCGCTGAATTCAAAAGCAAGGCTAAACTTTTTAGCGCAGGCTTGAAGCACTTTTACCGCTTCCGAAAGCATCTCCGGTCCAATGCCGTCACCTGGAAGCAGAGCAATCTTATACATTATCCTTCACCTTTTGACTGACATAGTTGATGAGGCCGCCGGCATTTAAAATCTCCTCCATAAAACCGGGTATTGACGTTGCCCGGTATTCTTCATCGCGGGTCAGGTTGAGGATGAGACCCCTTGCCGGATCGATCTTGATCTCGTCACCTTCTTTGATTCTCTCTGCCGCCCCGGGTGATTCAAAGATGGGGAGGCCGATGTTAAAGGCATTGCGATAAAAAATGCGGGCAAAGGAAGCCGCTACTACCGCCTTTACCCCGGCCGTTTTAATCACCAGGGGAGCATGCTCCCTGGAGCTGCCGCAGCCGAAGTTTTTGCCGGCGACGATGATGTCGCCTTCTTTAACTTTTTTCGGAAAATCAGGATCAGCGTCTTCCATACAATGCCTGGCCAGCACCGCCGGATCTGAAGTGTTGAGATAACGTGCTGGAATGATGGCATCGGTATCGATATCTGCGCCAAATATCCAGACTCTGCCGCGTATGCCCATCTACTCCACCTCCTCGGGAGAGGCCAGGCGGCCCAGAATTGCAGAGGCTGCCGCTACTGCCGGGCCGCTCAGGTAGATCTCGCTTTCCCGATGGCCCATCCGTCCGGCAAAATTGCGGTTGGTGGTAGAGACAGCCCTTTCTCCCCTGGCCAGCACACCCATATGGCCGCCCAGGCAGGGCCCGCATGTGGGTGTGCTTACCGCGGCGCCTGCTCTGATAAACAGTTCAATGAGCCCTTCGGTTAAAGCCTGCAGGTAGATCTCCTGAGTTCCCGGGATGATAATAAGGCGCACGCCGGGGTGGACTTTTTTCATCTTTAAGATCTTCGCTGCTATGCGCAGATCTTCGATTCTGCCGTTGGTGCAGGAGCCGATAACAGACTGGTCGATCTGAACCGTGCCCACCTCGCTGATGGGCCTGCTATTTTCAGGCAGGTGGGGGAAAGCTACCTGCGGTTCAATATCGCCGATGTTAAACTCGTAGAGTTCACAGTAGTGCGCTTCTTCATCACTGTAATATAATTTGTAGGGCCGCTGAGCCCGTTCTTCCACGTAAATCCTGGTTTTTTCATCAGGGGCGAAAATGCCGTTTTTGGCGCCGGCCTCGATGGCCATATTAGCCATGGTAAAGCGTCCCTCCAGGGATAGAGCCGAGATAGCCTCACCGGTGAACTCCATGGCCTTGTAAAGGGCACCGTCTACTCCGATTTTGCCGATAATGTAGAGAATGAGGTCTTTACCGCCCACCCACTGGTTCCATTTTGTTCCGTTAACTACGATTTTAATGGTCTCGGGGACTTTGAGCCAAACCTCTCCTGTGGCCATGGCTGCGGCAAGGTCGGTGCTGCCCACGCCAGTGGCAAAGGCTCCCAGTGCCCCGTAGGTGCAGGTATGAGAATCTGCGCCTATGATTACATCGCCCGGAAGCACCAGCCCCTCCTGGGGCAGCAGGCAATGTTCGATGCCCATTCGTCCGATTTCAAAGTAATGGGTAATGTCGTAACGGCGAACAAACTCACGCATGATCACCACCTGTTCCGCCGAATTTATATCTTTGTTTGGCGTGAAGTGGTCAGGAACAAGTGCAATGGCGTTGCGATCAAAAACTTGCTCCACCCCAATTTTATCAAACTCAGCTATCGCTATCGGTGCTGTGATATCGTTGGCCAGAGCCAGGTCGATTCGTGCCTGTATGATCTCCCCGGGATTGACCCTATCTCGTCCGGCATGGGCTGCCAGTATCTTTTCAGTAATTGTCATCCCCATCGATTTTTCCCTCCGTGCTTTTTACAAATCTGCTTTTGGACGATCAGCGGTCTTTCCACTGTTGTTAGCATGGATGATCCGGTTTATGGCATTGATATAGGCCTTGGCGCTGGCTTCAAGAATATCGGGGCTGAGCCCCCGGCCGGTATAGACCGTGTCATTACTGTTGGAGCGGACCCTTACGGTGACCTCCCCCAGGGCATCCTTTCCTGCGGTGAGTGCATCGATGGCGTAGGATACAAGAGTGCAGGGGAAACCGGTAATCTTGTCAATGGCCTTGTAAATGGCGTCAACGGGGCCATCGCCGCAGGCTGCTTCATCAAGTTCATCTCCTTTTTTTTGCAGGCCTATAGTTGCTGTGGGAACCACGGTGGTGCCGCTGGATATATGCAGATAGGCCAGCTGGTAAACCTCGGGGATGCGCAGAGTCTCCTCCTCAATGATAGCTCCCAGCTCTTTTTCGGTAATTTCTTTCTTGCGGTCAATAACGATCTTGAAGCGTTGAAAAATCCTGTTTATCTCTTCCTCATCCAGTTCATAACCGAGGGAATTTAAAGTTTCACGAAAGGCATGGCGGCCGGAATGCTTTCCTAGAACGATTGTGTTGAGTGAACGTCCGATGAGCCCGGGGTTTATAATCTCGTAAGTCAGCCGCTCTTTTAAAACTCCATCCTGGTGAATCCCCGATTCATGGGCAAAAGCGTTTTGACCTACAATAGCCTTGTTTGGCTGAACCTTCATCCCCGTTAGTTTGCTCACCAGTTTGCTCGTCCGGTATATTTCCTCTGTCCGGATGGCGGTTTTTTTACCGTAAAGGTCATGCCGGGCGTGGAGCGCCATGACGATCTCTTCCAGGGCGGCGTTGCCCGCTCTCTCCCCGATGCCGTTTATAGTGCATTCCACCTGCCTGGCTCCGGCCTGGATCGCCGCCAGGGAATTCGTTACCGCCAGGCCGAGATCATTGTGACAGTGCACGCTGACTACAGCCCGATCAATATTGGGGACTTTGCGGAAGATCCCTTCTATAAAATCATGAAATTCCTGAGGAGTGGCGTAACCCACTGTATCGGGTATATTTACTGTGGTTGCTCCGGCTGCGATAGCTGCTTCAATAATGCGGCAGAGAAAATCATGATCGCTGCGAAAAGCATCCTCTGCTGAAAATTCAACATCGGAGAGATAACGGCAGGCATATTTTACTGCTGCTGTTGCTGCTTCCAGTACCTCCTCGCGGCTCATGTTCAGCTTGTGCCTGAGATGAATGTCCGAGGTGGCGATAAATGTATGGATTCGCGGCGATTCTGCCTCCTGCACCGCTTCCCAGGCCCGGTCAATATCCTTTTCGTTGGCCCGGGCAAGGGCGGCAATGGTTGCGCCCTTAACCTCTGCAGCAGTCACCTTGACAGCGGCAAAATCTCCTGGCGAAGCTACAGGGAATCCTGCTTCGATAATGTCGACACCCAGTCGGGTAAGTTGCCGGGCGATCTCAACCTTTTCGTTTATATTAAGGCTGACTCCCGGTGACTGCTCGCCGTCACGCAGGGTGGTATCAAAAATATGAATTCTATCGTTCATGAAGAAACCTCCACAATACTAATACTCTTTCTCCAGCCAGGGCATCATCTCTCGCAGCTTTTTGCCCACCTTTTCAAGGGGATGCTCTTTTTCCTGCCTGTCGATTGCATTAAAAACCGGCCGGTTTGTCATGTTTTCCACGATCCATCTTTGGGCAAATTCACCGGATTGAACCTCGGAAAGGACTTTACGCATTTCCGCACGGGTTTCTGCAGTGATGATCCGTTTTCCCACCATATAGTCGCCAAACTGGGCTGTATCGCTGATGGAGTGGCGCATCCAGCTAAGCCCTCCTTCGTAGATAAGATCGATGATCAGCTTCATTTCATGAAGGCACTCAAAATAGGCAATCTCCGGGGCATACCCGGCCTCGACAAGGGTTTCGAAACCGGCTTTGATGAGCTCCGTCACGCCGCCGCACAAGACCGCCTGCTCGCCGAAAAGGTCTGTCTCCGTTTCCTCCCGGAAAGTGGTTTCAAAAACACCCGCCCGGGTGCAGCCAATTCCTTTGGCATAGGCAAGGGCCAGCTCTTTGGCTTTGCCGGTGTAATCCTGGTGTACAGCGATAAGAGCGGGGACTCCTGCACCTTCTTTATAAACCCTTCTTTCCATGTGGCCCGGGCTTTTCGGAGCCACCATGAAAACATCGACATGGGGGGGAGGTACAATTTGTCCGTAATGAATGTTAAAGCCGTGCGAAAACCCGAGGGCCTGCCCCTCTTTCAGGTTAGGTCCAATCTCTTCCCTGTAAAGAACAGCCTGGGTTTCGTCGGGAGTAAGAAGCTGAATAATGGCCGCCTCCTTAACCGCAGCGGCTATCTCACATACCTCCAGGCCGTCATCACGGGCCCGATCCCAGTTGCTGCTGCCGCGACGCAAGGCAACCACAACATGGATGCCGCTGTCGCGTAAATTTTGGGCCTGGGCATGACCCTGGCTGCCGTAGCCGATTACAGCTACCTTTTTCCCCTCCAGCATTCCCAGGTCAGCATCATTGTCATAATAGATCTCGACCATTAATCTTCAGCTCCTTTATTAATTAGGGTTCCTCTGTTTTCCAATCGCCGTCTTTGACGGTGGTAAAGCGATTTCCCCGCAGCATTGCTATCTTCCCGGTACGCACCAGCTCCCGGATGTGAAAAGGCTTAAGCGCTTCGATAATTGCTTTTACTTTTCCTTCATCCCCGGTAGCCTCGATGGTTAAGGTGTTATGCCCGATATCGACAATGCGAGCCCGGAAAATTTCCACGATCTGCATGATCTCACCCCGCACCGAAGGATCGGCGTCGGTTTTAACCAGGATGAGCTCCCGATCTACATACTCCATGCCGGTAATATCGTTCACTTTAATTACATCGATTAACTTATGAAGCTGTTTGGTTACCTGCTCGATCACTTTGTCGTCCTCTTCAACAACGATGGTCATCCGGGAAATAGTAGGGTTCTCCGTCTGGCCTACAGCAAGGCTGTAGATATTATAACCACGGCGGCTAAAAAGGCTTGCTACCCTGGTCAACACTCCGGGATTATTTTCTACCAGCACGGTGAGAGTGCGCAACATCTCTTTATGCCTCCAGCATTTTGTTAATAGTCCCGCCCGGCGGGATCATGGGTAAAACATTTTCTTTCCGGTCAACGATAAAATCTATGAGCACCGGTCGATCCTGCAGCCGCATTGCTTCTTCCAAAACCTGGCGGACTTCTGCCGGCCTGGTTGCCCGCATACCTACTGCTCCGTAAGCCTCTGCCAGCTTAATGTAATCGGGGCTGGCAATCTCCGAATAAGCGAGGCGGCCCTTGTAGAAAGCATCCTGCCACTGGCGGACCATACCCAGATAGCCGTTGTTCAGTACAGCTACCTTAAGGGGAAGCTTGTAAGCTACGGCGGTGGCCAGTTCCTGAATATTCATCTGAATGCTGCCATCGCCGGCAATATTAAAGACTGTTTTTCCGGGCTGCCCTATTTGCGCGCCGATAGCCGCCGGCAGGCCGAAGCCCATTGTGCCCAGCCCGCCGGAGGTGATAAATGTGCGCGGCCTGGTAAAAGTGTAGAACTGGGCGGCCCACATCTGGTTCTGGCCCACTTCTGTGGTGATAATAGCATCGCCTCTGGTTACTTCATGTATTTGTTCCACCACAAACTGAGGCTTGATTTTTTCATTATCCCGGCTATACTTCAAAGGGTATTCATTTTTCCATGTTTTAATCTGGAGCGGCCATTTTTCTCTTTTACTCTGCGCCTGGATCTGGCGGCAGATCTGTTCAAGAACTCGCCCGACATCTCCGACGATAGGAATATCTACCGGTAAATTTTTACCGATTTCAGCGGGATCGATATCTATATGAATGATCCTGGCCCCCGGTGCAAAAGCATCGGTTCTTACAGTGACCCGATCAGAGAAACGGACGCCAACAGCAATGAGCAGGTCGCATTCATTGACCGCATAGTTGGCGTACTTCGTTCCGTGCATCCCCAGCATGCCCAAGGAAAGGGGGTGGTTTTCCGGAAAAGAACCTTTACCCATCAGAGTGGTGGTTACGGGAATGGTGCAGTACTCGGCCAGACTGAGGAGTGCCTCGCTGCTTTCCGAGGAGATGACACCGCCTCCGGCGCAGATCACCGGCTGGCGGGCTTCGCCAATAGCCACCGCTGCCTCACTTATTTTGCGGGGGCTCCCCTCAAGTAGCGGGCAGTAACCTCGCAGCTTCAGAGTTTCGGGATATTTAAAGTCAACCTTTTTTTGACAAATATCTTTGGGCAGGTCGATGAGGATTGGGCCGGGCCGGCCTGTAGTAGCCAGGTGAAAAGATTCTTTGATCACAAGGGGGAGCTCTTTTACATCTTTAACAAGAAAATTGTGTTTGGTAATGGGCAGGGTGATGCCGTAAATATCCGCCTCCTGAAATGAATCCCGGCCGAGCATGGGCGTAGCTACCTGGCCGGTAAAGGCGACTAGGGGAATGGAATCCATGTAGGCGTTGGCCAGACCGGTAACAAGGTTTGTTGCTCCTGGACCGGATGTGGCGATGCAGACCCCCGGTTTGCCCGTAGCACGGGCATAACCATCGGCTGCGTGCGCTGCTCCCTGCTCATGCCGGACAAGGTAATGGTTGAGTGAGGAATCATAGAGGGCATCGTAGATATCGAGGACTGCTCCTCCGGGGTAGCCGAAAACCACACTTACATTTTCTTTTTCCAGACACTTTGTTAAAATCTGGGCACCTTTTTGTTTCACTACTGCTGTCACCTTTGCTCTATATTTTAGCGCTTGTATTATTTAGAGATTATTGAAGACAGCACCGCTGCTAGCTGAAGTTACCAGGCTGCTGTAACGCTGCAAGTAACCTTTTTTAACCTTTGGGGAATGCGGCTGCCACTTCTTTTTCCTCTCTTCCAGTCTTTCTTCTTCAACGAGTAGATCGATCCTGCCGGCTGGAATATCGATACTGATCTCATCGCCATCCTCCACAAGGGCGATAGGCCCTCCCTGGGCCGCTTCCGGTGAAACGTGGCCGATGGAGGCTCCCCGGGTGGCGCCGGAAAAGCGTCCGTCGGTGACCAGAGCCACCTCTTTGTCAAGGCCAAGACCGGCTACCATGGCCGTTGGTGTAAGCATCTCTCGCATGCCGGGGCCTCCTCTGGGACCTTCGTAGCGGATGACAATGACATCACCTTTGCGAAGGGACCCTGCTTCCAGCGCGGTGCAGACCTCATCCTCGGAATTGAAAACCCGCGCCGGCCCCCGGTGAACCATCATAGCGGGATCAACCGCCCCGCTTTTTACAACTGCGCCCTGGGGAGCCAGGCTGCCCTGCAGTATAGAAAGGCCGCCTGTACGGCTATAGGGATCATCAACCTGCCGGATGATGCTATTGTCTAAAACTGAGCATCCGGCAACATTTCCAGAGAGAATTTGCCCACTTACCGTTAGGGTGTCGCCGTCGATGAGGTTCGATTCCAGTAGACGGTGTAGTAGCGCCGGAACACCGCCTGCCCGGTGAAGATCCTCTATAAAATAAGGACCGGCAGGGCTCAGTTTGCACAGCTGGGGAACTTTTGCGCTGATTTCATTGAACAGCTCCAGGGACAAATCCACTTCGGCTTCGTCGGCAATAGCAAGAAGATGCAGCACTGTGTTGGTGGAGCAGCCCAAAGCCATATCTGCAGCAATGCAGTTGCGAAAAGATCTACCCGTCATTATCGCCGAGGGGCGAATATCTTTTTCCAGGAGATCCATTATCATCATTCCTGTATTTTTAGCCAGGCGAATCCGGTCTGCAGCCACCGCTGGCACAGTACCATTTCCCGGTAGAGCCATTCCCATCACTTCGGTAATGCAGTTCATCGAATTTGCGGTAAACATTCCTGCGCAGGAACCGCAGCCCGGACATATTGATGATTCCATCTCCATTAAATCTTCTTCGGACATTTTCCCGGCTTTAACAGCGCCGATCCCTTCAAAGATATCGCTCAGAGCAGCTTTACGTCCCTGGAAAGTGCCGGCCATCATTGGTCCGCCGCTTACAAAGATAGAAGGAAGGTTTAACCGGGCTGCCGCCATGAGCATCCCGGGAACAATTTTATCGCAGTTGGGGATCATCACCAGACCGTCAAAAGCATGAGCAAGGGCCATTATTTCGATGGAGTCTGCAATAAGCTCGCGGCTGGCCAGCGAGTATTTCATTCCTTCATGGTTCATGGCGATGCCGTCGCAGACACCGATTACGGGAAATTCTACCGGCGTTCCTCCGGCCATGCGGACCCCGTCTTTGACAGCCCGGGCAAGAGTATCCAGGTGAATGTGTCCGGGGACAATTTCATTATGGGCGTTAACTATTCCGATAAGAGGGCGGCTCAGCTCTTCGTCGGTGTATCCCATTGCTTTAAAAAGGGAACGATGGGGAGCCTTTTCTATTCCTTTTTTTACTAGATCGCTGCGCATTAAGATCACTTGCTTCCTGGTTAGAATTATTCCTCCCCGGGGAAAATGGGAGGCCCATCGATACGGGTTAGATCGCGAAAGTCCTGGAGCAGTTGATAGAAAAGCGGTCCCGGTTTTCCGCTACCGATAACCCGTCCGTCTATCTTGATGACGGGAATGAGTTCCGCCGCTGTTCCGGTAAGAAAAACCTGGTCGGCGTTATATAGATCGTGGCGTGTAAAAAGCTCTTCTTTTACAATGATACCCTGCTGACGGGCAAGTTCCATAACGGCGTTGCGGGTGATTCCATTCAAAATATTGGCGTATTTAGGCGGGGTGATAAGCACCCCTTCTTTGATTATAAAAATATTGTCGCCTGTAGCTTCAGCTACATAGCCCTGGGGATTTAACATGATCGCCTCCACGGTCCCGGCAAGGTTTGCTTCAATTTTAGCCAGTATGTTATTCAGATAGTTTAGGGATTTGATCTGCGGATTAACGGCTTCGTTATAGTTTCGTGTCGTAGGAACAGTTATTACTTCCAATCCTTTTTCATAGAGCTCCTCGGGATAAAGCTGAATGGAAGAAGCAATACAGAAAAGGGAAGGCTTCGGGCATTTACGGGGATCGAGCCCCAGATCGCCCTTTCCTCTGGTTACCACCAGCCGGACATAGGCGCTTCGCAGGTCATTGCGGCGCAGTGTCTCCAGGACAACCTCCCGGGTCTCCTCTATTGAGAGGGGAATCTCCAGCATGATCGACTTGGCCGATTCATAGAACCTTTGCAGGTGTTCCTCCAGGCGAAAAACACGGTTGTAGTAAGCCCTGATCCCTTCAAAAACGCCGTCGCCGTAAAGAAGCCCGTGATCAAAAACAGACACTTGAGCCTGCTCTTCGGGGACATACCGGCCATCCAGGTAAATAATAAGCCCCATCCTCTATGACCCCCTGTATGAAATTTTAACTCTGATGAAACCGCTTTGGGAGTATTATTTTCGTGAAATTGAAAAAATAACGGTTAAACCAGAAGCTAAATGTTTTGGATAATTAGGAGTAGTATATAAGGCAAAGTCCCCTGTTGTCAAGGGTATTTTGGACATATTTTTCCTGTTTCCCTCTGGTTTTCCCTTTGGGGGGCGTTTGTTCAACAGGCCTTTTATTCCTGTAATATTGGTAGGTAATTTTTTTACACCTTAACAGGTGCGCCGGGAAAACGCATGGTCGAAAAATAATCGTCAACTGTCTCTGCTCTCCGGATAAGCTGAACCGATCTGTTCTCCTGGAGCAGCAGTTCAGCGGAACGGAGCTTTCCATTGTAATTGTAGCCCATGGAGTATCCATGGGCACCTGTATCGTGAATTACCAGCAGATCACCGGGTTCCATTTTTGGCAGGGGGCGCTCAATGGCAAATTTATCAGCATTTTCGCAAAGCGAACCGGTGACGTCATAGATGCAATTATGGGGCTCATTCTCTTTGCCCGGCACAGTGATGTGATGGTAGGCGCCGTATATTCCCGGGCGCATCAGGTTTGCCATGGAGGCATCGAGCCCTACATAATCCCGATATTTGCGGGTCACATGAAGCACCCTGCTCACCAGGTAACCGTAAGGGCCGGTAATGAGGCGGCCGCATTCAAAGACAATGTTGATGGGGTCAAGGGAGGCGGCAGCGATAATCTTTCTGTACAGGGCGGCCATCCTTGCAGAGAGCTCCTCCAGGGCGATGCCTTTATCTTCCGGATGGTAGGGGATCCCCAAACCGCCGCCCATGTTGATGGTCTCCAGACGGATTCCCGTTTCACTGTTGATCTTTACTGCTAGCTCAAAGAGCATGCGGGCGGTTTCCACAAAATAGCCACCGTCAAGTTCATTGGAAGCGATCATGGTGTGCAGGGCAAAGCGTTTCGTGCCTTTTGCCTTCATGATCCGGAAAGCATCGACAATCTGATCTCTCGTGACCCCGTATTTGGCTTCCTGCGGCAAGCCGATGATAGCATTGCCCAGGCGGGTATCGCCCGGGTTGTAGCGAAAGGAGACGAGCTCAGGAATCCCTGCACTCTGTTCAAGGGTTTCGATGTGACAGATGTCGTCGAGATTGATTACCGCCTCCAGGCGGGCTGCTTCAGCAAACTCATGGGCCGGTGTGTCGTTGGAGGTAAACATGATCTCCTCGCCCCGGAAGCCGACTTTTTCCGCCAGGAGCAACTCTGTCAAAGAACTGCAGTCTACCCCCATCCCTTCTTCTTTTAACAGTTGCAGAATGGCCGGGTTGGGGCACGCTTTGACGGCAAAGTAATTCATGAAGCCCGGTGCCCAGGCGAAAGCCCTATTAAAGGCGCGGGCATGGTCCCGAATGGCCTTTTCATCATAGAGGTGAAAGGGGGTGGGGTGATCGGCAGTGATCTTTTCCAACTCTGCCCTGGTCAGGGGAATCCGTTTCCTGTTCATAATATTGTTATCCTTTCGTGCCCGATGAAGTTTTTTCATCAACATATTTATATGCGGAACAAGTTTCAGCTGTTTCGGCGGAAGTGAGGCTCCCTTTAGTGTTTTAAAACCTGCCAAAGTCCCTGTCCCTGTGGCGGGTGCCAGTTTGCCGGGTTGCTCCTATGCCGCCGCTAGAGAGCAAGCCTTTCCTTAATGTTTGACAGGGCTTCTTCGATATGGGACCTGTGCCCGAAAGCGCTTAAGCGGAAGTAACCTTCACCTGACGGTCCGAAACCTGCGCCTGGCGTCCCCACGACAGAAGTTTCATTCAGCAACTTATCAAAGAATTCCCACGAAGAGAGATTGCCCGGGGTTTTTACCCAGAGATAGGGGGCGTTTTCGCCGCTGTATACAGACAACCCATGATCGCGCAATCCTTCCTTGATCAGGCGAGCATTTTCCATGTAATAGTCAATAATTTTTCTGCATTCCTGCAAACCTTTGGGGGAGAGGACGGCCAGCCCGCCGCGCTGGGCGATGTTTGAAGCGCCGTTAAAAAAGGTTGTCTGGCGGCGCAACCAGCAGCTGTGCAGCTCTCCTGCTTCGCTATTTTCCACGACAAGCGTTTTGGGGACAATGGTCCAGCCGAGGCGCACGCCGGTGAAGCCGGCAAATTTTGAAAAGCTGTTGATCTCAATAGCGCATTCCCGGGCTCCTTCAATCTCAAATATGGATCGCGGCAGCGCCGGATCGTTAATATATTCTGCATAGGCGGCGTCAAAGATCAACACCGCTTTATATTCCCGGGCGTAATCGACGAATTTTTTCAGCTGCCTGTGATCGGCTACGGCCCCGGTGGGGTTGTTTGGGCTGCAGAGATATATAAGATCAACCTTCTCCACGGGTGGTTCGGGGATGAAGCCCTTATCTTCACGGCAGGGCATGTAGATAAAGCCGCTATAGTCACCCCGGCGGGGCTCGTAGGGTCCCGAACGGCCGGCAATTACATTGGAATCAACATAGACCGGGTAGGCAGGATCCTGAAATGCTACCAGGCTGTCGGCGCTGAATATGGATTGGATGTTGCCGGCATCAGGTTTGGCTCCGTCGCTGATAAAAAATTCGTCAGGCTCCAGAGCAGCACCCCGGCTGGCATAGTAACGGCACAGTTCGCGCCGTAATTCTCCCTGGCCCTGCTCGTCACCGTATCCGCTGTAGGTCTCCGCGTGGGCCAGTCTTTCAACTCCTTCTTTTAGTCCTTCGATGACTGTTGGAGTCAGCGGTTCGGTAGTGTTGCCTATGCCGAGACGGTGGATTTTCAGGGAAGGGTTCTGCGCCTGAAAAGCCCTCACCCTTCGCTCTATCTCGGGAAACAGGTAACCTGCTTCCAGTTTGCGGTAATTGCCATTAATCCGGGCCATGTTTAAATTGCCTCCGCGATATCGAGGCCAGCCATGGACTTCCGGATATCATCGTAATGCTCTTCCTTCTCCAGGGTGCAGAGCGGCAGGCGAAAACTCTCTTTACACCAGCCTTTCATGGCCATGGCTGTTTTAATGGGTATGGGGTTGGTTTCAACAAAGCAGGCCTGGAAAAAGGGATTGAGGCTCTTTTCCAGCTCCCGAGCTTTTTTAAAATTGCCCTCCAGGGCGCTGTGGACCATCTCTCGCATTTTGTGAGGAATGAGGTTGGCGGCGACAGAAACCACCCCATTGCCTCCCGCTTCGATCAAGTCCACCGTCATATTGTCATCTCCGCAAAGGACAGTAAAGTCGTTGTTCCGCAAACTGATCAGGTTTTTCATCTGCTCCAGGCTGCCCGATGCCTCCTTGACTCCGACAATATTTTCAAGTTCACTCATCAGTCGGAGCAGGGTGCGGTTTTCCAGGTTGACTCCTGTGCGGCTCTCAATGTTATAGAGAATACAGGGTAGGGAAATAGACTCGGCCACAGCTTTGAAATGCAGGTAGAGCCCTTTCTGGGTCGGCTTGACATAATAGGGATTAACCTGAAGGACTGCATCGACTCCCGCCTGCTCGGCATGCTGGGAAAGCTGGATCGCCTCATTGGTGGCATTGCTTCCCGTGCCCGCAATTACAGGCACCCGGCCTCTGGCAAACTTAACGGTAAGTTCAATAACACGGTCGTGCTCCTCATGGGATAAGGTCGAACTCTCTCCCGTGGTCCCACAGGGAACCAATCCGTCAACACCTGCGGTAATCTGATATTCTACAAGTCGCTGTAAGGCGCGTATATCCACTGCCCCTGTTGAAGTAAAGGGAGTAATTAACGCTGTAAAGACTCCTGTAAACATGTTATTGATTATCCCCACCTCCGATTATAGAATTCATAAGATCATTAATGTCGTAAAGGCCGCTCCGGCCGTAAATCCATTCGGCGGCTTGTACCGCTCCTTCGGCAAAGCCGCATCTGCTGCGAGCGCTGTGCTCCAGGATGATTGTATCAACTTCACCATCAAATATAACGGTGTGGTTTCCCGGGACAGATCCTACCCTGCTCGAAGATAAATGCAGCTCCCCTTCTTTCAGAGGGCGCTCCGGAAGTGCAGTCAACAGGGTGTTTTTTCGATCCAGTTTCTCCAAGAGAATGTCAGCGATTATCCTGGCTGTTCCCGACGGGCTGTCGATTTTTCGGTGATGGTGGGATTCGTGAACGAGGACATCGTACTGGGGGAAACGGTTCATTACGGAAGCGGTTTTTTCAACCAGCTTCAAGAACAGGTTGACACCCAGAGAGAAATTGCTCGACCAGATTAAGCCTATACCGCTTTTTTCAACGATAGAGGCTACCCGCTCCATCTGCGCATACCAGCCGGTCGTGCCGACTACCGCTGCTACCTTCATTTCTGCATAGCGCTCTATATTCTTGACAACTGCCTGCGGCGAAGTGAAATCAATTATAACATCAAGGGGCGGAGATAGACAAGTGAGTTCTCTGGCGTTCACTTCTGCGGCGCTGCTCAGGGGATCGATGACCAGGGGTACCAGGTGTCCCCAGGCCAGGGCGGTCTCCCTGATGAGTGCTCCCATCTGTCCATAACCGGATATTCCAATACGCATCTGCTTCGACTCCTTTTTTGTCTCCTTTTGAACAGTTGCTGCTGCAGGCACAGGGCAGGTCCCGCTGCTATAAATTGTCCTTGCCTGTTCATAGCACGTCTCAAACCTATAAACCCCATTATAGTTAAAAAACGCACTGGTTTAAACCCCTTGTTGACCGGCAGCACCGTTGGGACATTGGGGACGGTTCTGTTTGTCCCACTTCTACCTGAAAGCCTCCGGGTCGTTATTGCTGCATGCTATTTAAATAGTAAATCTATTTACATTCCACAATATATTCTGTATAATCCTGACTTTAACAGCCTAAAGTAAAGAAAATAGGCCGCACCCCTTGCTGGCAAAGGGTTTGCGGCCTTCACACATTGTCGCAAATA
>CAYXKD010000038.1:0-18580 GCA_964464625.1 uncultured Syntrophomonadaceae bacterium
GGACGGGGATAGCTAGAATAAATGATGAATATATCCATAGCGTTGCTAAACCAGGGTTTGACATCAGTGAAAATAATATAAGAATAGTCCTGCCGATTACCAAAAATGACAAATTAAATTTAACCAAGGATGAACTATTTATTTATAGACTATTAAAAGATGAAATAGAGCTTTCAAGGGCAGAGATAGATTCAAAATCCGGATTTGAAAAGTCGAAAACTCTTAGGATTATAAATAGCCTTATTCATAAGAATATTATTCAGAAATTAGGTAGCGGTGCCGTTGTAACTTATAGCTTAAAATAATTGCAACCCGCAGCCCGGGAAAAGACTTGCTGATGTTATAAATACAAACATAATACGTTTTAATTTTGTTTTGGGTTGGCATATTTCGTTATTATTGTAACAAAATCATAACATATAACCCTTGCCTTTTTTGTTATGATGGGGTAGTCTTTTAACAAGATACTATTTTTACAGGTGCCCGCTGAAGGGTTTAAAGGGAAGCAGGTGCAAAGCCTGCGCGGTCCCGCCACTGTAACCGGGACTCCGGAGCGAAAAACCACTTTGCCATCCGGCGAGGGAAGGGTGCTTGCGGGGGATGAAAGGAAGCCAGGAAACCTGCCTGTAAAAAACGTACTAAGCCTTCGTGGAGAGAGGGAGGTGCGTAGTTTTGGGCGCATATCAGGCTCGGCCACCCTAGGCCGGGCTTTTTTGGTGGTCAGAACCCGGCTGAAGGTGGAAGTCCCGGAAGTGAAAGTCCCGAAAGCGGAAGTCCCGAAAGTGAAGTAAAAAAAAGAAAAAGAAGGGGTATGAATAATGAGAAATAAGTGTCTTCTAGCGGTTACCTTATTAATTATAATTGCGATGGTGCTGCCCATCGGATGCGGGGTTACCCGTAACGGGGCCGGCGATGACGAAGAGTTGATGCGGATTGCCTCGGTTATGCCCAGCAACACAGAGATCCTTTTCGCCCTGGGCCTGGGAGATGCAGTGGTGGGTGTGACCGATTTTTGCAACTATCCGCCAGAGCTGGAGGAGGCGATGGAGGCAGGACAAATTAAAAGTGTCGGCGATTCATTCAATTTAAACGAAGAGCTGCTGGTGAGTCTTGAACCGGATCTGGTTCTTTTTGGATATGCCTCCGACGAAGTTGATCGCATTGCCGATCTGGGGATCACAGCGGAGGTTATTGCACCGGCAAGTCTGGCGGAAACCTACGCCAGCATCCGGCTGATTGGGGAACTTACGGCCAGCGAGTCCGCAGCGGAGAAGCTGGCTGCTGATATGGAGGCGGCTATCGAGGCGGTAAAAGAGAAAGCCGCCGCCCTGAATGCAGAGGAGAAACCGCGGGTGCTCATGCTTCTGGACCTCGATTACCTTTGTGCGGCAGGTCCCGGGACGCTGGAGGATGAGCTTATCGCCGCTGCCGGCGGGATAAATGTGGTCGAAGTGGGGGGCTATGCCCAGCTCAGTGAAGAGGTGATCATCGATGGCAATCCCGAGATTATCCTCTGCACATTTCCCCTGAAAGATCGAATCCTTTCAGAAAAGGATGCCTGGAAAGATCTTGATGCCGTGAAGAATGAGGCGATTTACGATATCAACGGCGATCTTGTCAACCGCCCGGGGCCGCGCCTTGTCCAGGGGCTGGAGTTGCTTTACGGCTATTTTTATCCCGGGTCATAGAACTGGATCATCAAAATAAAGAGTCATCGAAATAAAGAGTCACAGAAGTAGAGAGGAGTAATCATGATGCGGGGAAGGCGCATTCTCTTGCTAACTGTTCTGCCGCTCATCGCAGTAGCGGTGATAATTGGCGCAGTGGGCATCGGCGCGGTGGGAGTGCCGGCCCGGGAGGTGGTTGCGATCCTCTGGAGTGCACTCCGCGGCGCTCTTTCCGGCACAGTTGTCCCTGCAGAAACAATCATTCTGCAGGTGCGCCTGCCCCGCATACTGCTGGGTTTCCTCATCGGCGCATCCCTTTCGCTGGCGGGGACGGCTTTCCAGGGGCTGCTGCAGAATCCCCTGGCTGATCCCTACACCATTGGAGTATCCAGCGGCGCCGCCGTGGGGGCAACGGCGGCCATGCTCTTCTTCCCCGAAGCGGCTTCCGGATTTGTCATCCCCCTTTGCGGCTTTGTCGGGGCGCTGCTGGCTCTCCTCACCGTGTACAGCCTGGGCAGCGTGGGGGGCCGCCTGCCGGTGGTAACGGTGCTGCTGGCCGGGGTGGTGGTAAGCTCTTTCCTATCGGCGGTTATCTCCCTGGGGATGCTTTTCGCCGGGGAGCAGATGCGCAACATATTTTTCTGGCTGGCCGGCGGCCTGGGGCAGAAAGGGTGGCCCTTTCTCGCTCTCATCATCCCCTATTTCGTTATCGGACTGGCTGTTTTGCTCTACCTGGCCCGCGACCTGAACCTCATCCTTCTGGGTGAGGAAGAGGCCCTCACTCTCGGCGTGGAGGTGGAGCGCACAAAAAGATGGATCCTTGTTGCCGCCTCGCTCGTCACCGCCGGAGCGGTCTCTGTTAGCGGGATGATCGGCTTTGTCGGCCTGATCGTGCCGCATGCCATGCGCATTCTCATCGGGCCGGACCACCGCCACCTCTATCCGGCGACCATTATCGGCGGCGGGATCTTCCTGGTGGTCACCGACACCTTTGCCCGCACAATCATTGCGCCGGCGGAGATCCCCGTGGGCATTGTTACCGCCTTCCTGGGCGCCCCCTTCTTTATTTATCTCCTGCGGCGCCACCGGGGGAAATATCGCTTCTAGGTGGGGAAAATGGGACAGCACAATATCGAAGTCAAAAACCTTTCATTTAGCTACGGCCCGGAGACAATTCTGGCCGGAGTCAACCTGACGCTGAAACAGGGCGATTTCATCGGCATAATCGGCCCCAACGGCAGCGGCAAATCCACCCTGTTAAAGAACATGGCTGCAATTCTTACGCCGACCGGCGGTGAGATCATCATTGACGGCACGGAGCTGCTGCGCTGGAGGCGCCGCGACCTTGCCCGGCGGATGGCCGTTGTGGGGCAGGGGGGCGCTGCAGGTTTTAATTTTACAGTGGAAGAGATGGTGGTTATGGGGCGTTACCCCTATCTGGACCGTTTCAGCTCCCTCAGGGCTGAAGATCGCCTGGCGGTGGAGCGGGCAATGCATCTTACGGGCTGCTACCACCTGCGCCGGCGGGAGATCTTCTCACTGAGCGGCGGCGAGCGGCAGCGGGTCATACTGGCCCGGGCCCTGGCCCAGGGGACCCCCTGCCTGCTGCTTGATGAACCCACCTCTTTTCTCGATCTGGGATACCAGGTGGAGCTGCTGGAGCTGCTGCAGAGCTTAAACCGCCGGGAACGGCTCACCATCATCATGGTGATGCATGACCTGAACCTTGCTGCGCGTTATTGCCGCAAGCTCTTTTTGCTCTACCAGAAGGGGATTTACGCTGGAGGCAGCCCCGAAGAGGTGCTTACCCGCCGGCACATTCTCGAGGTCTATAGGACAGAGGTGCTCATAGAGCCCCATCCCCTGGATGGAAAACCGCAGGTTATCCCTGTCTCTGCCAATGCTGCAGCGGCCAACAACAGCTATCAAAAGCGGGTTCATCTTATCGGCGGCGGCGGCAGCGCCACGCCGCTGATGAAAGAGCTTTTTGTTAAGGGAATCTCCCTTTCAGCGGGAGTCCTCACCGTGGGCGACAGCGACTGGGCCACAGCGCGCCGCCTCGGTTTGCGCATGGTTGAAGAGGCCCCTTTTTCACCTATCAGCAGGCAGCGTCACCGGCAAAACCTCGATCTCATCGAAAAGGCCGGTGCAGTGGTGCTGGCGCCGCTGTACGTCGGTCCCGGAAACCTGCCCAATGTTGAAGCCGCCCTCTTTGCCCTGCAGCAGGGTCTGCCCCTTTTTGTCATTGACGATCCGCCCTCAGCAGAGCGCGACTTTGCCGGCGGAAAGGGAGCACTTCTCTACCGCCGCCTGCAGGAAGGCGGCGCCCGCTTTATGCCCCGCCAGGACACAGAGAAGATCGTCGCCTTCCTAACAGAGTGAATCCCGCTTCAGTAAGCCGCCCGCCCGGAGGCCTCTCCCGGCGCACCGTGTAACACCCTATAACTCTGTATAACACCGTGTAACACCGTACAACTCCACGTAAAACCGTGCATCACCGGGTAACATCTTCGACAGCCCCTATCGCTCCGTGAACAGCGCCGGACTTCCCCGGCGCACCGTATAACATCCTATAACTCCGCGTAATACCGTGCATCACGGGCAACACCATTACCATTCACACTTTCCCAACATTGCCCGCATCGGTGGCGGGCACGATTACGATCCTGGTTGCATCCTCATTGCGGCACAGATGTATTGTCATACCCGGTGCAGCGACGGCACAGTGTCATCCCGAAAGCGGCGCCGAAGGATCCCCTTCAAAGGGTCTAATATCTAATACCGCCAAAAACTAGCTTTTCAAGACCTGACCCCGCCCGGGGCCAAAAACTAGCTTTTCAAGACCTGACCCCGCCCGGGGCCAAAAACTAGCTTTTCAAGACCTGACCCCGCCCGGGGCTAAAAACTAGCTTTTCAAGACCTGACCCCATCCGGGGGGATAATCATTAGCTTGCAGGAATTAGCAGGTGTTGATAGAATGTTATCAGAAAAGATTTCTTTTTAAGGAAAACCGTCGAAAAGAAAGAAGGGAGTCGAGTTGACCATGCTGCGCTCATATCAGGATAGGGAGCGTCTGGAAAGCGTTGCCGAATTTCCAAAAGCAACAGTCCCCGAAGAGGAATCTGCTCCGGCTCCCAGGATCAAGATCCGCGTTCGCTTCGACTATCGCGGCCTTCCCCGGCCCGCCCGTTTCTTTTTTGGCGGCAGGGGCGCAAAAGAGGTGGCCGAGGAACTGCGCCAGCAGCAGGCCAATATGTGGCGCCATGTTCCCATCCAGGGAGTTAAAATCGAGGATATTGAATTCCTGGAGCTTTACACCGTCTACGACGATCTGGAAGAGACTCACGCGGTTTACGCGCCGGTGGAGCTCAGGGCCACTATAGATACGCTGGGGGATATGCTGCGTTTTGCCATCCGCGAGGAATTTCGCAGGGTGGAGTTTATCGATCCGGAGAGCCTCACACTGACAAACCGCGACCTGGAACGACTGTTTTTCAAATTCGGGGAAACACTCCAGCAAAGATTGAAAGAGCAGCAGCATGAGCTGAGATAATCAGGGATCTTTCTGACTGAAGGTATAAAGTACCCTTCTGTGCATTAAATTATGGCCAGGAGGGGAAAAATTTGAACTATCTGCAGCGCTGGGTTCGTCGCAGGATGGCCAGGGTGGAGCGGCTCCTTTTTATCTGCACAGCAGTGCTGCTGGCGCTGCTGCTTCTGAGCCAGCTGGCGATGATGAATGGCGATGTCCGCTCCTTTTTAAGCAGAGTCGATGCCCTTGAGGGGCTCCCTTACCGGATGCCCGGGGGCTAGAAGAGCGGTGGGTTCGTAAATTTATAGGCAAAAAAGGTATTTGACTTACAATCTCGAAAAAGAAGATGATATGTCGATCGAAGCAGGGTTAAAAATAGCCATCGATGGTCCTGCCGGCTCGGGAAAAAGCACCGTTGCGCGGGAGCTTGCCCGCCGCTTAAAGGCGACCTACCTGGACACAGGGGCAATGTACCGGGCCATCACCCTGAAGCTCCTCCGGAGGAACACCGATCTTTCGGATTTACCGCAGGTTGAAATGGTGCTCCAGAGGACAACCATTATCCTCTCTCCCGGTGAAGGGGTTTTTCTCGACGGGGAGGATGTCACAGAGGAGATCCGGAAGCCCGCTGTAAACGCGATGGTCTCCAGGGTGGCGGAGCTGACGGCAATAAGGCGGAAACTGGTCCGGCAGCAGCAGGAGATAGCTGCTTCTGCGGGATCCATTGTCATGGAGGGGCGTGATATCGCCACGCGGGTGCTGCCCGATGCCTCCTTTAAATTCTATCTTGATGCTGCTTTAACAGAAAGGGCCCGCAGACGGATGCTTGAGCAGCATGACAAAGGGATGGCCCTTTCTTTTGAAAGTGTCCTCAACGAAATAAAAGAGCGCGACCTTATCGATTCCGGAAGGGCCGATTCGCCCTTGACGGTTGCTCCTGGTGTGAGCGTTATCGATACAACGGAGCTGACCGTTGAGGAAGTGGTGGAGCGGATACTGGAGGCTGTCAACAGCCGCAGCATGCGCCGGGACTGAAGGGAGAGGATCCCTTGCTCTACCGTGTTGGTCATTTTATTTGTGCAATCTTTTATCGCCTGTTTTACCGCCGCCGGCTTTACGGGTGCGAACACATTCCAAAGGAGGGCCCGCTGATTATCTGCGCCAACCATACCAACTGGCAGGATCCACTCGTCATCGGCAGCGCGCTGCCGCCCCGCCTTAAAATAAAATTCATGGCAAAAAAAGAGCTCTTTCGAAACCCCCTGGCGGCATCAATTTTGCGTAAAGTCGGGGCCTTTCCCGTGGACCGCCATACTGCCGATTACGGAGCTATCCGCCGCGCCTTTCAGGTGTTGGACGATAACGGCGTGCTCGGCCTTTTCCCCGAAGGCACCCGCAGCAAAACGGGCCGGCTCCAGAAAGCACAAAAAGGTTCGGCTCTCATTGCGGGACGCAGCGGCACTCCGCTTATGCCTGTGGTCGTAGTCGGCCCCTATCGCCTGGGCCGCCCCTTAAAGATAATCTGTGGTCCCGTATTTACGATACCCGGAATGGAATACAGCGGCAGGGAAGAGAAGAAGGAATATCTTGAAAAGAGCAGCAGGATGATCATGGATCGACTGCAAGAACTTTTCCCTGTTGATAATATAACCCAAATTGATTAAGCTATCCTTGCAAGGGCGGGCTTGGACGGAGTGAAATATTTGCGCATTCGCCTTGCTGAATATGCCGGCTTTTGTTCGGGAGTCAAAGAAGCCGTTGAAAGGGCCTTGCAGGAATCGGCTCGCTGCGGCAGGGTTTCGACCCTGGGGCCGCTGGTCCACAATGAGGCTGTGGCAGCCTACCTGGCGCAGCACAATATCGCAGCGGTTAGCGAACCTGAAGAGGCCGGGGAGGGGCTCCTGCTCATCCGCACGCACGGCGTTCCTCCGGCGGTATTGGAGAAAGCCGGCAGCCTGGAGCGCCTGACCGTGCTTGATCTGACCTGCCCCAAGGTCCGGCGGGTCCAGAAGCTGGCAAGAAAGCTGGCTGATGAAGGGCTCCAGATCATCATCTACGGAGATGCCCGGCATCCGGAGGTGATAGGAATTGCAGGTTGGGCCGGGGAGAAAGCCGGGATTGATATCGTCGCTTCGGCGGAAGAGCTGAAAAGGCTGACGATCAAACCTGCGGCTGCTCTTATAGCCCAGACCACCGGGGAGAAAGCTGTTTACGAAGAGATTAAGACCCTTTTCAGGCAGCTGTCCCCTGGCGGAAAGGTTTATGATACAGTGTGCCCCGAAACGGGGAAACGGCAGCGGGAAGCCCTCAGGCTGGCCTCGGAAGTGGAGGCCATGGTGGTGGTGGGAAGCCCTGCCAGCGCCAATACGGGAGCTCTGGCTGAAATCTGCCGGCGCCTCAAACCGACGATGATGGTGGCGGGCGCAGGGGAGCTGGATCCTGAATTCCTGCGGAGATACAGCCTTATCGGCGTGACCGCGGGGGCTTCGACTCCCCACTGGATGATAAAGGAGGTAGTGGAGAGAATGGAGAAGGAGAAGCAGGAAGTGGAAAGCGGTTTTACAGGTGCCGGTGGTGAAGAAACAGTTGAGAAAACAGAAGAGGTGGAAACAGTTAACGAAGAAAAATTAACAGAAGAGGTTCAGGAGGGGCTGTCCCCGGGAACAGAAGACCCGGCGGATGCAGCAGAAGAGGAAGCTGTCCCGGCCGAGGAGATGGAAGCGGTGGCAGCTGAAGGGGAAGAGGCCAAAGATTCAGCCGAAGAAGCGGCGGTGGAAAGTGCCGAAGAAGCAGATGATGAAACAGCAGAAAAGGCAGCTGAAGAAATAGCCGGTGAAACAGCTGAAGAAAGGGCTGCAGAAGAAGCAGAGGCAGCAGATGTTGAAGCTAAAGAGGAAGATGAAGCAGCCCGGGAAACAGCTATAGTTGCAGCGGGAGAAAAAGCCGTTGTGCTGGTGGAAGAAGGAGCCGGCGAAAAAGAAGCCGCGGAGGAACAGGAAGCAGAAACAGAGACAGAAGCACCTCTGGCTGGTGAGGCTGATGAGGCTGGCGAGGATAGTGAGGATTTTGATTTTGCGGAAAGCCTGAACATCGTTCAGGTGGGAGAGCAGATCACCGGAAAGGTGGTTACCTCTTCAGCTGATGAGGTGCTCCTCGATATCAGCTACAAGAGCGAAGCCTTGCTGCCGGCCAGGGAAGTCTATCTGCAGGAGGGGGAAACACTGGTCGACCGTTTCGAACCGGGCCAGGAAGTGGAGGTCACGGTTATCGACATTGATGAACAGGAGAGCAGGGTTGTTGTTTCTCACAAACGTCTTGCCCGCGATAACAGGTGGCAGGAACTGGCTCTGCTGTTGGAAAGCGAAGCGACCGAAGAGAGAAAGGTGAAACAGGTCGTCAACGCGGGCATGGTCATAGATCTGGGTGAGGGGATAGACGGATTTATGCCGGGTTCGCTCGTTGACCTGCGCTATGTCCCCGATTTTAAGCATTTCCTCGGGGAAGAGGTCAGCTTCAAGGTGATCGAGCTCAACCGGGAAAAAGATAAGGTAATCCTCTCCCGTAAAAAAGTGATCGAAGAGGAAAACCTGCGCAAAAAAGAGGAAACCCTGCAATCCCTGGAGATCGGTTCAACCATCCCGGGAGTGGTGCGGCGCCTCACCGATTTCGGCGCTTTTGTGGATATAGGCGGTATAGACGGCCTTGTCCATGTTTCGGAGATCTCCTGGGAGCGTGTGGCTCATCCCAGGGAGGCTTTGCAGGTGGGCCAGGAGATCGAAGTCAAAGTGCTTGATGTGATCCCCGATCGGGAGCGCATCAGCCTGAGCCTGCGCCGGACCCAGCCCGATCCCTGGACAAGGGCGATGCAGGAGCTGCAAAGCGGCGATGTGGTCAAAGGGAGGATTACCCGCCTGGTCAATTTCGGAGCCTTTGTGGAGCTCAGGCCCGGTGTGGAAGGGCTTGTTCACATCTCACAGATTGCCGATTACCATGTCAAGCATCCCTCGGAAGTGCTTCAGGAGGGTGAAGAGGTGGATGTGAAGGTTCTGGAGCTGAAACCGGGAGCAAAACGAATCGGACTCAGCATCAAAGAGGTGCAGAAAATAAGTTATAATGCCGACCCGGGAGAAAGCGAAAGCGGTGAAGGCGGCAATGTAACCCTCGGCGATGTTTTTGGCGATCTTTTTGAGAAGGAAACAAAAACTGCAGAGGGCGCTTCTGATCTTCCCGAAGAAGAGGCCGGAGATGAGGATCAGAAAGGCAGTGATGAGGGGTAGATGCAGAGGCTCCGCCGCAAGGACGAGCATATCATCATCAGGCTGAAACAAAAACCGGCCCTTGCGGATTTTTCAGATATAGAACTCCTGCATAACTGTTTGCCCGAACGGAATTTTGATGAGGTGACCCTGGAAACAAGCTTCCTTGGAATGAAGCTGGGGTCGCCTTTTTTCATCAATGCCCTTACCGGCGGCACCCCCCTGTCGAAAAGGGTGAATGCAGCCCTGGCCCGCGTGGCCAGGGAATGCGCTCTGCCCATTGCGCTGGGTTCGCAGATGGCGGCGCTGGAGAACCCCCGGGTGCAGGACACCTTTAAAGTGGTGCGCCGTATCTATCCCGGGGGGCTCATCTGGGCAAACCTGGGCCCCTACGCCACAGCTGAGCTGGCCCGCCGGGCTGTGGAGATGATCGATGCCGCGGCGCTGCAGATTCACCTGAATGTACCTCAGGAGCTGGCCATGAGGGAGGGCGAACGCTCCTTTCGCGGCACCCTGCAGCGCATTGAAAAGATCGCTGCCGCGGTGGATTGCCCTGTCATCGTCAAGGAGGTGGGTTTCGGCATCGCCCGGGAGCAGGCCCGCCTTTTAGTGGAGGCCGGCGCCGCCGCCATCGATGTGGGCGGGCGGGGCGGCACCAATTTTATGGCCATTGAGAGCCGCCGCTCCCGGCGCCGCTTTTCACCGGAGCTGCTCTCCTGGGGGCTGCCCACCGCGGTGAGCCTCCTGGAGGTCCTTGATGGCGCCGCCGGCAGGGCTGCCGTCATCGCCTCGGGCGGCATGTTCTCCAGCCTGAACATGGCCAAGGCCCTGGCCCTGGGCGCACAGGCGGTGGGCATTGCCGGCCATCCCCTCTACATACTGCTCAAAAGGGGCCCCGGCGCCCTGATCAGGGCGCTGAGAAAACTGGAGCGGGAGCTGCGCCTCATCATGCTCATGACAGGCTCCGCCTCGCTGGAAGAGCTGCGCCGCGCCCCCCTGGTCATCACCGGTTTCACCGGCGAATGGATGAAAGAGCGCCAGATTCCCCGACCTTAAGCAAAATATGCCCCTGCCCCAAACAATGCCACATATTCCCACTTAAACAGCATTATTCTTTCTCCCAATATCATCTCTTTTCTGCATAAAAGTGTTTTTCGCGGAGAAGATAAGCTGAAGAAGGCGGGCAATTAATTCAGATCCGCCTCCATGACCTGTGATCTGAAGGAGGCTATACCATGCCTGCAGGAATGATACTTCTGCTGATCATCTCCATCCTCATATTTCTCGGATTGGCTCAAAGGGTGCTGGACCGCCTTGGTTTAACCGACAGGACCGCTCTTCTCTTTATTGGAGCCATGCTTGTGGGCGGTTTTTTACCCGACATCCCCCTCTCGGGGACCCTCTCCATAAATATCGGGGGAGGGATCATCCCCATCGGACTGGTGGTCTATCTCTTTGTCAGAGCGGGCAGCAGCACGGAAAGAATCCGCGCCGCCGTGGCCATGCTCGCCGCTGCGGTGGTAACTTATGTTGTGCTGAAAATATTTCCCCTTGAGCCGACCCATGCCTTTCTCGTGGATCCCCTTTACCTTGTCGCCCTTATTGCCGGCCTGGCCGGATACCTGGCCGGGCGTTCCCGGCGGGGGGCATTCATCGCCGGTGTGGGCGCCATTGTGCTCAACGACATATTTACCCGCGTCGAGCTTTTTGCCCGGGGCGCCAAAAGCAGTCTGACCATCGGCGGGGCCGGGATCTTTGACGCCACAATTGTATCCGGCCTTATCGCCCTCGGACTGGCTGAGCTGGTGGGTGAAATTCGCGAACGGCTTAGCGGCGAACAGCCGGGCAGCGGTTACCCTGAAGAGCTGCTCCAGGGACTTAGCGAGCCGGAAGAAAGCGAAAGTGGCGATGCCGGCGGCGGCCCGATGGATCAAGAGGGGGAATGAATTCTAATGAGGAGGCGGCGCCGCCTCGCGCTTCCCTATGCTGTAATCCTGTGATCCTGCCCTAATCCTAAGGAGGAAAGAAGAATTCATGAAAGAGAAACTGACACTGGCGGCACTTACCGCTCTGGCTAAATCGCTGGCCCTGACATTGACCCTGGCCCTGTTCCTGACGCTGCTCCTGAGCGCCTCTTTTTTCAGCGGCGCCGCTGCAAAAGAGCACTATTTCTTTGACTTATTCAACCACAGCGAAAGCAGCGACGGCTATTACACGATGAAAGAGCGGAAAGAGAGCACGGTGATCCTGCGCACGGCGCGCATTTTGCACCCTGGCGACGAGTATATTGATGAGGCCAACCGGCATTTCCGTGTGATCATGCTTGAAGAGAAGACAGCCTGGGTGGATCAGATAGAGTCAAAGGACGCCATTACAGGAGAGAGCCGTCAGGGTGTCCACCCCTCCTCAGGAGAGATCGCCGCAAAAGCGGAAAGAGAAAGCGCTGAAGAAGAAAATAATGAAGAAATGAATGAAGAAAAAAACGAAGAAAAACCGGCGGTGGGTATCTACCATACTCACGGGGCCGAATCATACGTGCCCACGGACGGGACCGATGCCATCGATCAGGGCGGCGGCATCCTCCAGGTGGGCGACACCTTTGCCCGGGCACTGGAGCGCAAAGGATTTACCGTAAACCACATCCGTGAAACCCACACCCCCCACGATGCAGGAGCCTACCAGCGCTCCCGCCGCACAGCGGAGGAGCTGCTCACAAAGGGCGACCGCCTAATTTTTGACGTACACCGCGACGCCGTCCCTCCAGAAGAATATGAGCGGAGGGTTCAGGGAGAGGATGTTACCAGGATCCTTCTTGTCGTGGGCCAGCAGAATCAAAATGCGGGCAATAACCGGGACTTTGCGGTGAAGCTCAAAGAGATTGCCGACAACAGGCACCCCGGGTTGATCAAGGGGATCCTGGGGGCCCAGGGCAACTACAACCAGGACCTCACTCCCCGGGCCATGCTCATTGAAGTGGGCGCGCACGAGAACAACCGGGATGATGCCGAAAGGGCGGTGGCCCTTTTTGCCGATGTTGTCGATACTTATGTGAGCGGTCCTGCCGCAGCTCCTGAAGGGGATGCTGCGAGCAACCGCCTCTCCCTGGGCAGCGTGCTCAAGGTAATCCTGGTGCTCGCCGCCGCCCTGCTGGTTTACCTGCTCATCGCCGCAGGCAGCCTGGAGGAGTTTAAAAGAAAGCTGGCCGCCTTTTTTGAACGCGAATTTGCCGATCTGCGCAATTTTGGCCGCAAAGATGGGGACGGCCGGGATGACCGGGGATGACCGGGGCGGCGGGGGGGATGGCGGCGGCTGGGGGAACGGTTAGGACAGAGTAGGAGGGGGCGGCTGAGCCTCCCGCCATTTTCAATGGAGTGATCCCTTGGAAAGATACCTTGCGGCGACCCTTATGGGCATAGGCTTCGGTTTTGCATCGCGCTGCCTGATGCTCCGTTCCGACTATCGCCAGTACCCCGCCTATCCTCACGGCTACGTCACTCACCTTTCCCTTGGACTTGTTGCCGCGGTGCTGGGCGCCCTGGCTGTCCCGGCACTTCTGGAGAAAGAGTTTACCGCGGTGACATTCCTCTCCCTGGCGGCAACGCAGTTTCGGGATATCCGCGAAATAGAGAGGGAGACGCTGAGCAGGCTTGATCTATCCAACCTTGTTACGCGGGGTCCCGACTATATTGAAGGGATTGCCCGCGTCTTTGAAGCGCGGAACTACCTGGCTATGCTCATAGGGCTGCTCGTCAGCGGAGCAGCCTATCTGGCCGGCACAGCGGGCGGCTTTGCCATGGGCGCCCTTGCTCTTCCCGGCGCCCTGCTGCTCATGCGCGGCACCGTCATCGGCAGCATCGCCCGGGTCCGTCCCGCAGAGGTCAGCTTTAAAGGCCCCAACCTCTTTGTCGAGGATATCCATTTCATGAACCTGGCCCGCGAAGAGGTCCGCCGCACCGTTCTGGAACGGGGCCTGGGGGTAATAATCGAACCTTTTGATGATAATTCCCGGGAAATATTGGCAAACAACGGGCAGCGCCTGGCCATCGCCCATGACTCGGCCGTTCAGCTGGGCATCTACCGCGATGTGGACACGGCTGAGTTCACCCCCATTCTGAGGCGCGATCTGGATACGGGGCGTATAGGGATGCTGATTCTGCCGCTGGAAAAAGATATTGAATGCCTTGTTACAGCGGTAAAAAATGTCCCTGTGCTGGAGAGCTCAGGCAGCCGCCCGCTCAAATCAAGGGCGGGGAGCGGCGCCGCCGACTGACAGCACTGTTAAAAAGGAGAAGCGGAGGGGACTTTGAAAGCCTCGATTAGCAACTTTATTCTCGCCGTAATCACCCTGGATGCATCGCTTGTCGGCACCGGCGGAGCCCCTGTATTTATCGCCCGCGACATAGCCGAGCAGGATCGCATTGCCACATACCTGGCCCGGATCACCTCGGGAGTGGTCCATGACCTTGAAAACGGCGTCTACATTCTGGTAAAGCACTGATGCAGATGGTGATGAAGATGGAGCTGCCGGTATTGATAATGGTGCTGACAATAATACTGATATTAATAATGATCCTGACGCCAATGCCGATGCCAACACTGACGCCAATGCCGATGCCAATTGACACCAATGAAGATGCCAATACTGATGCCAATACCGATGCCACTGTGTCGATGCTAATGCTCACACCAATGCTGATGCGAATATAGATGCACATGATCATCATTTACTACAGCAGGGGAGCGCCCTTACCGGCGCTGCTGGCCGCGCTAAAACACTGTTGCCCCGCTCTATCGCCCGAGCAGATCTGGCGGGCGGCCCGGGGCTGGTGGCAGGAGAACGCCCCAAAGAGCGAGCGCTCCTTCTTTTTGAAAAAGATCGGTGAAACCCCTGGAGAAGAGATCATCTGCCTCATGACCGCAGGCATGCCTCCGGCAATGATCAGGCGAACCTTTAATGGACTGAGCGAATTTATGGGCGAAATGAACGTGCTCACGGCAGCCTCCCCCCGCTCGTGGAGCAGGCCTGGGGAAAGATATTTCAGCCGCCCCCCTGGAAAAACCTGCTGGGCTGAGGTGGAGGCGCTTGTCGAAAGGACCAGGCTGCAGGCCCGGCTGATTAAAGAGCGATGATGGTGATCTTTCAATGCTTCGGCGGAACGCACACATCGGCTGCCGCCGCCGCCATCTACCTGGGAAAGCTGCCCCGTAAGCGCAGGCCCCGCCTGGAGGAGCTGCTCGCCCTCCCTTACTTTGATCGCAACGAAAACTCCGGAGTGGGCACCCTGAATTTTGCCGGTTACGATCCCCGGGGCAACCCTGTTTTTATCCTGGGGAGCGGCCCCTGGGGTGCCGAAGTCAGGGGGCTCACCGCCTCTCTCCTGAAGCTGGCCGGTGCTGCCGCCCCGGCGGTGGCAATGATCGACTGTATCCCCCTGTTAAGCCCGACCATACGCCTGGGCGGCTACATCTCGCGCCGCCTGGGCCTGATTGCCCTGGGCCGTCCTCTCGTCGGCAGCGCGATCCTCCGCAGCTACCCCCGCTTTCTGACACTCGTTGAAAATTTTGAGCAGGATCCCGCAGCCTACCTGCTGAAATAGCCGGCGGGACAACAGGGATGGCCCTATTTATCCCACTTTGCCGCCCCAACCCTTTAACAGCTCATCCCAACCACTATAATTCGCTCTCCCTTACCCGCTGCAACAAAGCCCGGCGGTGTGTCAGAATTTTCCTCCTGCGGCTCGAGTTTGACACTCCCTCGAAAGATCGGGATAATATAGTATACTTTACCGGTCAAGGGGGCTACCACTTGGGCAGCAATATCGTCGCTATCGTGGGAAGGCCTAATGTAGGCAAATCCACTCTCTTTAACCGTCTTACCGCCGCGCGGACAGCCATTGAGGAGAAGGTTCCCGGGGTGACCCGCGACCGCCTCTACGGAACCTCTGAATGGCGGGGCATAAGCTTTATCGTCATCGATACGGGCGGAATCACCTTTGAACGCCATGACCCCATTATTAGACAGGTCCGCCACCAGGCGGAACTGGCTGTTGAAGAGGCCCAGGTGATCCTCTTCCTCCTGGATGGCCGCGAAGGCCCCGTTCCCCTGGATCAAGAGATCGCCAATCTCCTGCGCCGCAGCGGAAAGCCTGTTATCCTTGTGGTTAACAAGATCGATCATGTAGAAGCCGCTGCAGGAGTTACGGCCTTCTACAGTCTGGGAATGGGCGATCCCATGCCCATTTCGGCCTCCCACGGGCGGGGCACCGGCGACCTGCTTGACCGGATCTGCCAACTGCTCCCCGCTGAGGAGAAAGGCTCCGCGGCAGAGCAGGATGCTGTCAGGGTGGCGCTGGTGGGCCGGCCCAATGTGGGCAAATCGCAGCTGCTCAACACCATCCTGGGGCGGGAGAGGGTTATCGTCAGCGCCACGCCGGGGACGACCCGCGATGCCGTTGACACCTCTGTAAACTTCGACGGCGCCAGCTATCTCCTTATCGATACCGCCGGTGTGCGCCGGAAAAGCAAGGTCAAGGAGGCTGTTGAATACTACAGTGTGCTTCGCGCACTAAAGGCGGTGGAGCGCGCCGACCTGGCCCTGCTGCTGCTGGATGGCGAAAGCGGTATTGCGGAGCAGGAGAAGAAGCTCGCCGGATTTGTCGAGCAGGCCGGCAGGGGCCTTATCTTTGCCGTAAACAAATGGGATCTTGTCAAAGGAAAGCAGGAGGCGCGCCGGGAATGGCTTGCAGAGATATCCCGCGGCTTTGCCTTTACCCCTTACGCACCTGTTATCTTTATCTCCGCCCTTACGGGCAGCCGGGTGCAGGAGCTCTTTCCCCTTTTCGACCGCCTCCGGCAGGAACTCTACAAGCGCGTACCCACTTCGCTGCTCAATGAGCTCCTTCTCGATGCCCTGGCGGTTAACCCGCCCCCCACCTACAAGGGGAAAAGGCTGAAGATATACTATGCCACCCAGGCGGCGGTAAGGCCGCCCACCTTTATCTTTTTTGTGAATAATCCCCAGTTCATGCATTTTTCCTACCGGCGCTATCTGGAGAACAGGCTCCGCGAAGCCTTCGACTTCAGCGGCGTTCCGCTGCGGCTCAAGATCAGGGCGCGCCGGGAAAAGGAGGACTAAATTATGGGCTACCTGGCAGTGGGAGCCGCCTATATTATCGGCTCCATCCCCTTCGGCTTCATCCTTAGCCGGCTTTATAAACAGATTGACATCCGCAGCCATGGCAGCGGAAATATCGGGGCGACAAATGTGCTCCGCCTGCTGGGCTGGCCTGCAGCGCTGCTCGTATTATTGCTCGATGCCGGCAAGGGAACCGCCGCAGTCCTGCTGGCCCGGGCTTTGAGCGGCAATGAGACCGGCTTTGTCCTGGCGGCCGCCCTTGCTGTTCTGGTGGGGCACTGCTTCCCGCTGTTTTTGAAATTCAAGGGGGGCAAGGGGGCGGCTACCGGTATCGGCCTGCTCATCCCCCTCTCCGGTTACGTTTGCGCCTCTGCAGTACTTCTTGCAGTGGTCGTCATCGCCCTGACCCGCTATGTTTCGCTGGGCTCTATCATCGGGGCTTTATCAGTCCCCTTTTTATTCCTGCTCTTCAAATTTGAGCCGCTCTACATCATCTTCGGGGCGGCAATGGCGCTGCTGGTGATTTTAAGGCATCATGAGAATATCCGGCGCCTTATCGGCGGGACAGAATCGAAGTTTGGCCAGAAGATCGACCCCGCCGCCGGGGGTGAGAACTAATGGAGACAGCGGTAATCGGTGCGGGAGGATGGGGGACCGCCCTTGCAGTTCTCCTGGCGGGCAAGGGCTACCCGGTCAGCTTCTGGATGCGCAGCCAGGAAGTTTACAAAAAGATCACCCTAAAAAGAACCAATGAAGAGTACCTTCCCGGCATAAAACTGCCCGAAACAATCCGGCCCACAGTGGATATGGAGGAGGCCCTTCGCGGAAAGAGCCTTGTTGTCTTTGCCGTTCCATCGCAGGGCCTGCGCAGCGTCGCCGCCGCCGCCGCCCCTTATCTTCCGCCGCAGGCCCTGGTGGTAAATGTGGCCAAAGGGCTGGATGATCCTGGGAAACTGCGCCTTTCCCAGGTGCTTAAGGAAGAGCTGCCTGAAGCGCTCCATGGGCGAATCGCTGTTATCTCCGGCCCCAACCATGCCGAAGAGGTCTCCCGGGCCCTTCCCTCGGCCACCGTGGCCGCCTCAACGCTGCAGAAGACGGCACTTCAGGTGCAGGAAGCCTTCATGACCCCCTATTTCCGTGTCTATACAAACGAAGATCTCCCCGGCGTGGAGCTGGGCGGTGCCCTGAAAAACATCATCGCTCTGGGCGCGGGGATTGTCGACGGGCTGGAGCTGGGTGACAATGCCGCAGCCACCCTGGTGACGCGCGGCCTCGCCGAGATGACCCGCCTGGGGACCGCCCTGGGCGCCAAGGCTAGCACCTTTGCCGGCCTTGCGGGGCTGGGCGATCTCTATGTTACCTGCAGCAGCCCCCACAGCCGCAACCGGGCTGTCGGTTTTGAACTGGGCCGGGGCCGGCGCTGGAGTGAGATTGCCGCCGGCATGCGAACCGTTGCTGAAGGAGTCAACACCACCCGGGCCGCCGCCGGGCTCTCCCGCGAAATGGACGTGGATATGCCCATCACAAGGGAGATCTACCGCATCCTTTTTGAGGGCAAACACCCCCGCCAGGCCGCCGAAGAACTTATGCAGCGCGCCAAAAAAGCAGAAAAATAACCCCCCCCCAATGGGGGTCACCCCTCCCGAACCCGATGGGGTCAGGTCTTGAAAAGCTAGTTTTTACCCCTCCCCGATGGGGGTCCCCCCTCCCGAACCCGATGGGGGTCACCCAAACGGGGTCAGGTCTTGAAAAGCTAGTTTTTGTGATCCATCCTCTCTCATGACCTGCCACCACCCCCCCCAAGTCCTGCCCCCATCCTTTGCGCCCCGCCGGCCGCAGTGCTTTTTTTATCCTTCAGGGTAATATTGCCTCCTGTTAAACATATATATATTGTTAGATTGCTGTACTTTTCCCAACGGGAGAAGAGCAGTAAACTCTGCAAGGTAAAGGAGGGATGAACAGTGGAATTTGACCTTTTTAGCGATCTGGT